>CAYJQC010000001.1:0-206038 GCA_964372215.1 uncultured Rhodospirillaceae bacterium
CCGGGCGGGTGCGCTCGCGGCGTCCGCCGGCGCGGCGCGCGGCGCCGCCCGGTCGCGGCCCGGCTCGCGGTCGCGGTCGCGATCACGGCCGCCGCGTCGACGCCGGCGCGGCGTCCGCTTGCTGCCGTGGTCCTCGCCCTCGGTAGCAGCCTCGCGCCGGACCTCGGAGGTCGCCTCGATTTCCTCTCCGTCCTCGTCCTCGACGTCGTCGACCTCCTCCGCTTCGGTCACCGCCGGCCCGGCGATGGCCTGCATCACCGGCGGGCGCACCTGCTCGCCGGGCGCCAGCGCCTTGAGCCGCTCGACGCGGTACTCCGGCGGGATCAGATGGTCGTCGCCGCTCAGGAAGATCCGCATGGCGTGGCGAAGCTCGATCTCGGCCAGCGCCTTGCGCTTGTAGTTGAGGACATAGAGCGCGACCGGGGTCGGCACCGCGACGGCGAGCCCGACGACGCTGCGGCTCTTCAGGCATTCGTCCTCGATCGAGCGCAGCACATGGAGCGCGGTCGACTCGGTCGACCGCACATGCCCGGTGCCGCGGCAATGCTGGCACAGCTCGTTCGAAGTCTCGAACAGGCTGGGGCGCAGCCGCTGGCGCGACAGCTCGAGCAGGCCGAAGGCGCTGATGCGTCCGATCTGGATGCGGGCACGGTCGTGCCGCATCGATTCCTTCACGCGCCGCTCCACCGCCGCGTTGTGACGGCTCTCGTCCATGTCGATGAAGTCGATGACGATCAGCCCGGCGAGGTCGCGCAGGCGCAGCTGGCGGGCGATCTCCTCGGACGCCTCGAGGTTGGTCTTGTAGGCCGTCTCCTCGATGTTGCGCTCGCGCGTGGCGCGGCCCGAATTGACGTCGATGGCGACCAGCGCCTCGGTCGAGTTGATGACGATGTAGCCGCCCGACTTGAGCTGGACCACCGGATTGTGGATGGCGTCGAGCTGGCTCTCCACCTGGTAGCGGTGGAGCAGGGGCATCGGGTCGCGGTAGAGCTGCACCCGCTTGGCATGACTCGGGGTCAGCGTGCGCATGAACGACTTGGCGACCTTGTAGCCCTCTTCGCCGTCGACGATCACGTCCTCGATGTCGCGGCTGTAGAGGTCGCGGATCGACCGCTTGATCAGGTTCGCTTCCTCGTAGACCAGCGCCGCGGCGCTCGACTTCAGGGTCAGCTCGCGGATCTCGTCCCACAGCCGCAGCAGGTACTCGTAGTCGCGCTTCAGCTCGGCCTTGCTGCGCTCGGCCCCGGCGGTGCGGATGATGACCGCCATGCCCTCGGGGATGTCGAGCTCCTCCAGGATCGCCTTCAGGCGCTTGCGGTCGACCGGGCTCGAGATCTTGCGCGAGACGCCGCCGCCGCGCGCGGTGTTGGGCATCAGCACGCAATAGCGGCCGGCGAGGGAGAGATAGGTGGTGAGGGCGGCGCCCTTGGTGCCGCGCTCCTCCTTGGTCACCTGCACCAGCATCACCTGGCGGCGCTTGATGACCTCCTGGATCTTGTAGCTGCGCAGGCCGCGCGGGCTGCGGCGCGGCTGCACCTCCTCGATCTCGTCGCCGCCGATGACCTCGACCGGGACCTGCCGGGCCTCCGCCTGCACGACCGCGCCGGCCGATTCGTTCGCCGCCGGCAACGCCTCGCCGGTTGCATTCTCGGCCGGGACGTCGTCGGCGCCCGCGCGGGCTTCCGCCGCCGCTTCCGCCGGGGGTTCGCCATGGTCGCCGTACTGGCCGCCATCCTGGCCACCGTCCTGGCCGCCATCCTGGTCTGGGGCGCCGCGGTCGGCTTCGCCAGCGCCGCCCTCGTGGCCGTCCGCCATGCCGCCGGACGGCTCGGCCCAGCCTGGCGCCTCGGACTCCGGTTCGGCCGCCGCCGACGCGCCTGCGCCGCCCTGCCGGTCCTGGTCGTCCTCGTCGCTGTCATCCTCGTCGCTATCATAGGTCTCGTCGGACGCCAGCCGGTCGCGCCCGAACCCGAGCGCCTGGGACGGCCACAGTTCCTCCGGCACCCCGCCGCCGGCCCGGGAATCGTCGGCCTGCCGGTCGTCTTCGGACTCGTCCTCGGCCTGGCGGGCTTCGGCCTGGCGGGCTTCGGCCCGGCTGGCTTCGGCCTTCGATGCGCCGCCGCCGCGCCGGCGACCCGCCGAACGAGCCTCGGCCGCGGCCTCGCGGGCGTCTTCGCGGGCCTCTTCCGCCGCCGCCTCGCGCGCCTCGGCGGCGAGCAGCGCCTCGCGGTCCGCGACCGGGATCCGGTAGTAGTCGGGATGGATCTCGCTGAACGCCAGGAAGCCGTGGCGATTGCCACCGTATTCGACGAACGCCGCCTGGAGCGAGGGCTCCACGCGGGTCACCTTGGCGAGATAGATGTTACCCTTGAGTTGCTTCTTGCTGGCGAGCTCGATGTCGAACTCTTCCAGACGCTTGCCGTCCACCACCACGACCCGGGTCTCCTCCGGGTGGGTGGCGTCGATCAGCATGTGCTTTGCCATTGACGAATTGCTCCAAGTCGCGTCCGGCGCGGCCCGTGTCTAGTTCGGGCGGCGGCGCGATACTGAGGTGAGAAAACCAGACGTTTATCATGTCGACCTGTCGAACGACGCCGCCGCGGCGAGCCGCCGAGGCGTCATGACCGGTACCCATTCGCGAGCGCAAGGCGCGCTTGCCGGGAATACGGTGTCAGTGTGGCCCGCCACGGCCGGCTGCGGCGACCAACGCGCCTCCACGTCTGCAAGCGAGCTGTGGAGGGCGGATCCAACCGCTAGGACGGCAAGCCGCCGATCCGGAACTCCGGAGGTTCGACCGTGACTCACGGCCGGGCGACTGCGGGCCCAGCGAAAATAACCATACCGCTGGCGTTCCACAATCCATTAATCCTTGGAGGCGAATTCCGGTGTCGCGGTCCGGCCGGCTCGCGCCGGCGCCGGGGCGAGGCCATTGCGAAGCACCGACCGACAACGGTATACCATCACATCTTGTGGACAAGTACCTGAGGAACCACCAAATGCGCGAACTGCGCGGGGTGCTCATCGGGGTCTGGGTCGTCCTCCTGGCGGGGCTCTTGGCGGTCGCGCCGGCCTGGGCCAAGCCGATCGTGCTCGACGTGCGGCTCGGCCTTCACCCGGACAAGACCCGGGTGGTGCTCGACCTGACCGAAGCACCGGGCTACCGCATCTTCCCGCTGGCCCAGCCCTATCGCATGGTGGTCGACCTGACCGAAGTCGACTGGCAGCTTCCGGACGGCCATGCGCCGCAGGGCCGCGGACTGGTGCAGTCGCTGCGCTACGGCCTGTTCGCGCCCGGGACCTCGCGGGTCGTGCTCGACCTCGCCGGCCCGACCCATGTGCGCGAGGTCCAGCTCCTGCCGGCGTCGGAATCCGCGCCGATTCGCCTGGTGATCGACCTCGAGCCGACGAGCGCGGTCGATTTCGAGGGCTCGCTGCGGGCGGCGCCCCTGGTGTCCGCCACCGCGATGGCGGCGCCGGTCGCGCTGGTCCTGCCGCCGCCCAAGCCGCAGACCGGGGACGACCGTCCGATCATCGCCCTCGACCCCGGCCATGGCGGTGTCGACCCCGGGGCGATCGGCCTGGCCGGCAGCTACGAGAAGGCAATCACCCTGGCGATGGCCCTGGAGCTCAAGCGCCAGCTCGAGGCGACCGGCCGCTACCGGGTGGTGCTGACCCGGGACAACGATGTATTCATCCGCCTGCGCGACCGTATCGAGATCGCCCGGGCGGCCGGGGCGAGGCTGTTCATCTCGCTCCACGCCGACGCCCATTCGACCAAGGATCTGCGCGGCGCCTCGGTCTACACGCTGTCCGAGCAGGCGTCGGACGCCGAGGCGGCGGCGCTCGCCGCCAAGGAGAACAAGTCGGACGTGATCGCCGGGGTCGACTTGTCGAACGAGAACGAAGTGGTCACCAACATCCTGATCGACCTGGCGCAGCGCGAGACCAAGAACCTGTCGGCCCGCTTCGCGAAGCTGCTGGTCGACGAGCTGAGCAGCGACACGCTGCTGCTCAGGAACAGCCACCGTTTCGCCGGCTTTGCCGTGCTCAAGGCGCCCGACGTCGCATCGGTGCTGATCGAGCTCGGCTATCTCTCGAGCAAGGAGGACGAGGCGCAGCTGGGCTCGCCCAAGCATCGCGCGAAGCTCGGCGCCGCGGTCCTGCGTGCGGTCGACGGCTATTTCGAGCAGCAGCAGACGATGCGGCAGCCATGAGCCCGCCATATTTCCGCAGCACACTCGGCGCGGATCACGAGCCATGAACCAGCACGACAGCGATCAGCCCCAGCCGGCGGCGCCGCGCCGGCGGCGACGCGCCGGGCGCATTTTCATCCGTCTGCTGTCGGCGTTCTTCGGCCTGGTGGTCATCCTCGGCATCGCCGGGGCCGGCGCCGCGTTCCTGCTCTACGAGCACTATTCCGAGGGCCTGCCCGACTACCGCGCACTCGCCACCTACCAGCCGGCGGTGGTGACCCGCGTGCATGCCGGCGACGGCCGCCTGCTCGCCGAGTTCGCCATCGAGAAACGGGTGTTCGTGCCGATCGAGGGCGTGCCGAAGCTGGTCATCAACGCCTTCCTCGCCGCCGAGGACAAGACCTTCTACTCGCATCCCGGGATCGACGTGCCCGGCATCGTCAATGCGGTGCTGATCAACGTCGCCAATTTCGGGCGCGACCGGCGGCCGGTCGGCGCCTCGACCATCACCCAGCAGGTGGCCAAGAATTTCCTGCTCGGCAACGAGGTGTCGCTGCGCCGCAAGGTGCGCGAGGCGATCCTCGCCTTTCGCATCGAGGAGGCCTTCACCAAGGCGCAGATCCTCGAGCTCTATCTCAACGAGATCTATCTCGGCTATGGCTCCTACGGAGTGGCGGCGGCGGCGCTGAACTATTTCGACAAGTCGCTCGACGAGCTGACCACCGCCGAGGCGGCGTTTCTCGGCGCGCTGCCGAAGGCGCCCAACAACTACAACCCGGTCCGCCAGCCCGAGGCAGCCAAGGCGCGCCGCGACTGGGTGATCGACCGCATGGCCGAGGATGGCCACATCACCGCCGCCGAGGCCGAGGCGGCCAAGGCGGAACCGCTGGTGGTGCGCGGGCGCGGCGACATCGAGACCGTGTCGGCCGACTACTTCGCCGAGGAGCTGCGCCGCGAGCTGGTCGCCCGGTTCGGCGAGGACGCGCTGTACAAGGGCGGACTGTCGGTGCGCTCGACGGTCGATCCGGTGCTGCAGTCGATCGCCGACCGGGCACTGCGCGCCGGGCTGGTCGGCTATGACCGCCGCCACGGCTGGCGCGGTCCGCTGACCCAAGTCGAGATCGGCGACGACTGGCAGACGGCGCTGGCCGGCGTCGCGCCGCCCGCGGGGCTCTATGGCTGGCAGCTCGCGGTGGTGCTCGACGCCGACAGCAAGCAGGCCCAAATCGGCCTGTCCGGCGGCGCCACCGGACAGATTCCGCTGGCCGAGGTGAAGTGGGCGCGGCGCGTGCGCGAGGACGGCCTCGGCCCCAGCGTCGGCAAGGTATCGGACGCGCTGCAGCCGGGCGACGTGATCCCGGTCGAGGCGATCGCCGCGGATTCCGAGGGCAACGCCTATCCGGAAGGCAGCTACGGCCTGCGCCAGATCCCCGCGGTCGGCGGCGCCATCGTGGCGCTCGACCCGCATACCGGCCGGGTGCTGGCGATGACCGGCGGCTGGAGCTACGCGATGAGCGAGTTCAACCGCGCGACCCAGGCGCTGCGGCAGCCCGGCTCGGCCTTCAAGCCGTTCGTGTACCTGAGCGCGCTGGAGCACGGCTTCACGCCCTCGACCATCATCCTCGACGCGCCGATCGTGATCGATCAGGGGCCGGGCCTGCCGCCGTGGAAGCCGGAGAACTACAGCGGCGAGTATTACGGGCCGAGCACCATGCGGCTCGGCATCGAGAAGTCGCGCAACCTGATGACCGTGCGCCTGGCCCAGACCGTCGGCATGGACCGGATCGTCGAGACGGCGCGGCGCTTCGGCATCACCGACAACATGATGCCGACCCTGTCGATGGCGCTCGGCGCCGGCGAAACCACCGTGCTGCGGCTGACCACCGCCTATGCCATGATCGTCAACGGCGGCAAGCGGATCGAGCCGACGCTGATCGACCGGGTGCAGGACCGCCGCGGCGACACCATCTACCGCCACGACACGCGACCCTGCGAGGGCTGCAGCGGCGTCGCCTGGACGGCGCAGGAGGTGCCGCAGATTCCCGACCTGCGCGAGCAGATCGTGGATCCCGGCAGCGCCTACCAGATGGTCTCGATGCTGGAAGGCGTGATCGCGCGCGGCACCGGCGCCAGCATCCGCTCGGTCGGCAAGCCGCTGGCCGGCAAGACCGGCACGACCAACGACAGCAACGACACCTGGTTCGTCGGCTTCTCGCCCGATCTCGCGGTCGGCGTGTTCGTCGGCTTCGACCAGCCGAAATCCCTCGGCAAGAAGGAAACCGGCGCCAGCGTCGCGGCGCCGGCCTTCAAGCAGTTCATGGCCGAGGCGCTGGCCGACCGGCCCGGCATCCCGTTCCGGGTCCCGCCGGGCATCCGCCTGGTGCGGGTCGACGCCACCACCGGCCAGCGCGCCAGCAGCGCCGACAAGAACGTGATCTGGGAAGCGTTCAAGCCGGGGACCGAGCCCGACGGCCAGCGCGTGGTGATCGAGGGCGTCGGCACCGCCAGCGAGGGGCCGGCGATTTCCGGCGGCACGGCACCGAGCGCCGGAGGCACCGGCGGGCTGTACTGAGCCGCCGCGTCACGCGCGCCCCGGTCTATTGACGGACCGGGCGGGCTCGCCTATCACCCACCGCGACCCGTTTCCCGAGACCAGAGCGAGAGAGAGTGCCATGCGCGCAGAGCTCGAAGCGGTCGCCGACGAGATCCGATCCTCGTTGGCGCTGCTGAGGAGGCATCTTTGACTGGGATAACGCGCTTCGCCGGCTCGACGAGCTGAACGCCGAGGCCGAGAACCCGGCGCTCTGGGAAAAGCCCGACGCCGCGCAGACCCTGATGCGCGAGCGGACCCATCTGCAGAATTCGATCGAGGGGTACAAGGCGCTCGAGCGCGGCCTCGACGACGCCGCGACCCTGATCGAGCTCGGCGAGGCCGAGGACGACGCGGCGACCGTGGCCGAGGGCGAGGCCCAGCTCAGGGAGCTCAAGGCCACCGCCGCCAAGCGCGAGCTCGAGAGCCTGCTCTCCGGCGAGGCCGACGCCAACGACTGCTATCTCGAGGTCCATGCCGGCGCCGGCGGCACCGAGGCCCAGGACTGGGCCGAGATGCTGCTTCGGATGTACGCCCGCTGGGCGGAACAGCACGGCTACAAGGTGGAGTGGCTGGAGGAAAGCCCGGGTGAAGAGGCCGGGCTGAAATCGGCGACCCTCAAGATCCTCGGCCACAACGCCTATGGCTGGCTGAAGACCGAGAGCGGCGTGCACCGGCTGGTGCGCATCTCGCCCTATGACAGCCAGGCGCGGCGGCACACCAGCTTCGCCTCGGCCTGGGTCTATCCGGTGGTCGACGACACGATCGAGGTCGAGATCGACGACAAGGACCTGCAGGTCGACACCATGCGTTCGGGCGGCGCCGGCGGCCAGCACGTCAACAAGACCGAGAGCGCCATCCGCATCACCCACGTGCCCTCGGGCATCGTGGTGAAATGCCAGGCCGACCGCTCGCAGCACCGCAATCGCGCGACCGCCATGGCGATGCTGAAGGCTCGGCTCTACGAGATGGAGCTGAAGCGGCGCGAGGCGGAGTCGGCGGCGACCGAAGCGGCCAAGACCGACATCGGCTGGGGCCACCAGATCCGCTCCTACGTGCTGCAGCCCTATCAGATGGTGAAGGACCTGCGCACCGGCGTGGAAACCTCGGCGACCGACGCGGTGCTCAACGGCGACATCGACGACTTCCTCGCCGCGGCGCTGGCCTCGCGCATCGAAGGCGGGGTCGAGGGCCAGGCGGCGAGCTGAACCGCAACCGCACCGGACTCGACGATCCTCTCCGATGTCATGCCCCGACTTGATCCGGGCATCCATCGTGCGATGGCACCATGGATCGCCGGGCCATCCTTCGACAAGCTCAGGATGAGGCCCGGCGATGACAACATGAGAGGAAACGATCCCTAGACGAGACGACCGCCTTTACGCGGCGCGACCGCGACCGCCGGAGCGGAAGCGACCGCGCGGCTTGCCGGCACCGTCGCTGCGATCGCCGTCGGGACGGCCCTGACTCTGGCCCTGACCCTGGCGGTGGCCATGGGGCGGGGCCGACTTCGGCCGGTACAGCGGCATGTCGCCGATCATGTCGCGACGCTTCTCGCCGCGCCCGCCATCGTCGCGCCGGCTGTCGTCGCGCCGCACATCGTCGCGGCGAAGATCGTCGCCGCGGTTCTCCTCCCGGCGATTGTCGTTGCGCGCACCATTGCCGCCGCCATTGCCATGCCGCTGGCCCTGCGGCCGATTCTGCTGCGGGCGGCCGCCGTCGCGGCGCTGACCCTGGCGCGGGCCCCGGGATTCGTTGGCCGGCGCCTGCTCCGCGCCCGGCTCGCCCAGGTCCTTGATCCAGGTGCGGCCGTCGACCACCAGCAGCGGGCGCTTGGTCAGCCGCTCGATGTCGCGCAGGAAGCTGCGCTCGTCCGGCGCGCAGAACGACACCGCGATGCCCTCGGCGCCGGCGCGCGCGGTGCGGCCGATGCGGTGGACATAGCTCTCGGGCTCGTTCGGCAGCTCGTAGTTCACGACATGGGAAATGCTGTCGATGTCGATGCCGCGCGCGGCGATGTCGGTCGCGACCAGCACGCGGGCGTCGCCGCTGCGGAAGCGCTCGAGCGCCCGCTGGCGCGCGCCCTGCGACTTGTTGCCGTGAATCGCCTCGGCGTCGACGCCGAACTTCTCGAGCTGCTCGGCGACCCGGTTGGCGCGGTGCTTGGTGCGGGTGAAGACGATGACGCGGCTCATCTCGGGATCGGCCAACAGCCGGCCGAGCAGGTTGGTCTTGCGCGCCGAGTCGACGAACACCACGCGCTGGTCGATCTTGTCGACGGTGACGACCTTGGGGGTCACCTCGATGCGCTCGGGCGCGCGCAGGATGTCGTGGGCCAAGCGCTCGACATCGGCCGGCATGGTGGCCGAGAACAGCAGCGAATGACGCTCCTTGGGCATCATCGCGATGATCTTCCGGACGTCGCGGATGAAGCCCATGTCGAGCATGCGGTCGGCCTCGTCGAGCACCAGGTGAGTGACCTTGTCGAGCCGCAGATGGCGCTGGTTGAGGAGGTCGAGCAGGCGGCCCGGCGTGGCGACCACGATGTCGACGCCGCGGGCGACCGCCGCAACCTGGGGATTCTGGCCGACGCCGCCGAAGATCACGGTCTGGCGCAGGCCCATATGGCGGCCATAGGTCTTGAATGCGTCGCCGATCTGGACCGCGAGTTCGCGGGTCGGCGCCAGGATCAGCGCCCGGGTGCCCTTGGGGCCGGCGGGCTGCTTGCGCTCGGCGAGCTGCTGCAGGATCGGCAGGGCGAAGGCCGCGGTCTTGCCGGTGCCGGTCTGGGCGATGCCGAGCAGGTCCTGGCCGGCGAGCAGGCGCGGGATCGCCCGGGCCTGGATCGGCGTGGGGGTGGTGTAGCCTTCAGCAGCGAGAGCACGGCAAAGCGGCTCGGCGACGCCGAGTTCGAGAAAAGTCGGGGTGGTCATCAATAGTCCTTCTGCGCCGAACCGGACACGGGGCATTACCCACGCAAAATGGGGGCCACGCACCCCGGTTGGGGGCGTTTCGCCACATTCCACGCGCAGAGGAACTAGACGGGGGGTTAAGAAATGGTCTCGGGACATTAACGTTTCCGGGTCGGACTGGCCGTCACCGGAAACATATCGCGCGTTCGCGAGAGCACCGTGCCCGCTAGATGGGGCCTAAATGCCTGAATGTCAAGTTAACGTGGAAACCGGCTCGTCGGCCAGCGGACGGTAGAACGCGGCGTCGAAGCCGGCGGCGGCGCGGGCGTCGTCGTTGAAGGGCGGCTTCAGCCTGCCCCGGAAATGCCGCCGCACCAGCGCCTGCCAGGTGGCGACGGGGGCGACGCCCCGGGCCGCGCAGACATGCTCGAACCAGCGCCGGCCCGTTGCGACGTGGCCGATCTCGTCGTGGTAGATCCGGCGCAGCACGGCAACGCTCTCGATGTCGCCGGCGCGCTCCAGGTTGGCGATGGTCGCCGGGGTCACGTCGAGGCCGCGCGCCTCGAGCACCAGGGGCACGATCGCGAGCCGGGCCAGCAGGTCATGGGCGGTTTCCCCCGCCGCCTGCCACAACCCGTCATGGGCCGGCAGGTCGCCATAGGCGGCGTCGAGCGCGGCGAGGCGGTCGGCCAGCAGGCCGAAATGCAGCGCCTCCTCGGCGGCCACCGTGACCCAGTCGTCGCAGAACGCCCTCGGCAGGTCGGCGTGCGCGAAGCGCGCGACGATGTCCCAGGCCAGGTCGACGGCGTTGAGCTCGATGTGGGCGAGGGCGTGCAGCAGGGCGATGCGATGCGCGGCCGACTGCCCGGACTTGCGCTTCGGCATGTCGCGCGGCGCCAGCAGCACGGGGCGGTCGGGGCGTGCCGGGCGGTCGGGCGGTCGCGCGGCGCCGATCGCGTCAATGCGGCCGTCGCGCCAGGCCGCCGCCGTCGCGGCGCTGAGCCGCAGCTTGTCCGCCGGGTCGCCGGCGGCGAGCACGGCGCAGGCGGCCTCCGAAAGGGTCGCAGGCGTTGGCGCGCCGTTCACGGCTTCGCCGTCGACAGCGGGGTCCACGGGGTCAACCGGTCGGCCAGATCCTCGAGCACGGCATGGAGCGCGGCATCGGAATCCTCGGCGGCGAAGTCGAGATAGTCGTCGCCGAGATCGACCGGCCGCTCGACCAGGACCTCGGGCGGGGTCCCGGGCGGTTCTTCCGCGACCGCCCCGGCTTCCGTCGGCCGTGGCAGTTCCTCGCGCTGCCAGACCCGGGCGCGGAAGCGCGTCGGCTCGTCCATCGCCTGGAACAGCTCGACGCGGACCGGCACGCCGGCCTCGCCGATGACGACGTCGAACTCGATCGTGCGAATGAGCTCGAACACCGATCCGGCGATCTCGGGGAAGGCGAACTCCATGGCTGTGCCGCCGGTCGCGGGCCGCGCGCCTACAGTGCCTTCACCGCTTCCAGCACCTCGTCGACATGGCCGGGCACCTTCACCTTGCGCCAGACGTTGCGGATCACCCCGTTGCCGTCGATGACGAAGGTGGCGCGGTCGATGCCCATGTACTTGCGGCCGTACATGCTCTTCTCGATCCAGGTGCCGTAGGCCGCGCAGACCTTGCCGTCCTCGTCGGCGCCGAGCGCGAAGTTGAGGTCGTACTTGGCCTTGAACTTGTCGTGCCTGGCGACGCTGTCCTTGGAGACGCCGACCACCACCGCGCCGGCCCTGGTCAGCTTGGACATGTTGTCGCGGAAGCCGCAGGCCTCCTTGGTGCAGCCCGAGGTGTCGTCCTTCGGATAGAAGTACAGCACCACGGTCTTGCTCTTGAGTTCGGCGAGCTTGACCGTGCCGCCGCCGTCGGTCGGCAGGGTGAACGCGGGGGCCTTGTGGCCGGGCGCGAGGGGCATGTCGGACTCTCCTTTGGGGGTTGCTGACTGAGGGCGGCGGCGCGGCGCCGGCGAAGCCGTCATGTCGGAATCTCCCGATTCGGTTCTGCGCGCCCCGCGGCCTCGGTCTTGCCGGCGATCCGCCGCACCGGTCCGACCAGGCGCTCGAACTGCGCGCGCACGCCAACGGCGACCTCGTCCATGTCCTGCTTGAGCGTTTCGAAGTCGGCGGCGCCGGCGCCGCGGGCGAGCGTCGCGCGCAACCCCGCCGGCAGGCTGTCCTCCTCGAAGAAATGCTCGACCAGCAGGCGCTGCATGCTCTGCACCCGATGCCACAGGCGCAATGCGGCAATCAGCGACTCCGCCGCCGCGGGCTCGAGCACGCCGGCGTCGGCCAGCCGGCGGAACGCCTCGGCGGTGGTCGGGTGCAGGGCCTCCGGATGCGCGGCGCCGTGGCGCAGCTGCAGGTACTGCGCGATGAATTCGACGTCGATCAGCCCGCCGCGGCGGTTCTTCACGTCCCATTGGCGGTCGTCGGGACGCTGCTCGGCGATGCGGGCGCGCATGTCGGCGACCTCGACGGCGAGCCGCTCGGCGTCGCGCGGCAGGGTCAGGATCTCGCGCAGCACCGCATCGATGCGGGCGGTGAAGTCCGGCGCGCCGGCGATCACCCGGGCGCGGGTCAGCGCCAGGTGCTCCCAGCTCCAGGCCTCCTGCTCCTGGTAGCGCTTGAACGACGGCAGCGCCGAGGCGATCGGTCCGGAATTACCGGAGGGCCGGAGCCGCATGTCGACCTCGTAGAGCTTGCCCTCGCCGGTCGGCGCGGTGATGGCATTGATCATGCGCTGGGCCAGCCGCGCGAAGAAGTGGGTCGGCGCCAGCGGCCGCGGGCCGTCGGACTGCATCGCCGCCAGGCTTTCCGGGGTCTCGTCGCCGACGTCGTAGAGGAACACCAGGTCGATGTCGGACCCGATCATCATCTCGGCGCTGCCGAGCTTGCCGAGGCCGACGATGGCGACCCCGTCGCCCGGCAGGCGGCCATGTTGGTTGGCAAACTCGGCCTCGACGCGGGGCAGCAGGGTGCCGAGCGCGGTCTGCGCCACGTCGCTCAGCGGGCCGCCGGCGGCATGGCCGTCGCTGATGCCGCGCAGCAGGGCGACGCCGATCTGGAACTGGCGGTCCTTGACCCAGCGGCGGCAGAGATCGAGCACGTCCTGGTAGTCGGCGGCGACGGCCAGGACCTTCGCGAGCTCCCGCGCAAGCTGCGCCGGCGGCGGCACGCTCTCGAAAAAGCCATGCGACAGCACCGCCTCGAGCAGCGCCGGATTGCGGCTCAAATGCTCTGCCAGCCGCGGCGCGCCACCCATGATCTCGGCGATCAGGTCGAGCAGGCCGGGATTGGCATAGAGCAGCGACAAGAGCTGCACGCCGGCCGGCAGCGCCTCGAGAAACTGGTCGAAGCGGGTGAAGGCCATGTCCGGATGGGTGGTGCGTCCGAGCGATTGCAACAGCGTCGGCATCAGCTCGGTCAGCAGCTCGCGCGCCCGCACGCTGCGCATGGCGCGATAGCGGCCGGTATGCCAGCCGCGCACCACCTTGGAGATCGCCGCCCCCTCCGTGAAGCCCATGGCGCCCAGGGTGCGCACCGTGTCGGGATCGTCGTCGGTTCCCGTGAACACCAGGCTGCCCGGCCCGGACAGAGTTGGCGCCTCCTCGAACAGCTCGGCGTAGTGGTCCTCGACCTTGCCGAGATGGTGCAGCAGGGTCGCGGTGAACTCGGCGGTCGAGGCGGCGCCGCAGAAGCAGGCGAGATGATCGAGCCCGGGCCCCTCCGGCGGCAGGGTCTGGGTCTGCTGGTCGTCGATCATCTGCAGCCGGTGCTCGACCATCCGCAGGTGACGGTAGGCGGCGATCATGTCGTCGGCGGTCTCGGGCTTGACGCGCTCCGCCGCGACCAGGGCGCGGATCGCGTCGCAGGTCGCCGGCTGGCGCAGGCTCATGTCGCGACCGCCCCAGATCAACTGCTGGGTCTGGGCGAAGAACTCGATCTCGCGAATCCCGCCGCGTCCGACCTTGATGTTGTGGCCGCCCACCGCGATATGGCGGAAGCCCTTGACCGCGTGGATCTGCCGCTTGATCGAATGGATGTCCTGGATCGCCGCGAAGTCGAGATGCTTGCGCCAGACGAAGGGCGTGAGGCGGCGCAGGAAGCGCTGGCCGGCCTCGAGATCGCCGGCGACCACCCGCGCCTTGATCATCGCCGCGCGTTCCCAGTTCTGGCCCATGCCCTCGTAGTAGGTCTCGGCGGCCAGCACCGACATGGCGAGCGGCGTCGAGGCGGGGTCGGGGCGCAGCCTGAGATCGGTGCGGAAGACATAGCCGGCGCCGGCCGCGGTGCGATCCTGCATCAGTCGCACCAGATCGCCGGCCAGGCGCACGAAGAACGCCTGCACGCTGCGCCGGCCGCGATACTCGACCAGCGCGGTCTCGTACAGCACGATGAGGTCGATGTCGCTGGAATAGTTGAGCTCGCGCGCGCCGAGCTTGCCCATGCCGATGACGACGAGGCCGGAGTTCTGCTCCGGCGCCTCCGGATAGGGCAGCGCGATCTCGCCGGCTTCGGCGGCGCGCCGCAGCAGGTGGGCGACGGCGATGCCGAGGCTGGCCTCGGCGAACTCGCTCATGGCGCTCGTCACGCGTTCGAGCGGCCAGGCGTCGGTGATGTCGGCCAGGGCGATCGCCAGCGCCACCTGCTGGCGGGCCACGCGCAGGGCATCGCCCAACCGGGCGGTGTCGCGTTCGGCCGCGGTGCGCTGGCCGAGCCGCCCCAGCAAATCGCCGAAGACAGCGTCGGCGCCCTGGGCTAAGAAGGATTGGAGAACTGCCGACTCGGCGAGCAGGCACTGACTGAGGAAGGGGCTGTTGCCGAAAACGGCCTCGAGGACCGCCCGGCCGCCGGGATCGCGTGCCACGGCGGCGGCAAAGGCCGCGAGTTCCGGGTCGGACGGCTGTTCCGTCCGCTCGCTCCAGCGGTCGAGACCGATGCCGGCGCGTTCGGCGCTGGCCGGTCGCGGCAGCGCCCGCGGATCGTAGGGAAGGGACAAGGCCTGCATGGTCCGCCGTTCGGATCAGAGCCCGTCACTCCGGCCGCTCAACCCGGGAGGGCCGATGCGGCCCCGAGCTTGCGTCGCGAGAGGCTCTCGGGCGCAGACTGCGGAAACCCGGCCCTAGGGTCAAGCGCCACCAGGCCGAGCGCCACCGGGTCAAGCATCAGCGGAACCAGCGACCACCGTGCTGCGCCGATCTACCATCATCGCCCTCGAGCTGCTCGCCGCGCTGATCGCCGGCAGCGCCATCCTGATCGGCGTGCTGTTGTGGCGAATCAGCGGAGACGAACCGCTCAGGGTCGCGTTCCTGACGCCCTATCTGGAGCAGGCGCTGACCCCGGCCGACGGCCAATTCGACGTCGACATCGAGGACACCGCGCTGACCTGGGCCGGCTGGGAGCGGACCATCGACCTGCGTGCCCGCGGCGTGCGCGCGATCGCCGCCGACGGCCGGACGATCGCCAGCGTGCCGCAGATCTCGCTCACGCTCTCGCTGCGCGGGCTGCTGCGCGGCCTGGTCGCGCCGACGGCGATCGAGGTGTTCGGCCCGCATCTCTACCTCAGGCGCGAGCCCGACGGGCGGTTCACCGTCGCCGGGCTGGAATCGCCCGAAGGCGGCGCGCCCACCGGCGGCGGCGGCTTCGCCGCCATCATGGCCGAGCTGCAGGACGAGCCCGAGCCCGGCAGCACCACCGGCTATCTCAACCGCATCAGCATGGTCGGCGGCCGCGTCACCCTGGAGGATGCGCGGCTCGGCTTCACCTGGGAGGCGCAGGAGGCTAACTTCGCGATCCGCCGCGGCCCCGGCGGACTGACCGGCGACGTCTCGGTGGCGGTCGAGAAGCTCGGCAGTCCCGCGCGCTTCGCCGCGCGCTTCGACTATGACCGGGCGAGCGCCACGATCGGCATCGGCGGCAGCTTCGCCGGGCTCGACGTGCCCGCGCTCGGCCTGATCGAGCCGTCCCTGATGGCGCTCGAGGGCGTCAACCTGCGGCTGCAGGGCAATTTCACCACGCGCATCGGCCTCGACGGCCGGATCGCCACCACCAAGTTCGATCTCGCCGGCGCGGGCGGTCAGCTGAGCATTCCCGAGCAGTACGACATGCCGTTGCCGTTGCAGCGGCTGTCGCTGAGCGGACGGCTCGACGCCGGCGGCGATCGCCTGGTCATCGAGTCGGCCGTCGTCGATCTCGGCGGCCCGCAGCTCGCCGCTCATCTATCGGTCAGCGGCCTGATTTCCGGCGCGACCCCGAAGAGCGGCGTGCTTCGCGTCTCCGGCCACCTGGCGGTCGGCAACATCGCGGTCGAGTCGCTCGGCCGCTATTGGCCGAAACGCGCCGCCACCAACGCGCGAAGCTGGATCTTGGAGAACATCACCGCCGGCGTCGCCGATGCCGGCGAGATGGATTTCGATCTCGCCGTACGCGGCGCGCCGGGCAGCGTCGTCGTCGAGCGGTTCGATGGCGGGTTCGATGCCAGCGGCGTGACGCTGCACTACAAGAAGCCGCTGCCGCCGATCGAGAACGCGGCCGGGCGCGCCACCTTCACCAAGCAGCAGCTTGCGGTCGACTTCAGCCGGGGCGAGGTCGGGCGGCTGTCGATCGAGGGCGGCAACACCGTGATCACCGGGCTCGATCTGCCCGACCAGGTGATCTATGTGGACGGCGTCGCGGGCGGCCCGTTTCGCGACGTGCTCGATCTCCTCAACCAACCGCCGCTCGGCTACGCCGACGCGCTCGGCCTCGACCCGGCGGGGACCGGCGGCGTGGCCCGGGCCGAGATCTCGTTCGTGATCCCGGCCGAAAAGGATCTCGACTTCGACCAGGTGACGATGTCGGTCAAGGGCGAGGTCGACGACGTGACGCTTGCGGGCGCGCTGTTCGGACGCGACGTCACCTCGCCGGTTCTCGCCGTCGAGCTCGACAACCACGGCATGGACGTGTCGGGCGACGTCCTGCTGTCCGGCCTGCCGGCCAGCCTGCGTTGGCGCGAGAACTTCGACGGCGACGCGGAATTTCAGAGCCGGTTCGTGATCGACGGGCGCGCCACCGCCGCGCAGCAGGCGGCGTTCGGCCTCGATCTCAGGCCGCATTTCGACGGGCCGATCGCGGGCCGCGTGGTGTTCACGCGCCAGAACGGCAACTCGATGACGGCGGACGCCGAACTCGACCTCGCCGAGGTGACCCTGGACGTGCCGGAGCTGGCGTGGCGCAAGGCGGCGGGAGTTCCCGGTGGGGCCAGCTTCTCGATCGACCTGGTCGATGGCCGGGCGGTGGCGTTGCGCGATCTCGCGATCGCCGCGGGCGACCTGTCCGCCTCGGGCGGCGCCAGCTTTACCGCGGCGGGCGATGGCTTCGCCGCCATTGAGCTGGCGCGTCTGGAGTTCGGCAAGACGCGGCTGCACGGCGTCGCCATCAAGCTCACGCCCACCCGCCCCGAAATCTCGATCGCCGGCGGCGAGATCGATGCCGAGCCGCTGCTCTCGGAGGACGACGAGGCGGCCGGCGCCGCCGCGCCGCCGCCGCCGGACGAAGGTGGCGACGCGATCCTGCTGACCGCGAGCGGGCTCGATCGCGTCGTCCTCGCCGAGGGGCGGGAGATCAGCAACGTCTCGGTGCTGCTCGATCACGATGGACGCCACT
Organism: uncultured Rhodospirillaceae bacterium; assembly: GCA_964372215.1. Taxonomy (GTDB): domain Bacteria; phylum Pseudomonadota; class Alphaproteobacteria; order Dongiales; family Dongiaceae; genus DAIMFL01. The sequence goes on from CAYJQC010000001.1 coordinate 17,369, forward strand.
GGCAACGCATCCTGGTCGACGGCACGCTCAGGGGCGGCTCCGCGGTCACCCTGCGCTACCAGCCGGAACCGGAGACCAACAAGATGCGCTTCTCGGCGATCGCCGAGGACGCCGGCGAAGCGCTGCGCACCTTCGACGTCTTCGACAACGTGGTCGGCGGCCGCCTGACCGTGATCGGCGAGGCGGCCGCGGACGACCCGAAGCGGCCGCTGCACGGCCGGGCGGAGATTTCCGAATTCCGTCTGGTGCGCGCCCCGGGCCTGGCCCGCCTCCTGACCCTGGCCACGCTCATCGGCTTCGTCGATCTATTGACCGGGGACGGACTGCTGTTCACCCGCTTCACCGGCGACTTCATCAAGACCGACGGACATCTCGAGGTCCCGCTCGCCCGGGCCTACGGCCCGTCGATCGGACTGACCGCCACCGGGCAGCTCGATTTCGATGCCGACACCATCGACATGCAGGGCACGATCGCGCCGGCCTATGCCGTCAACAGGATTCTCGGCAGCATCCCCTTGATCGGCGCGATCTTCGGCTCCGAAGAGGGGCTGTTCGCCGCGACCTACAAGGCGCGCGGCGCGCTGAGCGAGCCGGAGATCTCGGTGAACCCGCTGGCTGCGCTGGCGCCGGGATTCCTGCGCGGCCTGTTCGACGTGCTGGACGAGAAGGGAGAGGCGAGCCCGGTCACCGCCCTGCCGGACCGGCGCGAGTCCAAGTAGCGGTTGCGTCAGGTGCGCCGGATGATGGCGTGGCGCTTCTTGCCGGCGGACAGCTTGGCCACGCCATCGGCGTCGAGATCGCCGTCCCGCACCACCAGCGCCTCGTCGGCCACGGCCGCGTTGTTCAGGCGCACGCCGCCCTGGCGGATCAGCCGCCGCGCCTCGCCCTTGCTGGCGGCCAGATCGGTCGCGATCAGGATCTCGAGGATCGCGATGCCGCGCTCGAGCGCGGCGCCGGCGGCGACGAACTCCGGCAGCGCGGCGCCGACGCCGCCCTCGCCGAAGGTCCGCCGCGCTGTCTCCGCCGCGCCGTCCGCGGCCGCCTTGCCGTGGGCCAGGGCGGTCGCCTCGTTGGCGAGCACGATCTTGGCGTCGTTGATCGCGGCGCCGGGCAGCCGCTCGAGCCGGGCGACCTCGTCGAGCGGCAGGTCGGTGAACAGCCGCAGGAAGCGGCCGACATCGGCGTCCTCGGCGTTGCGCCAGTACTGCCAGTAGTCGTAGGAGCTGAGACGCTCGGCGTTGAGCCACACCGCGCCCGCCGCGGTCTTGCCCATCTTGGCGCCCGAGGACGTGGTGATCAGCGGCGTGGTGAGGCCGTAGAGCGCGCGCTCGTCGACCCGGCGGCCGAGCTCGACGCCGTTGACGATGTTGCCCCACTGGTCCGAGCCGCCCATCTGCAGGATGCAGTTCTGCCGGCGCGCCAGCTCCAGGAAGTCGTAGGCCTGGAGGATCATGTAGTTGAACTCCAGGAACGACAGCGACTGCTCGCGGTCGAGCCGCAGCTTCACGCTGTCGAAGGACAGCATGCGGTTGACCGAGAAATGCCGGCCGTAATCGCGCAGGAATGGGATGTACTCCAGCCGATCGAGCCAGTCGGCGTTGTTCACCATCACCGCGTCGGTCGGGCCGTCGCCGAACCGGAGGAAGCTGTCGAACACCTTGCGGATGCCGGCGATGTTGCCGGCAATCTCGTCGTCGTTCAGCAGCCGCCGGCTCTCGTCGCGGAACGAGGGATCGCCGATCCTGGTGGTGCCGCCGCCCATCAGCACGATCGGCTTGTGGCCGGTGCGCTGCAGCAGGCGCAGCAGCATGATCGGCACCAGGCTGCCGACATGGAGCGAGTCCGCGGTGGCGTCGAACCCGATATAGGCGGCGACCGGCCCCTTCACGGCCTCGGCGTCGAGGCCCTCCAGGTCCGTGCACTGGTGCAGGAAGCCACGGGCGACGGCGTCGCGGAGAAAGGAGGAAGCGGGTGCGCTCATCTGCGGTGGCGGGGCTGTTGGGGGCTCGGCAACGCTCGGTCGCTGGGCGGCCGGGGCTTGCCGCAAGGGCCGCGTCATGTAACACAGATGCGCAAGGCATCTCAATCGGCGCGGTCCGGCGCCGTTCCCGGGGTTCTTGCGCGCTGTCCATGAAGACCGACGATACGATCCTGGCCCTGGGCCTGATGAGCGGCACCTCGCGCGACGGCATCGACGCCGCGCTGATCACCACCGACGGCGAACGGCGGCTCGAGTGCGGGCCGGCGCTGACCCGGCCGTTCAGCCCCGAGTTCCGCGCCCGGCTGGCCGGGGTGATGGGCGGCGGCGGGCCGGTCGCGGAGGTCGAGCGCGAGCTCACCCTGCTGCATGCCGAGGCGGTCGAATCCCTGCTCGAGGCCTCGGGCACGCCGCGGGCCGCGGTCGACCTGATCGGGTTCCATGGGCAGACCATCCTGCACGCGCCGGAGCGGCGCCTGACCTGGCAGATCGGTGACGGGGCGCTGCTGGCGGAGCTGGTCGGGATCGATGTGGTCAACGATTTCCGCAGCCGCGACGTGGCCGAGGGCGGGCAGGGCGCGCCGCTGGTGCCGCTCTATCATGCGGCGATGACCGCCGAGCTGCCGCGGCCGCTGGCGGTGCTCAACATCGGCGGGGTCGCCAACGTGACCTGGGTCGGCGGCGCCGGGCCGGCCGATCATCTGATCGCCTTCGACACCGGACCGGGCAACGCCCTGCTCGATGACTGGGCGCTGCGCCATACCGGCCAGCCGCTCGATCGCGACGGGGTGCTGGCACGCGCCGGCCGGGTCGACGAGAGCGTCCTGGCGAGCCTTCTGGCGCACCCCTATTTCGCCCAGCCGGCGCCGAAATCCCTGGATCGCGACGCCTTCCGGCCGGATGTGGTCGAGGGCCTGGCGCCGGCCGACGGCGCCGCCACCCTGGTTGCCTTCACCGCCGCGGCGGTGGCGCGCTCGGCCGCCCTGTTTCCGGTCCCGCCGCTGCGCTGGCTGATCGCCGGCGGCGGCCGGCGCAACCCGGCGATCATGGCCGAGCTGGCGGCCCGGCTGGGCGCGCCGGTGGCGGCAGTGGAGGAGATCGGCTGGGACGGCGATGCCTTGGAGGCCCAGGCGTTCGCCTATCTGGCGGTGCGCTCGCTGCGCGGCCTGCCGCTCACCCTGCCGACCACGACCGGTGGCCCGCAGCCCCTGACCGGCGGCCGGCTGCACCCGCGCCCGGCGGCGCTGCGCACGGCCGGGGCGCGGCTTTAGGCCGTCGGCGCGGCAGCAGCCGAAGCGGGATCGCGAAACCTCTCGGGGACAGTGCTAAGCTGCGCGGACGGCGCTCAGCGCGCCGCAGCCTTGGCCTTGCCGCGGCTTTCGGTCGCCGCCCCGGGCATGATCGAGGCGATGAACTCGTCCAGCTCCACGGTCAGTTCGTCGAGCCGATCGTGGAAGAAGTGATTGGCGCCGGGCACCAAGCGATAATCGATGTCGATGTCGCGCTGGTTCGACAGCTTATGAACCAGCTTGCCGACGGATTCCGACGGCACCACATCGTCGATGTCGCCCTGCAGCACCAGCCCGGAGGCCGGACAAGGCGCCAGGAAGGTGAAATCGTACAGGTTGGCCGGCGGCGCGATCGAGATGAATCCGCTGATCTCGGGCCTGCGCATCAGCAGCTGCATGCCGATCCAGGCGCCGAACGAGAATCCGGCGATCCAGCAGGCGGTCGCGTTCGGATTGTAGGCCTGCAGCCAGTCGAGCGCCGATGCCGCATCCGACAGTTCGCCCTCGCCACGGTCGAACCGGCCCTGGGAGCGGCCGACGCCGCGGAAGTTGAAGCGCAGCACCGAGAAGCCCTTGCGCGCAAACGCATGATAGGCGGCATAGATGACCTTGTTGTTCATCGTGCCGCCGTGCTGCGGGTGCGGGTGCAGCAGCAGTGCGATCGGCGCGTTCGGCAGCGAGCCGTGCTGATAGCGCCCCTCGAGGCGCCCTTCCGGCCCGTTCATGATCACATCTGGCATCGTTTCAACCGGCACCTTCGAGGGGCTGCAGCATGACCAACGCGCCGGTGCGGAATCGCCGCCGGAGCCTGGCCAAAACCGCCCGCCTAAACTTGACCAATTTTGTCGGACATACTATATGGGTAAGTCGACCTTCCCACCGCGGCAGAGGCTCGCCCGGTGGCAACGGGGTGGATATTACCACGGCGGATGCCATGATTTTCAAGACTCTTGTCTCCGACATCGACTCGATGATGGCGCGTGACCCGGCGGCCCGCTCGCGTGTTGAAGTGGTGCTCGCCTATCCCGGATTCCAGGCCCTCATGGTCTATCGCCTGGCCCACTGGTTCTGGGTCAGGAACTGGCGCCTGGTCGGCCGCGTGCTGTCCCATATCGGCCGCTTCCTGACCGGGATCGAGATCCACCCCGGCGCGCGGATCGGCTGCCACCTGTTCATCGATCACGGCATGGGCGTGGTGATCGGCGAGACCGCGGAGATCGGCGACGACGTGACCCTCTATCACGGGGTGACCCTGGGCGGCATCGCGCCCTCGATCGATTCCGCAGCCCAGGTCGACCGGAAGCGCCATCCGACCGTGCGCGACCGCGCCATCATCGGCTCGGGCGCCCAGGTGCTCGGCCCGATCACCATCGGCGCAGACGCGCGGGTCGGTGCCAATGCGGTGGTGGTGCGCGACGTCGCGCCGGGCGCCACCGTGGTCGGCATCCCCGCCAAGAGCATCCTGCCGCGCGACACCAGCCACGAGTTCCTGGCCTACGGCACGCCGAGCGAAATTCCCGACCCGGTTGCCCGGGCGCTCGACGGCCTGCTCGACCAGGTGTCGACCCTGCGCGCCCGGGTCGAACAGCTCGAGCGCGAGGCCGAGACGCCGGCGCGCAATGGCGGCGACCAGGAAGCCGCGGATGGCGAAGGCGAGTTGTCGGCAGCCGGTCTGCCGGACGACTGCCGGCGCCTCGACTGCTGAAGGAGGCCGGCCGTGAAGCTCAGCACCAAGGGTCGCTATGCCGTGATGGCGCTCGTCGATCTCGCCAGCTACAGCAATGGCCAGCCGCTGGCTCTGGCGGAAATCGCCGAACGCCAGGAGATCTCCCTGTCCTATCTTGAGCAGCTGTTCGCCAAGCTGCGCCGGGGCGAACTGGTGAAGAGCGTGCGCGGCCCCGGCGGCGGCTATCTGCTGGCCCGTCCGGCGGCCGAGACCCGCATCTCCGACGTGATCCTGGCGGTCGACGAGCCGATCCGCGCGACCCGCTGCACCCCGGGCTCGCCGCTCGGCTGCCGCGCCAACAACTCGCGCTGCCTGACCCACGATCTGTGGGAGGAGCTCGGCAACCAGATCCACATCTTCCTGAGTTCGGTGACCCTGGCCGACGTGGTCGCCCGGCGCGTGCTCGGCACCAGCAGCCTGCAGCGCACGGAACCGGCGCCGCCCGCGTCGTCGAACGCGCCGGTCGCCGCCGCCGAGTGACGTGCCGGCGCGCCGCCGCCGGCCACGCTGCCAGACCCGGTGCGATGACGCCACAGACCTATCTCGACTACAACGCCACCGCGCCGGTGCGGCCGGAGGCTGCGGCGGCGGTCGCCGCGGCGCTCGCGGTTGGCGGCAACCCGTCGTCGGTCCACGGTCCCGGCCGGGCCGCCCGCCGGCTGATCGAGGACGCCCGCGACCAGGTCGCCGCGCTTGCCGGCGCGGCGCCGTCGGAGGTGGTGTTCACCAGCGGCGGCAGCGAGGCCAACGCCCTGGCGCTCGCCGGCAGCGGCGCCGCCCGGCTACTGGTCTCGGCGGTCGAGCATGACTCGGTGCGACTAAACGCCGCGGGCGCGGCGACGGTTCCGGTCGACCGCCACGGCGTCGTCGATCTGGCGGCGCTCGAGCGATTGCTGGACGCGGCCGACGGCGGCCCCTGTCTGGTCTCGCTCATGCTGGCCAACAACGAGACCGGGGTGATCCAGCCGGTCGCCGCCGCCGCTGCCCTGGCCCGGCGCCACGGCGCGCTGATCCATTGCGACGCGGTGCAGGCCGCCGGCAAGCTGGTCCTCGATCTGGCGGCGCTCGATGTCGACCTGCTGACCCTGTCGGCCCACAAGCTCGGCGGCCCGGCGGGCAGCGGCGCGCTGATCCTGCGCGCCGGCCGCGATGTGGCGCCACTGCTGCGCGGCGGCGGACAGGAGCGCGGCCGGCGCGCCGGCACCGAGAACCTGCCGGGGATCGCCGGGTTCGGCGCGGCGGCGGCGGCGGCGCGGCGCGACCTCGCGGCCGGCGAAGCCGACCGGATGCGGGCGTTGCGCGACCGCCTGGAGCGCATGGTCTGCGCCCTGGCGCCGCGGGCGGTGATCCACGGCACCGGCGCGCTGCGCCTGCCCAACACCAGCTGCATCGGGTTGCCGGGGCTGCCGGCGGAGACCCAGGTGATGACGCTCGATCTGGCCCAGGTCGCGGTCAGCAGCGGCGCCGCCTGTTCGTCCGGCAAGCTGCGCGCCTCCCACGTGCTGGATGCCATGGGGCTGCCGCCCGAGGCGGCCGGGTCGGCGATCCGGGTCAGCCTCGGCTGGGCCAGCACCGAGGACGACGTCGAACGCTTCGTCGCCGCCTGGCGCGGCCTGGCGCGGCGCCATGGCCTGGCGGCGGCTTGACCCCGGACGCCCGCAGGCCCAAGACCAGTCCCATGACCTCCGCCCCCGACAACCGCCCGGCCCGGCCGGTCTATCTCGACAACCAGGCCACCACGCCGCTCGATCCGCGCGCGCTCGAGGCCATGCTGCCGTATTTCACCGAGAAGTTCGGCAATCCGCATTCGACCAGCCACGCGCTCGGCCGCGAGGCCGCCGACGCGGTCGAGCATGCGCGCGGCCAGGCAGCGGCGCTGATCGGCGCCGATCCGCGCGAAGTCGTCTTCACCTCCGGCGCCACCGAATCGAACAACTTGGCGATCAAGGGCGCGGCGCGCTTCCTGCGCGACCGCCGCGACCGCGTGGTCACCCTGGCCACCGAGCATAAATGCGTGCTGGAGAGCGCGCGCCGCCTGGAGGATGAGGGCTTCACGGTCGAGATCCTGCCGGTCCGCGCCGACGGCCTGGTCGATCTCGACCGCCTGGACGCGGCGCTCGACGAGCGCACGGCGCTGGTCTCGGTGATGGCCGCCAACAACGAGATCGGGGTCGTCCAGCCGCTCGCCGAGATCGGCGCCCTGGCGCAAGCCAAGGGCGTGCTGTTCCACACCGACGCGGCCCAGGCGGTCGGCAAGCTGCCGATCGACGTGGTGGCGATGCGGATCGACCTGATGAGCATCTCCGGCCACAAGATGTACGGGCCGAAGGGAATCGGGCTGCTCTATGTCCGGCGCCGCCCGCGGGTCCGGCTGGAGCCGCTGTTCGACGGCGGCGGGCAGGAGCGGGGCTTGCGCTCGGGCACGCTGCCGGCGCCGCTCTGCGTCGGCATCGGCGAGGCCTGCGCGATTGCCGCCGGCGAGATGGCCGCGGAAGGCGCGCGCCTGCGGCGCCTGCGCGACCATCTGCTGCGGCGCCTGCGCGGCGGCGTGCCGGATCTCGAGGTGAACGGCGATCTCGAGCGCCGGCTGCCCGGCAATCTCAACATCGCGTTTCCCGGGATCGAGGCCCTGGCGCTACTCGAGGCCCTGCCGGAGCTCGCGCTCTCGACCGGGTCGGCCTGCAGCTCGGCCGCGGTCGAGCCGTCCTATGTGCTGACGGCGCTGGGCCTCGACGACGCCCGCGCCGCCGGCTCGCTGCGCATCGGTCTCGGCCGCTTCACCACCGAGGCGGAGATCGAGTTCGCCGCCGACGCCCTGATCGCCGCACTGCGGCGCCATCGGGCCGAGCATCCCCATGCGGCCGAGGCGGCGTCGTGAGCGGCGGCTCGGCCGGGGTCGATCGGCACGATCACGGCGCGGCCTGCTGGTCGTGCCGCCAGACGGTCGATGCGCGCGCCATGTTCTGCCACGCCTGCGGCGTGGTGCAGCCGCCGCGCGGGCAGGACGAGTTCCAGCGTCTCGGGCTCGAACGCCGCTTCGACATCGATCCGATCGCGCTCGACCGCCAGCATGGCGGCTTCCGTGCCCGGCTGGCGGCGGAGCGTTTCGCCGATCGCGGCCGCGCCGAGCAGATCCATGCCGCCCGCCATCGCGCCGCGCTCGACGAGGCGCGGGTGACCCTCGCCGATCCCTGGCGGCGCGCCCTGCATCTGCTCGAGCTCGCTGGCCGGCCGCTGCCGGCCTCGGCCGAGCGCGATCTCTCGCCCGCCGCCACCGCCGCCCGCATCCGCCTCGCGGAGGCGTCGCGGGCCGAGGAAGTCGAGCCGATGATCGCCGCGGCGGAGCGCCGCCTCGAGCCGCAGTTCGACCAGCTGGCGGCGGCGTTCCGGGCGCAGGACTTCGAACGTGCCGCGATCGTGGCCGGCCGCATCGCCCAGGGCCGCGGCCTCGCCGCCGAGGCCCGCCTGCGCCGCGCCGAGCTCGATGGCGGCTGATGCCCACGACCGAGCTCGGCGCCGTCGACCTTGACGGCGCGGCGCCGGATATGGCACGCCCGTGCCCGTTCCATCGGGCCTGTCCCGATCGACGGGGCAAGAATCGGCGGCCTTCGAACGACCGATTGCCGTACCAGTTGACGGAGACCAGAGCCTGATGCCCAAGATGACCTTCATCAAGACGGACGGAGCCCGTGTGGAGGTCGACGCGCCGGTCGGGCTCTCGGTGCTGGAGATCGCCCATCGCAACGACATCGATCTCGAGGGCGCGTGCGAGGGCTCGCTGGCCTGCTCGACCTGCCACGTGGTGATCGATCCGGAGTGGTACGACACCCTGACCGACGCCACCGAGGATGAGGAGGACATGCTCGACCTGGCCTTCGCTCTGACCCGCACCTCGCGTCTGGGCTGCCAGATCATCATGACCGAGGAGCTCGACGGGCTCACCGTCTCGCTGCCCGCCGGCACCCGCAACATGTTGGCCGGCGGCTGAGTATCACGCGCAAACGGCCGCCCGGCGCGGCTCCGGCGAAGCGCCGACCGCCGCGGGTCGCGGCGCTGATCGATACGCCGGTCGGCTCGCTGATCGCCTGGCCGTGGTTCGACAAGGTCGCCCTGTGGGGCCTGTCGCGCTGGTTCCTGCCGGTGTCGCGCGCCTGGGCCGCGGCGACCGTCAGCGAGGGCGATTTCGACCGCTTCATGGCCGAAGTGCCGCTGGTCCGCCGGCCGCCCGGCGGCAAGCGCCTGACCGTGGCCGCGCTGCGCCGCATCGACCGGCTGGCGGGGGAATATGCGGCGGCCAACGCCGCCTGGGAGGAGGCGTTCTTCGGTTCCGCCGATCCCGGTCCCGAGGCCCTGGCCATCGCCGAGGCCGCCCGCGCCCGCGCCGCCCAGTCCCTGATGATGGGCCGCTCCGCGCTCGCCAACCTGCCGATGCTGGGCGAGATGCCGCGCATCAAGTTCGCGATCCCCAGACACGCCGAGGTCGAGGCCCGCTTCGGCGGCTTCGCCGACGATCCCGCGCGCGCCTATGCCGTCTCCGGCCCGCTGCCGCCGGTGACGCGCTCGCGCACGCTCGCCGGACCGCACGGCATCGAATACTGGCTGCGCTTCGTCTCGCCCCACGCCGCGATGGGCGACACGGTCTGGGCCCATGTCTACGAGCCCGCGGGGCTGGCGGACCCGCCGAGCGTGGTCTATGGCCACGGCCTCGGCGTCGAGATGGAGATGTTGGAGGGCGTCGCCGAGGAGAGCCTCAACCTGGTGCGCGAGGGCGTGCGCATCGTGCGCATCGAGGCGCCCTGGCACAACCGCCGGCGCCTGCCGGGCCGGTATGGCGGCGAGCCGTTCCTGGCGACCCAGCCCTTGGGCGGTCTCGACCTGTCCGCCGCCCAGGTGCGCGAGATGGGCGTGCTGGTCGCGTGGTGCCGCGAGGCCGGCAGCCGGCGCGTCGCGGTCGGCGGCACCAGCCTGGGGGCCCTGGTCAGCCAGCTGGTCGCCAGCCACGCCCACACCTGGCCCCAGGCGATGCGCCCCGACGCGCTGATCCTGCTGACCACCAGCGACGACGTCGGCGGCCTCGCCTTCCACTCCAGCCTGGCGCGCGCCACCGGGCTCGACGCCGCGCTGGCCGAGGCCGGCTGGACCGCCGCCGACATCGACCGCTGGCGGCCGCTGACCGATCCCTTGCCGGCCCAGCCGCTGCCGCCCGAGGACATCGTCATGCTGCTCGGCCGGGTCGACGACGTGACCCCGTTTCCGCAAGGCCTGGCGCTCGCCCGGCGCTGGAAGGTGCCGCCGGAGAATCTATTCCTGCGCCACCAGGGCCATTTCTCCGCCGCCCTTGGCCTGATGCGCGACCCGGCGCCGCTCAAGCGGCTGGCGGAGCGGCTGCGGGGGGCCCGGCGGTAGAGATAGGATCCGCATGCGTGGCGAGTCCGGGGTCCGACCCGAGGCAGGCCATGGGCGGCCTTGCCGCGGCAGGGCCGCTAATCCGGCACCCCGAGCGCGCGCAGCAGCTCTGATATCCGATCGAGGGCGCGGGGCGAGAACACCATCGCCTCCCTGAACTTCGTGGCGGTCATCTCCGGATAGGCGGCGAGCAGCGCGTCGCGCGAGGCGTGGGCTTCGTCGAGGCGACCTGCCGCGTAGAGCGCGGGCGCGAGATTGCGGTGGATCCAATGCGCGTTCGGACGCTCTTGCAGGGCGCGCACGAACAGATCGGCGGCGGCATCGTCGTTTCCCGCCACCTGCTGGGCGCTGGCGAGGCCGACATAGTTGTTGAAGTTCATCGGGTCGAGCGGGCTCAGCCGCAAGGCCCGTTCGAAATGTGTCTTGGCCTCCGTCGGCCGGTCGGCATAGACATCGAGCCATCCAAGGCGGCTGAGGGCCCAGGCGCTGTTGGCGTCGAGCGCGACAGCCCGCTCGAGCATGACCCGAGCCACCCCGAAATTGCGTGCGAAGGTGTGCACGGCACCAAGCACCGCAAGGATCAGCGGATCGTCCGTGGAGTGGCTCGCCGCCCGGTCGGCGAGTTCCAGCGCCCGGGCCTTGGCTGCCGCCATGTCATCCACCCAGTTGTAAACCGAGCGCTGCGCCCAGCACCACGCCGCCAGCGCCAGCGCCAGCGGGTAGTCGCGGTCGCGCTCCAGCGCGCGCTCCAGCAGCTCGAGCGCCTGCGTCGCCTCGTTCTTCTCCAGCAGCCAGACGTGGCGCATCGCGCGCATGGTGTAGTCGTAGGCGCCGAGCTCTTGCGGGCGCTTGCGCCGCGCGCGCTCGATCTCGGCCTGCCGGATCGATGGCTGCAGCGCGCCGGCGACATGCTCGGTGATTCGATCCTGAAGGTCGAAGATGTCGTCTAGCGCACCATCGTACCTGTCTGCCCATAGATGGGCCCCGCCGGCGGTTTCAATCAGCTGCACAGTGATGCGCACGCGCGAGCCGACGCGCTGGACGCTGCCCTCGAGCACGTAGGCGACGCCGAGCTCGCGGCCGATATCGCGCACATTCATCGGCCGGCCCTTGTAGGCGAAGGCCGAGTTTCTGGCGATGACGAAGAAGGCCCGAATCCGCGACAGCACCGCGGTGATCGATTCGACAACGCCGTCTGCCAGGTACTCCTGCTCCGGATCGCCCGACATGTTGTTGAAGGGAAGAACCGCAATCGACGGCTTGTCCGGCAGCGCCAGGCTCTCCTTGGGCTTCTGGCCGATCGTCCCTGCGCCGGGTGGCGTCCAGCTCCATACTCGAATCGGTCGAGAGATGTTCTTCACGCGATGTACGCCGGTATCCGTGAAGGTCGCCTCCATCTGGTTGCCGAGGCTCTCGTGAACGATCCCGGTGATGGATATCCCTCCCGGCTCGGCCATCTCCTCCAGCCGGGCAGCGATGTTCACCCCGTCGCCGTACACGTCGGATCCTTCGCCAATGACGTCGCCGAGATTTATGCCGACCCGCAGCAGGATGCGATGATCCGGCGGCAGCGCCTCGTTGGAGTCGGCAAACCGACCCTGCAGCTCGAGCGCCGCCTTGACCGAACTCACGGCACTGGGGAACTCGACCAACACGCCGTCACCCATGAACTTGACGATGCGCCCGCCGTTTCCGCGCAGAATCGGTTCGAGGATGGTCTGACGCCGTTCCTTCAGGATCGCATGGGTGCCCGTCTCGTCCGCCTCCATGAGGCGCGAGTAGCCGACGACATCGGCAACAAGTATCGCGGCGAGGCGACGGTTCACCAACCTGTTCTCCCTTGGTCACGGAGAGTAGCGCCCATTCCAATCGGAAGCGACAGCTGCACGGCGACGCCTCTGGTCCCGGGACCGGCACATGGATGCCTGGGTCGTACGGCACCTAAGCACTTGTCGATCGAAGGCTTTCTCCTGCGTCCGCTTCCGCGCGATCCGTGCCGGCGTGACGCTGCCGCTCGCGCTACCCGCCTGGGCGGGTCCCGGTCAAGCCGAGGCGGACTGGCGCGCTTTCAACGCGGAGTCCGGCAAGCTGCCGCTGCACATCGGCGTCATCGCATGTCGCGACGTTGAAACGCATCCAGGGAGATGCCTGTAGATCGGGCCGGAACACGGCGCCCGGCGCGAGCACGAGGCCCTCGGCCGGGGCCCGCTCGGCAAGCGACAGGGAGTCGTCGATTCCCGGGAACCGCGCCCACAGGAACATGCCGCGGTCGCCGCCATGGAAGATCTCGGCGCCCATGTTTTCGAAGGCGGCGATCACATGGCGCCGGGACTCGCCGAGTCGGTCCAGCAGCCTGACGAGATACTTGCGGTAGTAGCCCTCGGTCAGCAGCCGGTAGAGCAGCGTCTCCGTGAACAGGGACGTGGTCACGCAGGTCACCATCTTGGTATCGACCAGCTCGTCGACGACCGGCCGCTTGCAGGCGATGAAGCCGACCCGCAGGCTGCCCGACAGGGTCTTCGAGAAGCTGCGCAGATAGATCACGCGGTCGAGCTGGTCGAGCGCCGCGAGCCGCGGCGCCGGCTCGGGGCAGAGATCGGAGAAGATGTCGTCCTCGACCACCCGGAAGTCGTGGCGATCGGCCGCCTGCAGAACGCGGAAGGCCTTGTGATGGCTCATCATCGTGCCGGTCGGGTTCTGCAGCACCGTCTGGGTGAAGTAGAGCTTGGGCTTGTGCTCGCTGGCCAGGATTTCGAGGGCGTCGACATCGGGGCCGTCCGCCTGCCGCGGAACCCCCACGAGCCGGAGGCCCTGGAGCCGAAGGCTCCCGAACAGATTGTAGTAGCCGGGGTCGTCGACCAGCACGGCGTCGCCGGGGTCGAGCAGGGTCCGGCTGACGAGGTCCAGGGCCTGGCTGGCACCGCAGGTCAGCAGGATCTGCGTTTCCTGCGCCTGGATGCCGATCTCGGGCAGCAGGGTTTCCGCGATATGCCGGCGCAACGGCCGATAGCCGAGCGGCGTGCCGTAGTCGATGAGATGGGACCCTTCGTTGTTGGCGAGCGTGCGCATGACGCGGCGCAGGTTCGCCGCGTCGAGCCAGCCGTCGGGCAGCCAGGGACCGCCGACCAGCGTGGCATCCGCCTTGGCCTCGACCAGGCGCCGCACCAACCAGACCGCTTCGTCGTTGTGCCGGGCGTGGGTCCGCGGCTCGCTCGCCGGTGATGCCGGTTCCTGCCTAGCGGTGTAGAATCCGGCGCCGCGCTTCGACCGGATGCAGCCCATGGCGACCAGCCGGTCATAGGCCTCGATCACCGTGAACCGGCTGACCTCGTGTTGCGCCGCGAACGCCCTGATGGACGGCAGCTTCGATCCCGGCCGCAGCAGCCGGTCGTCGATCTGTCGCCGGATGCCGTCGACGATCTGTTCGACCAGGGGATAGCTGACGTTGCGGTTCAGCCCGATCTGCTGCATCTGGCGTCCAAGTCCCGGCGGTCTGGTTTGCGAGGGAGCGAGAACTGGCACGGTCGAGTCACCGATACAGTTGAGCAACCATCAACCGAAGTGTACATGTTTGTTCTGAAATGCGTCCAGTATTGTCCGCCTCGTCTCGGGGCCGAGCGCGCCGAGCGACGGGCACCCATTGTCCTGCTTTGAAATGTTGGGGAACCACTCATGACCGCTGGCTCAACGATCAGAACGACGGCCGGGCGTGGCCGCCTGTTCGACAGCATCCTCGATACGGTCGGCGATACCCCGACCATCCGGATCAACAATCTCGGCGTCGATCACGCGACGATCTATGTGAAGGCCGAGTTCTTCAATCCGGCGTCCTCGGTGAAGGACCGGCTGGCGCTCAACATCATCGAGGAGGCCGAGCGCAGCGGCGTCCTCAAGCCGGGACAAACCGTCGTCGAAGCGACCAGCGGCAATACCGGCATCGGGCTCGCGATGGTCTGCGCGCAGAAGGGCCATCCGCTGGTCGTGACGATGGCCGACAGCTTCTCCATCGAACGCCGAAAGCTGATGCGCATGCTGGGCGCCAAGGTAGTGCTGACTCCGCGCGCGCAGAAGGGCCTGGGCATGTACCGGAAAGCGGTCGAGCTGGCCGAAGCCAATGGCTGGTTCCTTGCCCGGCAGTTCGAGACCGCCGCCAACGCCGCCATTCACGAGGCGACGACGGCGCGCGAGATCATCAACGACTTCGCCGGTTCGCGGCTCGACTGGTTCGTGACCGGCTATGGCACCGGCGGCACCGTCGCCGGCGTCGCGCGGGTGCTGCGCCGGGAGCGGCCGGAGACCCGGATCGTGCTGAGCGAGCCGGCCAATGCGCAGCTCATCGGCAGCGGCGTGGCGCAGGAACGGGCGTCCAACGGCGCGCCCGCCGCCAGCCATCCGGCTTTCGAGCCCCATCCGATCCAGGGCTGGACGCCGGACTTCATTCCCCAGGTGCTGCAGGAAGCGATCGACGCCAAGCACTTTGACGAAGTGGTGCCGGTCGCCGGCGCCGACGGCATCGCCTGGACCAAGTCGCTGGCCCAGAAGGAAGGCATCTTCACGGGGATCTCGGGCGGCGCCACGTTCGCGGTGGCGCGCCGGATCGCAGAGCGCGCGGCCGCCGGCTCGGTGATCCTCTGCATGCTGCCCGACACCGGCGAACGCTACATGACCACGCCGCTGTTCGATTCGATTCAGGCCGAGATGGACGAGCAGGAAACGGCGCTCTCCCGCTCCACGCCGGGGTACCAGTTCGCCGCCGAGTGACGACGCGGCAGCAGAAGGTTCAGGTGGACGCAGTGCGGAAGGCCGGAATAGCCATGGCCGAGGAATCGCTCGACCCGGAGGACTGGGGCGAAGTGCAGGCGCTGTCCCATCGCATCGTCGACGATGCGATCGGCTATCTGCGCGACGTGCGCGATCGTCCGGTGTGGCAGGAAATGCCGGCCGAGGTGAGGGCCGTCTTCGAAACCCCGCTGCCGCGCTCGCCGGCGCCGCTGGAGCAGGTCTATCGCGAGGTGGCGCGGAACGTCATGGCGTATCCGATGGGCAACATCCATCCGCGCTTCTGGTCCTGGTACATGGGCTCCGGCAACTTCACCGGCGCGCTCGGCGATTTCCTGGCGGCGATTCAGGGATCGAACCTGGGCGGCGGCAACCATGCCGCCGCCGCCATGGACCAGCAGGTGGTGAACTGGTGCAAGCAGATGATCGGGTTTCCCGCCGCCGCGAGCGGGACCCTGGTCAGCGGCGGATCGATGGCCAACCTCATCGGCCTGACGGTCGCCCGCAACGTCAAGGCGGGCGTCGACCTGCGCGAGGACGGCGTCGCCGCGATCAAGAAGCCGTTGCGCTTCTACGCCTCGGACCAGGCCCATAGCTGCCATCGCAAGGCAATGGAGGTGCTCGGCCTTGGCAACCGCGCGCTCCGGCGCATTCCGACGGATCCTGACCTGCGGATCGACATCGCCGCCTTGCGGGAAGCGATCACCGAGGACCGCGCCGCCGGGTTGCAGCCGGCCGGCATCATCGGCACGGCCGGCACGGTCAATACCGGCGCCATCGACGATCTGCAGGCATTGGCCGATCTGGCGTCCGAGGCGGGCGTCTGGTTCCATGTCGACGGCTGCATCGGCGCGCTGATCGCCGTCGCGCCGGAAAACGCCCACCGGGTGACGGGAATCGAGCGGGCGGATTCGGTGGCGCTCGACCCGCATAAATGGCTGCATGCGCCGTTCGAGGTGGGCTGCGCCCTGGTGCGCGACGCCGCCGCCCATCGCGGCGCCTTCGCGGTCACCCCGGAATATCTGGAGAGCACTTCGCGCGGTCTCGCATCGGCGCCGTGGCTGCACGAATATGGCCTGCAGACCACGCGCGGGTTCCGGGCGCTGAAGGTCTGGATGGCGCTGAAGCAGCATGGCATCGAGAAGTTCGGTCGCCTGATCGACCAGAACATCGCCCAGGCGCGCTATCTGAGCGGCCTGGTCGATTCCGAGCCGCGGCTCGAGTTGCTGGTGCCCACGTCCATCAACATCGTGTGCTTTCGCTTTCGGCCCGACGGAATGCCGGACGATGCATTGAAGGCGCTCAACACCGAGATCATGCTGCGGCTGCAGGAGGACGGCGCGGCGGCGCTCTCCGACACCACGGTCCGCGGCACCCATGTCCTGCGGGTCGCGATCAACAATCATCGGACCCGCCGGCAGGACCTGGACCTGCTGATCCGCGAGATCCTTCGCATCGGGGACGAACTGTCGCGCCGAGGCAAGGCCGACTGACGCCCGCGCCACGCCCCGGCAGCCGCCGACTTGATCGCGCCGGGGACGGCGATCGCGTAAGCTGCGTGTCCGTTCAGGCGCGGCCGGCGCGCCGCGCCTGAACAGGTGACGGCGCCCAACCTTCCGGGAGAGTGTCGATTGGACGTATTCCACCGCCGCGCCTTCCTCGCCGGCCTCGCGGGCGCGGCGCTGCCGCTGGCGCTGCCAAACTGGGCGCGGGCGCAGGCGGCCAATCCCGACGTCGTCATCATCGGCGCCGGCGCGGCCGGGCTGGCCGCCGCCCATGCGCTGGCCGCCGCCGGCCTCAGCTTCGTCGTGATCGAGGCCAAGGACCGCATCGGCGGGCGCGCCTTCACCGACACGGCGAGCTTCGGCCTACCGTTCGATCATGGCTGTTCCTGGCTGCATCAGTCGAACCGCAATCCGTTCACGCCGATCGCGCACGCCGCCGGCTTCACGCTGCTGCCCCATGACGGCGAGGGCGAGGCGGTGTTCGTCGGCGACCGGCGCGCGAACGCCCAGGAGGACGCGGCGTACGGTGCCGCGTGGCGCGGCGTCAACGGCGCATTGGCCAGGCTCGGCCGCGCCGCCGAGGACGTGGCGCCGGCACCCCATTTGCCGGTGGCGCTGCCCTGGAGCCATGTGGCCAACAGCTGGATCGGGCCGCTTTCGGTCGGGGTCGACGTCGAGGATTTCTCGGCGCGCGACTGGTGGAGCCTCGACGAGACCACGCCCAACCTGATGATCCGCGAGGGCTACGGCACCCTGGTCGCGCAGTATGGCGGCGACCTGCCGGTGCGCCTCGCCACGCCGGCCTCGCTGGTGCGCTGGAGCGGGCAGGGGGTCGAAGTCGAGACGCCGGCCGGCACCATCGCGGCACGCGCCTGTATCGTTACCGTCTCGACCGGCGTGCTGGCGGCGGAAGCCATCCGCTTCGACCCGCCGCTGTCGCCCGAGAAGCGCGACGCCGTCGCCGGGCTGCCCATGGGGCTGCTCGCCAAGATTCCGCTGCGGTTCCGCGACACCCGGTTCGGGCTCGCGGCCAACGATTGGATGAGCTATGCCGCGACCGAGAAACGGCTGTGCTACTTCCTGTCCTGGCCGTTCGACATGGATTTGATGATTGGCTGGGTCGGCGGCAGCTTCGGCTGGGAGCTTTCGGCGGCGGTCAAGCGCGACGGCGAGGCGGTCGCGGTCGACTTCGCGCTCGGCGAACTGCGCAAGATCTTCGGCGGCGAGGTCGACAAGCGGTTCGTCAAGGGCCGCTTCACCCAATGGGCGAACGACGCGCATGTGCGCGGCGGCTACGCCTATCAGCGCCCGGGTGCTGCGGGCGCGCGGCAGGCCCTCGCGGTGCCGCTCGCCGACCGGCTGTTCTTCGCCGGCGAGGCGACGGCGGGTGGCATGGCGATGACCTGCGGCGGCGCCTTCCTGTCGGGCGAACGCGCGGCACGCGAGGCGGCCGACGCGTTGGCGTAAGCCGACGGGGCGGCGGAACCGCGATGAGCATTCTGGAAACGCCCAGGCTGCTGCTCCGCCGCCTGCTGCCTGATGATCTCGATGCGCTCTGCGCGATCTACCGGGATCCGGAAGTCAGGAAATTCTTCCCGGAGGGCGTTCTGACCCGCGAGCAGACCCGGGAGGAGCTCGAGTGCTTCCTGGGCGGTCACCCCGAGGATCCGCGGCTCGGACTGTGGGCGACCATCCACAAGGAAAGCGGCGCGTTCATCGGCCGCTGCGGTCTGCTGCTGTGGGACATCGACGGCCGGCGCGAGACCGAGGTCGCCTATCTCCTGGCGCGGTCCTGGTGGCGCCAGGGGCTGGGGGGCGAGGCAGCCCGGGCGCTGGTGCGCCACGGGTTCGAGGATCTGGGCCTGGCGCGCCTGGTGTCGCTGATCGATCCGGGAAACCAGGCGTCGATCCGCACCGCCGAGAAGGCGGGCATGGCCTTCGAACGGGAAACCGAGCTCGACGGGCTCCCGGTCCGGATCTACGCCATGGCGCGACCGGGCGCCCCGCGCGCCTGACGTCGCCCGTTGGCGCACGCCAGCGCGGGGCCGCGCGAGGTCTCGTTCATTCCGCGGCGAGCCGCCGCGCATACTCGCCTTCGAGCTTGGCGTGGGTAGACCAGAACGGACGCGGCGACACGCCCTCCAGGTTGTCGGCGAGAATCGCGAGATGGGTGTGCCAGCCGCCGGCAACGTTCAGCATGTCCGTGCGGTTCGCCAGGCGCCGGTGGGTCAGGCTGAGCAGCACCTTGTCGCCGCGTGGCGCGAGTTCGAAGGTGACCTCCGAGCCGACCGCGGGCATGCCATCCCAAATGAAGCTCAGCAGGCGCGGCGGATCGCAGCGCGTGACCTTGCCCTCGGTCGTGACGCCGTCCTCGATCGGCTTGTACTTCGCCGGCGTCTCCTCGATCACCGGTGACAGGTCGACGTGGTGGAACCGGAGCTCCACCTTGCCGCCCACCCGCAGCTCCATGGCACCGGTGGCCAGCCACGTGCCGCGCTTTTCCGAGTCCGTGAGATAGTCCCAGACCCGCTCGATCGGGCCGGGCAGCAGGCGCTCGAAGCGCACCGTACCGGCCTCGGTGACCACGCCGAACTCGCGTTCGCCGAGATCCATCGCCGCAAGATTGCTCATTCTTCTCTCCTGTCGTCTTCGGGTTTGCTCAGCGCCTGCTCGAGATCGTCGAGCCGCGGATTCCAGAATCGCCGCACGTTGTTGATCCAGTCGTCAATTTCGGCCAGGCCATCGGGATCGAGGCGGTAGATGCGTCGCTGCCCCTGCACCTCGACCTGCACCAGCCCGGCTTGGCGCAGCGCCTTCAGATGCTGCGAGATCGCGGGCGCGCTCAGGGTGAACTGGGCGACGATGTCACCGGCCGCGCGCTCGCCCTTTCCCAGCATTTCCAGGATGTGGCGGCGGGTCGGGTCGGCGAGGGCGGCGAAGCTGTCCATGGAGATATTATTTCTGCAAATGCTTAATTAAGTCAAGATAGAAATAATGATCCGCCCTTTGCGGTGCCGTGCCGCCGTTGAAACCGGCCGGCTTCTCCCTATAGTCCCGGCCATGAACGGACCCGCCCTCAACTCCCTGGGAATCGACCGCGCGCCCGCCGACACCCGCGTCGTCGTCGCCATGTCGGGCGGCGTGGATTCGTCGGTGACGGCGGCCCTGCTCAGCGAACAGGGCTACGACGTGGTCGGCATCACCCTGCAGCTCTATGACCACGGCGCGGCGGTCGGGAAAAAGGGCGCCTGCTGCGCCGGCCAGGACATCCACGATGCGCGCCGGGTGGCCAACAGCCTCGGCATCCCCCATTACGTCCTCGACTACGAGATCCGCTTCCGCGCCGAGGTGATGGAGGATTTCGCCGACTCCTATCTGGCCGGCGAGACGCCGATCCCCTGCGTGCGCTGCAACCAGCGGGTCAAGTTCCGCGACCTGCTCGATACCGCGCGCGACCTCGGCGCCGCGGCGCTCGCCACCGGCCACTATGTGCGCCGGGTGATGGGGCCGGCGGGAGCGGAGCTGCACCGTGCCGTCGACCGGGCGCGCGACCAGAGCTACTTCCTGTTCGCGACGACGCCGGACCAGCTCGACTTCCTGCGGTTTCCTTTGGGGGGCATGACGAAGCCGGAGGCGCGGGCGCTCGCCGAGCGCCTCGGCCTCGCCGTCGCGGCCAAGCCGGACAGCCAGGACATCTGTTTCGTGCCGTCGGGCCGCTATGCCAGCGTGGTGGAACGCCTGCGCCCCGGCGCCGTCGAGCCCGGCGAGATCGTCCATCTGGATGGCCGCCTGCTCGGGCGCCATGACGGCGTCATCAACTACACGGTGGGACAGCGCCGCGGCCTCGGGCTGGTCGATTCCGAAACGCCGGGGGAGCCGCTCTACGTGCTGCGGCTGGAGCCGGCGACGCACCGCGTCGTCGTGGGCCCGAGGCATGCACTGGCCGAAACGCGCGTCACCGTCCGCGAGGTCAACTGGCTGGCGCCGCTGCCGCCCGCGGGCGAGGCGATGTCGGCCGAGGTCAAGCTGCGCTCCATGAGCGCGCCGGTGGCGGCCCGCATCCTGCCGCGCGGCGACGGCGCGGAGATCCTGCTGGCGACGCCGCAGCTCGGCGTGGCACCCGGCCAGGCCTGCGTGTTCTATGAGGGCGACCGGGTGCTCGGCGGCGGCTGGATCGCGCGGGAACAGGCGGCACAGGCCGCTTGAATGGGGGAACCATGTCGATCGAGGAGCTGACCGAGGAGATCCGCAAGCGCGCCGGCGCCAGCCCGAAGCTCGGCTATCGCCTGAAGTTCACGCTGGCCGAGGGCGGCACCATATTGTGGGACGGCACCGCCGTGCCGCCGGCGATCGACAACAGCGACGGCGACGCCGACACCACCATCCGGGTCACCAGCGAGAACCTGCACAAGCTGATGACCGGCGGGCTCGACCCGACCCTCGCCTACATGACCGGCAAGCTCAAGGTCGAGGGCAGCCTGGGGGTCGCGATGAAGCTGGTGTCGATGCTGGGGGATTGAGCCTGTTCAACCTTCTCCCCATCGCGGGAAGGGGAGGGAGAGGGGGACCCGTACACGATGACTCCTGCGCGCGCTGTCGCGCGCAAGACCCCTCCCCTAGCCCCTCCCGCAAGGGGAGGGGGAGTTCTTCCTAGTCGGCTGAGAGCGAAGCAGGGCGGGCGCCGCTACCGACTCTGGTGGCGCCAGTGGAAGATGGTCTGCTCGACCAGCTCGAGACTGGTGCTGTCGTGCTGCCAGGCCTCGGAGAAGGCGGTGCCCTGGCTGTGCGGCCGGTGCTCCGGCGCCAGGTCGTCGAACCGGATGCGCATCGGCAGCACGACGCCTTCGCCGACCGCGATCGCCTCCTGCGGCCTGAGCGCCGGCAGGGTGCTGATCAGCCCCGCGGCGGCCTCCGGCAGTGCCTTCTGCACGAAATGCTGGTCCTGCTCGTTGCTCATGCGCATGGCGAACAGGGTGTTGCACTGGGACAGGATGGTCTCGGAGATCTCCGCCGGGCGCTGGGTCACCAGGCCGAGGGAGACGCCGTATTTGCGGCCCTCCTTGGCGATCCGGGCGAGCGCTCGCCGGGTCGGCTCGAAGCCGTTGGCGGCATCGCGCGGCACGTAGCGATGCGCCTCCTCGCAGACCAGGAGCACCGGCACGCCGGCGCTACGGTCGGACCACACCGCGAAGTCGAACACCATGCGCACCAGCACGGAGACGACGACGTCGACGATCTCCGACGGCACGCCGGACAGGTCGATGATGGTGATCGGCTTGCCGTCGACCGGCACCCGGATGAAGCGGGCGATCACCTTGGCCATCACGTCGTGGATGGTGAGGCCTGAGAACATGAAGGAGAAGCGCTTGTCCGACCGCAGCGATTCGATGCGCGCCTTCAAGCGCAGATAGGGCGTCGCGCCGTCGGCCTTGGTCAGCTTGCCCATGGCGTCGTCGACGATGCGGGCGAGCTCGGACAGGCGATAGGGCACCGGCGTGTCGATCGTCAGGTTGTCGTTGAACACCGCCTCCTCGACGGTCTTGCTCTTGGCGCCGAGGATCGCCTCGGCCAGGATCGCCGCCTCGCTTTCCGCGGTGTGGCTGTTCGGCGAGATCAGCACCGAGCTCAGCTCCTCGAAGTTCAGCAGCCAGTGCGGCAGCTGGAGATTGCCGATGTTGACCACCTCGGCCATGTCGCCGAACGCCGCCGAGTACTCGTTGTGCGGATCGATCAGGACGACGTGGCCGTTCGGATTCTCGTTGAGGATGGCGCGCAGCAGCAGCGCCACGGTGCAGGACTTGCCGGCGCCGGTCGTCCCCAGCACCGCGAAGTGCCGGCCCAGCATGTCGTCGGTGCGGATATAGGCCGGCAGGCTCGAATCCTGGTGGATCGTACCGATCCGCACATTGGCGTTGGAGGGCCGTGCGTAGACCCGCACCAGGTCCTCGCTGGTGGTGACGTGGACCTCCTGGCCGAGCGCGGGCATGACGGCGCAGCCGCGCTGGAACGGGCCGGCGGCGCCCTCGGCATCGAGCACCATCTCGCCGAACAGGTCGATCTGCATCATCCGCACGTCGGTCGGCACCGGCGGCGAGGACGGCGTGGCGATCGCCAGCGAATTGAGGATGCCGAAGGCGTAGGAGCGCCCGGTCGCGATCTTGACCAGCGCGCCGATCTGGGCCTCGGCGCCGCCGGCGCTGCTGGTGCCCTTGGCCGGGGTGCCGCCATGCACCTCCAGCACCGCGGCGACGCGCGAGCCCGCCACCGACACCACGCTGCCGAGATAGGTCGTCTGATCCGCCAGGATCGGTCCCGAGCCGTCCGCCATGTCGCTGCCGCTGCCTCCCGAGAAATGTCGCCGGAGTTCGGCAGGGCCGGCACCGGGCCCCGCGAGGCTAGCGCGAATTCCTTAACGGCCCCTGAGGGGGCCGGGAATCCCTGGAAACCGGCGGGTCCGGCCGTGCGGCCCGGTCGCCTTGACAGCCCGGCGGCCGACGCCATATACGGTGGCCTCCCTGCGGCCGGGCGTCCCTGTTAAGATTTCCGGGCGCGCCCATCGCAGCGGCCCACGAGGGTGTGGCGGAGTAGCTCAGTTGGTTAGAGCAGCGGAATCATAATCCGCGTGTCGGGGGTTCAAGTCCCTCCTCCGCTACCATCCTCCAAGTCTCCAAGAATCAATGCGCCGGGCGCCCGAGCTGCTAATTGCGGATGGGCGGTTTCTGCGGCCTGAGGAGGTACGCTCGGCAGCCACATATAATTTTGCTGCACTGCATCAACAGCAAGTGGTGGGCGGACATGGGATTAAGGTTCTCCGCTGACGGGCCCGAGTTTCCGGGCGACCTTGTCAACCAGATCTTGGCCGGCAAGGTTGTGTTCGTCTGTGGTGCGGGCGTCAGCCTGCCTCAGCTACCAACGTTCAAGGGCTTGGTTACCGGAGTGTACGCCGAGCTCGGAATGCAGCCCGATGCTGCGGAACAAGGATCAATCGATGCTCAACGATATGAGGAGGCGTTAGGCGCCCTGGCCCGCCGTCACGCTCATCCGAAGAGGATCTACGAGGCGGTGGCTACGATTCTGGCGCCACCGCATCCAGCCGATCTCGCGCACCACCTGACGCTGCTTCGCTTATCACGTAATCTCGACAATCGCATTGCCCTCATCACTACCAACTTCGATACCTTGTTCGAGCGCGCGGTCGAAGAGGCCGGAGCCGGGCGGGCGGCGCCGCTGAGCTTTGCGGGCCAGTCCTTGCCTGCACCGGGATCCGAGAACTTTGCCGGTGTCATTCACCTCCACGGCCGCCTCGCCGATCCTGACCTACGCCTCGATTCGACCGATCTTGTACTCACCAGTGCCGAGTACGGCGATGCCTACATGCGATCAGGTTGGGCGGCACGCTTCTTATTCGATCTGGCGCGGTGCCGCACTCTGGTGCTGGTTGGGTACTCAGCTGGCGACGCTCCAGTCAGGTACTTCCTGAACGTCCTTGAAGCTGACCGGACTCGCTTCACAGACCTTCGGCCGGTCTATGCCCTTGACGCTGTCGGTGAGGGCGACGGGAGAGCGGGGCATGCCTGGAAGGCGCTTGCGGTGCACCCGCTTGCGTACCGACGCCAACAGACTCCTCAAGGAGACGAGGACCATTCGGTCCTGTGGCTGGACTTGGCAGCCCTGGCTGAGCTCATCGAGCGGCCCAAGGTCAATCGCCGCCGTCAAACTGCTGAGATTCTAGCCCGGCCCTTTGCTGAGGCGTCTCCGTCCGAACTCGACGCTGCAACTTGGCTACTGCAAGGTCGCCGTGACCTCTGGGACGTAGTTCTTGAGAGTGTTCGGGAGCCGGCTTGGTTTGATCATCTGATCGCGAGGGAGCTTTGGTCGAAGGAGGATGCAGTTCGTGTATTGACGTCTTGGTGCAGCCGCGCCTGGACAGACCGGGAACGGCTTTACGCAGCGATTGACTGGCGACGCCGGTATGGAGTGGAGTTCGGAAAGGCGTTGGAAGATTGTCTTAGCCGTCAGCCTGATGCGCCTCCAGTTTGGATACGCGTCTGGCGTCTCTTGGCGCGGGATCGATCGAGCCAGTACACGGGCATCTCGGATACCGCACACGCCATCCGGGCACTCATTCGACGGGGAAACTTTCTCGATCAGGATCTTCGGCGCGCTGTCCGGCTGCTGACGCCCCAACTTGTGGTCGAAAAGCCGTGGCGCGGCGAGGGGGAGGATGCGGCCGCCGAGCCGACGAGTGTCAGTGATCTCGTTCGACGACGCTTGGAGGTCGTAGATCGCGGCAGTCTGCCGGAGCTTGTCGCGGCCTTAACTGGATTGGCTGACCGCTGCGAGCGCCTCATCGAGATTGCTACAGATGAGCTGAAGTCGACACTTGAGCTGGCCAGAGATGCCTCGCTTGTTCGCGAGGGGTGGGACGCGACAGACTATGATGTTCCGTCGATAGAAGACCATCAACAGAATAGGCACCGCGACGGCGCCTTGTACCTGGCTAGGCTCCTCGCAGACTTGCTGCCAAAGCTCGGGCAGCAAGACAGATCGGCCGCCCGATACTGGGCAGAGAGGTGGCGCGACCTTCCTAACCGGCTAGGGCAGCGGTTGTGGTTGCATGCCCTGAGAACAGCCGATCTGTTTTCTCCGGACGAAGTTGCCGATGCCGTGATGGCTATGTCCAAGGATGACTTCTGGGCAATTCGCCGTGAGCTAGTTCTGCTCATGGCCGAGAAGCTATCAGAGGCATCTCCACTGCTCGTCGAGCGCATCGTCGAAAGGATCGCTAGCGAGGCAGCAACGCTGTACACCGAGAAGGGCGGGCCGGAGCCCGATCAGACCGATTGGCGTCCCTCTGCACGAGACAGTGCTGCCTGGCTTCGGCTCTCTGCGCTCAATCGCGCGGGGGTGCTGACCCCACCGGGGCGACGCGCTCTCGAAGAGCTCAAGGAGCGGCATAGGTACCTGGACCGAGACTTCGAGGAGCAGGACCTGTTCCGCATCTGGTCAGGCGAAGTGCGATGGGTGGCTGGAGATCCCGCACCGATACGCGCGGCAAGCCCCGAGAACCGATTGCAGGTCGCGCGTGAGCTAACTGCGAGCACAGATCCGGATGCTCAAGAAGGCTGGGGCGCGTATTGTCGATCGGACCCTGCGGGAGCATTGGCGAGTTTCGGTGAGGCTGCACCTCAAATCGGGGATGCCCCACTCTGGGAGAACCTGCTTGCAGCACTTTCTGCTCCTGCCGACAACCAGGACGATGCGAAGAAGGCTCGCCTAGCCGATTTGACTGAAAGGGTATTCGCTCTGTTCGAGCGAGCAAGTGAGGCTGTCCTTCAACGTCTTGTTGGACCCATAGCGGACCTGCTTCGGACGGCTCGCGTTCTGGGTGTTCGCCTCGGGCCCGGCTGGTGGGATCGGCTGTGGAAGGCTGCCGACGCTGAAGAGGAGAGCGAGGACTGGGATGACGCCGACGCATTCTTCTCTCGCGTGATTAACTCGGGCGCTGGACGGCTGGCAGAGGAGTTGCTGATTGCGATTGATGAGCAGCGGAAGGCCGGTCAGCAGGTGTCTCCCGAGGATGAAGTGCGCTTACGCACACTGTTGAGATCTGAAAGCGGCGCTGGCCGTCTCGCGCGTGGTTCCTGCGCACAGAACTCGGGGTTCGTTTGGTCTATCAGCCCACGCGATGCAGAGCGGTATTTCCTTCCATGGCTCCTTCTGGATGACCGCTACGGCGCCGCACTAAGAGCGGTGATGCTGGAGTATTCGGAACTCGGTGCAGGAGCGACAGCGGCTTTCAAGTACGCTGTTCTGAAAGGTGCCGAGGAAAGTGGAGCCGAGGCGCCCGCAGCTGCGCATGTGGCATCAAGAGTGCTTATGCCAGTGCTAAGCAGCTTCCTTACACAGGGGCGGGTAGATTGGGGCCTTTCAGCGGAAGAGGCGAGGAAGACCCTGCAAACTGCTGGCAACAGCATTCGCGAAGGCGCGGCCGAGTGTATGCGGGCCTGGGTGAGGGGGCTAGAATGCGGGCCAGCGGCGGCGTGGCGAACGGGCGTAGGCCCCTTGTTTAAGGCCGTTTGGCCGCCCGAGCGAGAATACCTGAACTCGCGTCTGACCGAGGACTTGGCGGCGACGTGCGTAAGTGCGGGGAACGCATTTCCGGAAGCGCTCGAAACGATCAAGCCATACTTGAGGCCGTTCGACGCTGACTGGGCAAGCCTCCACTTCATCGAGTCCTCGGAAGTACCTGAGCAGTTCCCGAGAGAGACGCTTGAGCTGCTGTGGACGATTTGTGGACCAGAAAGCCGTGGCCAGATGACGGACCTCGGGGAGGTGCTTGACCGAATCATCGGGGCCGACGAACGCCTGGAAACTGACCGGCGACTGCAGTGGCTGGAGCAGCGGGCTGTGCGCTACAAGTAGGGTGGACAGCTTCGGGCTTGTCGAAACAGGACCTGCCCATCACAGGTGGTCTACCCCCTTTGGGGTGACATCGGCTGGTAGCGCCAAGTTGCTAACCGTCAGATACATAATGCCAAGTTGCCGCAAGCCCCATAATCCGCGTGTCGGGGGTTCGAGTCCCTCCTCCGCTACCATTCTCGCCTCATCATTGATCGACATCGCGCCGGCCTTGCCGGCGATCAGCGCGCCCATCGCGCCCGACGCGGCATGGTCTGAATGCCCTGCCTTGCATCGCGCCGTACCCGCGACCTACCCTGCGCCCGGCAACGGCCCCGCGAGAGGGCCGCGGGGGGAAGGGCGAGGCGGCGGGCAGCGATGGGCAGGGAATGCGGCATCGTCCTGGGCGCGGACCAGGGCACCACCAACACCAAGGTGGTGGCGCTCGATTCCGACGGCCATGTGCTGGCGGAAGCGAGCCGCCCGCTCGCCAGCCAGTCGCCGCAGCTCGGCTGGGTCGAGCAGGACCCGGAAGCGATGCTGGCGAACGTCGTCGCCTGCGCCCGCGAGGTGCTCGAGGCGACCGGCCGTGGGCCCGGCGACGTGCTCGGCCTCGGCATCGCCAACCAGACCGAGACCCTGGTGGTCTGGGACCGCCGCACGGGCAGCCCGGCGCTCCCCGCCATCGTCTGGAAATGCCGGCGCGGCGGCGACGAGATCGCGGGCCTGGGCGATCCCGCGACCGCCGCGCTGATCCGCCAGCGCACCGGGCTCAGCCTCGATCCCACCTTCACCGCGGCGAAGCTGAAATGGCTGTTCGCGCAGCGGCCGGAGATCGCCGCCGGCCTGCGCCGCGGCGACCTGCTGTTCGGCACGGTCGATTGCTGGCTGATCTGGAAGCTGACCGGGGGCGGGACTTACGCCACCGATGCCGGCAACGCCGCGCGCACCATGCTGTGCGACATCCGCAAGGTCGCCTGGGACGGGGAACTGGCCGAGCTGTTCGGCCTGTCGTTCGGGCGGATGCCGGAGCTGCGCCGCTCGGCCGGGTCGTTCGGCCGCGCGACCGCCGCTCATCTCGGCGCCGAGATCCCGATCACCGCCGCGCTCGGCGACCAGCAGGCCTCGCTGTTCGGCCATGGCTGCTTCGACGCGGCCGAGATGAAGGTGACCTACGGCACCGGCGCCTTCATCTGGCACAACACCGGCGCCGAGCTCGATACCGGCCGCGACGACGGGCTGATCCGCACCATCGCCTGGCAGCTCGACCAGACCTGCTACGCGCTGGAGGGCTTCATCATGTATGCCGGCGCGATCTTCGACTGGCTGGCGGCGCGGCTCGGCCTCGCTGGCGGCGGTCGCGCGGTGGCGGAACTGGCGCAGCAGGCCGGCGGCAGCGACGGCGTCGTGCTGATCCCGGCCTTCCAGGGCCTGGCCGGGCCGTGGTGGCGACCCGACGTGAAGGCCGGGCTGTTCGGCTTGTCCGAGGCGACCGGGCAGGGACAGATCTGCCACGCCGGAATCGAGGCGCTGTGCTATCAGGTCCGCGTCCTGATCGAGACCGTCGAGCGGGCGACCGGCCGCGCCGTCGCCACGGTCCGCGTCGATGGCGGGCCGACCCGGTCGGCGTATCTCATGCAGCTGCAGGCGGACATCCTGCGGCGGCCCCTGGCGCTGGCGGAATTCGACTCGATGACGCCCTATGGCGCGGCGCTGATGGCGGGGCTGGGGGCCGGGCTGTGGTCGGGGCTCGCCGAGCTCAGGCGGATCGTGATCGCGTCGCGCATGGTCGAGCCGCGGGCCGAGGCCACGCCGCGCTGGGACGCCGGCTATCGCGACTGGCGCGCCGCCGCCGAGGCCCTGCTGGCGATCGATCGCCGGCCCGGCGCGGGCGGCGGCTGAGGCAGGGAACCGGATCATTTCCATCCACGAGAAGACCTATGACCTGTTCGTCGTCGGCGGCGGCATCAACGGCGCGGCGATCGCCTGCGACGCCGCCGGGCGCGGCCTCGCCGTGGCGCTCGCCGAGATGCAGGACTTCGCCGAGGGCACCTCGTCGCGCTCCTCCAAGCTGATCCATGGCGGCCTGCGCTATCTCGAGACCTACGACTTCAAGCTGGTGCGCGATGCGCTGAAGGAGCGCGAGATCCTGATGCGCCGGACTCCGCATTTGGTGTGGCCGCTGCGCCTGGTGCTGCCGCATGTGCCCGGCCTGCGGCCGCGCTGGATGATCCGCCTCGGCCTGCTGTTCTACGACCACCTGGCGCGGCGCAAGCTGCTGGCCGCCTCGGAGTCGATCGATTTCGCCAGCCATCTCTACGGCGCCGCCCTGAAGCCCGGGTTCAGGCATGGCTTCGCGTATTCCGACTGCCGCGGCGACGACGCCCGGCTGGTGATCGCCAATCTGCTCGGCGCCCAGGCCCAGGGCGCCCGCATCCTGCCGCGCCACCGGCTGCGCGCCGCGCGGCGCGCCGGCGCGCTGTGGCGGATCGAACTGGAAAACACCCGCAGCGGCGAGACCGGCGAGATCGCGGCCCGGGCGCTGGTGAACGCCGCCGGACCCTGGGTGATCGAGGTCGGCAAGACCCTGGCCGGGGTCGCCACCAGCCGCCGGCTGCGCATGGTGCGCGGCAGCCACATCGTGGTGCCGCGCCAGTGGGAGGGCGACCACGGCTATTTCCTGCAGACCCGCGACGGCAGGCTGATGGAGGCGTTTCCCTACGAGGGCGACTTCACCTCGATCGGCACGACCGACGAGCCGTGGAACGAGGCGCCGGAGAAGGTGACGATCTCCGACCAGGAGATCGACTACATGATCGGCGAGGTGAACCGGTACCTGCGCAAGCCGGTGCGGCGCGCGGACATCGTGTGGAGCTATTCCGGGGTGCGCCCGCTGTTCGAGGTCGGCGGCGCCCGCGACGGCGATCTGTCGACCCTGACCCGCGACTACTCCTTCGAGATCGACCAGGCGCCCGGCGCGGCGCCGGCGCTCACCGTGTTTGGCGGCAAGCTCACCACCCATCGCCGCCTCGCCGAGCACGCCATGGCCGAGCTCGGCCGCTTCCTGCCGCTGCCGAAGCCGGGCCGCACCCGCAGCGACACCCTGCCGGGCGGCGATTTCGGCACCGACGGGCGCGCGGCGTTCGAGGCGGCGCTGCGGAGCGATTTCGACTTCCTGCCGGCATCGCTGCTGCGGCGCTATGTGCGGCTCTATGGCAGCCGGGCGCGCGACCTGCTCGCCGGGGTCGCAACGCTCGATGCCCTCGGCATCCTGTTCGGCTTCGACCTCTATCAGCGCGAGGTCGATTTCCTGATCGAGACGGAATGGGCCATGTCGGTCGACGACATCGTCTGGCGGCGGACCAAGCTTGGCCTGCGCCTGCAGCCGGCGGAAATCGCCGCCGTGGCGGCGTATGTGACGGCCCGCGGCGGCTTGCCAGCTTCCCGTGGCACTGACAAGCTCGCGCCTGCCACGAATGGCTAGCCAACATCGGATGGGAAGACGCGCGTGGAGAGCTGGAAGAAGCGCAACCGGTCCTTCTACTACGAGGGCGCACCGGAGCCCGCGGACCTGAACCTGCCGCATCACGAGACCGCGCTGCTCGTCATCGACGTGCAGAACACCTATCTCGCGCGGCCGGATCGCGCGACCCTCGACGAGGCGGCGCGGGCCGAGTACGACAAGTGGGAACCGTTTCACGCGCGCATGCGCGAGACCGTCATTCCGCGGACGACGGAGCTCTTGAGGCTGTTCCGCCGCTGCGGCATCGAATGCCTGTTCGCGCGCATCGCCTGCCAGACCCGCGACGGGCGCGACCGCTCCTTGAGCCAGAAGATGCCGGGCTGGAACAACCTGCTGCTGCCCAAGGACGAGCCGCCGTCCCAGCTGGTCCCGGCGCTGCAGCCGGTCGGCGACGAGATCGTGGTCACGAAGACCACCGACAGCGCGCTCACCGGGACGAACCTGCGCCTGATCCTGCACAATCTCGGGATCAGGAACGTGGTGTGCGTCGGCATCTTCACCGACCAGTGCGTGTCCTCGACCGTGCGCAGCCTGGCGGACGAGAGCTACAACGTGGTGGTGGTCGAGGATTGCTGCGCGGCGGGCGCGGACGAGCTGCACCGGCGCGAGCTCGAGATCATCAACATGATCTACTGCCACGTCTGTTCCGCCGATGAGCTCAAGGCGATGATGAAGCTGGCGTGACGATCCCGGCCCCGGCCCCGGGGCTGCGGACTGCCGGCATGGCTGCAAGGCCGCCGGCGCTCTGCAACCACTGCGAAGCGGATCGTGGCTGCGCGCGGATATTGACCAACCGTTCAGGATTCGCGTCGAAACCCGCTGGAACCGGCCGGCCGACGCCTGGTCCCTGGTCCGGCGAGGGCCGCGCGGCACCGTGGCGGGAAGGGCCTGTCAAGATCGCGGGCGCAGATGTCAAGATCGTGGGCGGCGAAGGGCTTAGCGTGCAGGCTCGTGCCTGCTGGCGGCCCGGTCTAGGCGGTGGCGGGCCAGCGTGCAAGAATGGCTGCGCAGGCCACGCGATATAGGGCGCGGAACCACGGCGGAACGCCGCTGGCCGGGTCCGGAAACAGGGGAGACAACGATGTTCAGCAAAAAGCTGTCCCGGCGCAATTTCATGCAGCAATCGGCGGCGGTCGCCGCGGTTGCGGCGGCTGGAACCACGGCACTGACGGGGCGGGCCAAATGGGCCCATGCGGCCCGCGAGAAGGAACTCAACATCCTGTGCTGGGAGGGTTACAACTCGGCCCAGGTGCTCGATCCCTTCCGGTCGTCGGAAGGCGCCACGGTGAAGGCGGAATCGCTCACCAACGATCCGACCATGATCAACCGGCTGCGCGCCGGCGAGACCAATGTCTGGGACCTGATCAACGTCAACAATCCCTGGGCGCGCAAGATCATGGCGCCGGAGGGGCTGATCAAGCCGCTCGACCGCGCCCGGTTCGAGCCCATGTTCAACTCGATGCTGCCGGCCTTCAAGCCGCCCTACAAATGGGCGATCAGCGACGACGGAAAGGATCTGCTCGGCATGACCCAGCGGTTCGGTCCCTACAGCTACGTGGTCAACACCGACAAGATCAGCCGCGCGACGGCCGAGGATCAGGGCTGGGATCTGTTCATCGACCCCGCCAATGCCGGCAAGTTCGGCATTCTCGAATCCGACGATTGGAACGTGTTCGACCTCTGCCTGATCGCCGGCTTCGACCCATTCGTCGAGCACAGCGACGAGCAGGTGGCGAAGTTCGGTGAAACCGCCAAGACCGTGTTCAAGGGCGCCAAGCTGATCGGCGACATCGCCACCATGAACCAGGCGCTGGTGTCGGGCGAGATCGACTTCCATATGACCGGCGGCACCTATTCCGCCTCGCCGGCGCGCGCCGACGGCCAGTCCCAGATCCGTGGCATCACTCCGCTGCGCGGCCCGATGGAAGGCGGCAAGGGCGGCGTGGCCTGGATCGAGGTCACCTCGGTGGTCAACAATCCGCAGCTTTCGCCGCTGGCCGAGGAGTTCCTCGCCTATGTCCAGGACCCCGAGGTGGCGCACACCGTCGCCTTCGCCGAGGGCACCTTCAACCCGGTGACCCAGATGGGCAATTCGGACTGCTTCAAGCTGTTCACCGCGGAAGAGCTGGACGCGATCCAGTGGGACAGCCTGGAGGAGGAGATGGCGCGCTCGGCCGAGTACGACATCGTGCCGGACTACGAGAAGCTGCTCGACGTCATGAATGCCGCCAAGCGCGACGCATAGGGCGGCTGACGGAAAGCGCCGGTTCGGACCGTTCGCCCAACCTCTGCGTGCCTCGGCGTAATTCCGGGGCGGCAACGGCGGCGGGCGGTCCGGTGCCGGTAGGCAACCGCCACCGGACTTGCAGCGTGGGGTTTGCAGGCCGGGCGGTCCGGGCGCATCATCGAAACCAAGAGCGTGCGATGCAGGCGTGCCCCGGCGGCGGGCGGGACGCGGCCGTGCGGGAGGGCGCGAATAGATTCGTTGGGGGCGGCTACGTCGTCATGAATGGGGCAACCGGACGTGCGTCCTTCCTGCGGCTGCGCGGCGTGACCAAGGTGTTCGGCGGACTGACCGCCGTCGACCGTATCGACCTCGACGTCGCCGAGGGCGAATTCTTCACCATCGTCGGCCCGAGCGGCAGCGGCAAGACCACGCTGCTGCGCATGCTGGCCGGCATGGAGGCGCCGAGCGCGGGCGAGATCAGCCTGAACGGCGCGGTCATCAACGACCTGCCGGCGAACCGGCGCCCGACCTGCATGGTGTTCCAGTCCCTGGCGCTGTTTCCGCACAAGAGCGTCGGGCAAAACATCGAATTCCCGATGAAGATCCGCGGCACGGCTCCCGCCGAACGGCGCGCGCGCTGTTTGCAGCTCATGGCCCAGCTTCGCTTGCCGGAGGGCTATTACGGCAAGAACGTCACCAAATGCTCGGGCGGCGAGCGGCAGCGCGTGGCGCTCGCCCGGGCGCTCGCCTACGACCCGCAGATCCTGTTCTTCGACGAGCCCTTGTCGGCGATCGACTACAAGCTGCGCAAGACCCTGGAGAAGGAACTGAAGGACATCCATCGCGAGACCGGCAAGACCTTCGTCTACATCACCCACAGCCTTGAAGAGGCGATGCTGATGAGCGACCGCATCGGGGTCATGCGCCAGGGGCGGCTGGTGCAGGTCGGTACGCCGGACGAGATCTACGTGCAGCCGATCGACAAGTTCGTCTCCGAGTTCATGGGCGAGGTCAACGTGGTCGACGTGCGCGCCGGCGCCGGCGGTCGCGTCGTCGCCGCGTCGCCGGAGGGCAGCTTCGCCGTCCAGAGCATTCCCGCCGGCTTCACCGCCGGACACCTGGTGGTGCGGCCGGAATTCATGCGATTCCTGGAGCGCCCGGAAGACGCGGACAACTGTCTCAAAGGCAAGCTGTACAATGAGTACGCGCTCGGCTCGCGCATCCAGTATCAGGTCCGCGTCGGCAATCACGTCTTCATCGTCGAGAAGCTGCGCCAGCAGGCCTATGGCGGGCGTCTCGACGACGAGGTGCTGATCGGCTGGGACGCGCACGACTCCATCCTGGTCGAGGACTGAGCATGACGCCGGGCCTCCCCTTCCTGCTGGCGCCCGGACGACGGCACGCGCTGCCGCTCGCCGTGCTGCTGCTGGTGGGGTTCGCCGCGCCGCTGCTGGCGGTCGTCTGGTTCAGCTTCGTGCCGCCGCGGACCTTCGACCTGTGGCAGGCGCCGGTGCTCGACAACTACGAGACCATCGTCACCGAGACCTACTACCTGTCCTTCCTGTGGTCGATCGGCCTCGCGGTGGCCGCCACCGCGATCCTGGCGGTGATCTGCTACCCGGCCGCCTACGGCCTCGCCAAGGTGTTCGGGCGCTGGGCCAACCTCGTGACCCTGTTCATGGTCCTGCCGCTGTTCGTGTCCGAGAACCTGCGGCTCTATGGCTGGATCCTGTTCTTCATCAAGGGTGGCGTGCTGCCGGGCACGCTCAAGGCGCTGTTCGACATCGAGATCGACAGCGGGCTGTTCACCCCGGGCATGATCGTGTTCGGCATGGTCTACGTCTACCTGCCCTTCATGCTGTTTCCGATGACCCTCGGCATCTCGATGGTCCCGAAGGAGGTGACCGAGGCGGCGCGCGATCTCGGCGCGTCGCGGCTGCAGATATTCCGTGAAGTCGAGCTGCCGCTCGCGATGCCCGGAATGGTCATCGGCTGCCTGCTCACCTTCGTGCTGGCGGTCGGCGCCATCGCCGAATCGAAGGTACTCGGCGGACAGTCGGTCATCGTCATCACCCACGACATCGAGACCGCCTTCACCTATGCGCAGAACTGGCCGCTGGGCGCCGCGCTCTCGGTGCTGCTGATGCTGGTGGTTGGCGGGCTGGTGCTGACCGTGCTGCGCCGGTTCGATCTCGACCGCATTCTCGGCCGGCGGTGAGGGGGGCCAGATGAGCGGACAGACGGCACCGTGGATGAAGGCCCTGCTCTGGGCCTGGGCGCTGGCGATCGTCGTGTTTCTCTACCTGCCGTCGGTCTGCGGGCTGCTCGCCTCGCTCGGCACCAGCCGCTACTTCACCTTCCCGATCGCGAAATGGGGCCTCGTCTGGTACGACAAGACCTTCGCCTCGTTCGAAATCCGCCAGCTCCTGTCGACATCGGTCAGCATCGCGCTGATCGTGACCGTGGTCTCCGTGGTGATCGGCTTCTTCGGCGCGCTGGCCTTCGCGCGCTACAATTGGAATGGGCGCTCGCTGTTCCAGAAGATCGTGCTGCTGCCGATCTTCTTTCCGCAGTCGGTGCTGGGGCTCGCGCTGCTGCTGTGGTTCAACGCCATCGGGCTCGAACTGTCTTGGAAGACCGCGGCCTTCGCCCATCTGGTCTGGGTGGTGCCGGTGGTGACTCTGGTGATCTCGATCCAGGTCTACAGCTTCGACCCGGCGCTCGAGGAAGCGGCCTTCGATCTCGGCGCCTCGCGCTGGCAGGTGCTGCGCGAGGTGACGCTGCCGGTGCTGTGGCCGGGGCTGTTCTCGGGCTCGCTGTTCGCCTTCCTGCTGTCCTGGGGCAATTTCCCGTTGTCGCTGTTCACCACCGGCGCCGACACCACCGTGCCGGAGTATCTCTACGCCAAGATGGTCGCCGGCTACACCCCGGGCGTTCCCGTTCTCGGCACGGTTTCAACCATCGGCGCCGCCGTCCTTTTGCTGGGCGGCTATGGCGTCATCCTGTTCGTCCGGCGCGCCCGTGGCGCGGAGGCGAGCTGAGCAAGCAGGTAGCCCCTGCACGAGATCGCGAAGGGAGAAGTCGCATGGTGACATCGTCGTTGAAGGGCAAGTCGGTCATCGTCACCGGTGCCAGCAAGGGCATCGGCAAGGGCATCGCCGGGGTTTTCGCGCAGGCCGGCGCCAGGGTCCTGGTGGTCGCACGCGACCTGAAGGCCGCAGAGGCCGCGGCCCAGGAGTTAATCAAGGCGGGCGGCGAGGCCTCGGCCTGTTCGGCCGACGTCACCAAGTTCGCGCAGATGGAAGCCGCGGCCAAGACGGCGGCCGAGCGCCATGGCGGCATCGACGTGCTGTGCGCCAACGCGGGCATCTTTCCGCAGGCCAAGCTCGAGGATATGTCGCCCGAGCAGTGGGACGAGGTGGTCGACACCAATCTCAAGGGCACCTTCCTGTCGGTGAAGGCCTGCGTGCCGTATCTCAAGAAGAGCGCGCAGGCGCGCATCGTGCTGACCTCGTCGATCACCGGGCCGGTGACCGGCTTTCCCGGCTGGTCGCATTACGGCGCGACCAAGGCCGGGCAGCTCGGCTTCATGCGCACCGCCTGCATCGAACTGGCGAAGTACGGCATCACGGTCAACGCGGTGCTGCCCGGCAACATCGTGACCGAAGGCCTCGATGGCCTGGGCGAGGCCTACTTGAAGACCATGGCGGCGTCGGTGCCGCTGCAGCGCCTCGGCAGAGTCGAAGACATCGGCCACGCGGCGCTGTTCTTCGCCTCCAAGGAGGCGGCCTACATCACCGGTCAGACCATCATCGTCGACGGCGGCCAGATTCTGCCGGAATCCCTCGAGGCACTGGCGCAGGCCTGAGGCGGCACCCTTCGCGATCGCGCGGTCGGTATCTCAGTGGCGGCTGGTCGAGCGCCGATAGGCGCGCGGCGAGACCCCCATCCAGCGGCTGAAGGCGCGGCTGAAGGCGCTCAGCTCGGAATAGCCGAGCAGGAAGGCGATCTCGGTGAGCGGCAGCTGGCGCTGCTCGATATAGACCTTGGCCAGGCCGCGCCGGATGGCCTCGACGGCGTCCTTGTAGGTGAGGCCGTGATCGGCCAGCTCGCGGCTGACCACCGCGGTGGAGACCCGCAGCTCGCCGGCGGTCTGCTCGAGGGTCGGATAGCCGTCGGGCAGCCGGATGCGGATCATCGAGGTCAGCCGGTCGAACAGGCCGTCGCTGCCGCGGCCGCGCGAGCCCAGGGATTCCAGGCAGGTCTGCATGACCGCGAGCAGCGCCAGGTCGCGGCTCGGCATCGGCCGTTCCAGCAGCGCCGGCCGGAACACCAGCGCATTGCAGGGCTGGCCGAAATAGACCGGGGCGTCGAAGGCGGTCTCGTGATCCTGCCAGAGCTGCGGCTTGGGGTGCTCGAAATGCACCTCCTCGGGCGCCCAGTGCGAGCCGCAGCCCTCGCGGATCACGTTCAGGAACATGCCGAGCGAGAGCTCGGCGTCCTGCCGCCGCCACAGGATCTCCGGCGAGACGATCTGGTACTCCAGCCGGATCAGGCCGTCGGCGCTCGGCACCAGGCGCAGGATCGAGGCCTCCTGGTGATAGCGAAACAGGCCGGTGAGGTTCTCCAGGGCGCTGCCCACGGTCGGCGACGAGATCGCAGCATAGCCCCACATGCCGAGACTGCGCGGCCGGAACTGGTTGCCGAACCAGAGCCCGAAATTGTCTTGCTGGGTGCGCCGCGACGCCTCCTCGAACAGGTCGCAATAGGAGCGCAGGCGGAGCTTCAGGGTGGGGGAGCCGGCGAGGTCCGGGGCGATCCCGGCATTGCCGAAGATGGCGTCGACATCGCCGCCATGCCGGTTGATGAAATCGACGATCCCGGTGGCCGCCGAGGCCAGCACGACCGGCGCGGCGCCGTCCAGCGAAGCGTCGCCGCTTCGATCCAACTGCGCAAGGGCGTCGAATCCGGAAATTGCCAAGGGGTGCCTGCCTGACGGGGCCCGCTTTCGGACGGAGCAGGGGATGCTTGCACAGGCCCTGGCAGCGATCAAGCCGGGCGGTCCGGGCCTGTCAATTCCGGCTGGCCTGCGGTCAAGCCCGAAGCCGGAACCCGCCCTAAGCTGCCGATGACGGAATGCGAGCCTGCGCGGACGTCCGAGGGTGGAATCGGAGGCCGGGCAGCGGATCTCGGGCCGGCCTGTCCGGAGAGCGAAGCGTGCTGAGCCACGACCAACTTCTGTGCGGCCTCGAAAGGCTCGCCAGCGCGGCGCTGAGCCGCTGGGGGCTCGACGGCGCGTCGCTGCGGCTGATGAACCTGTCGGAGAACGCCACCTACCGGGTCGAGCCGGTCGCGGCCGAGCGGCCGGTCGTCCTGCGCGTCCACCGCGAGGACTATCACAGCGTCAACGGCATCCGCAGCGAGCTGGCCTGGATGCGCGCCCTGCAGCGCGAGGCCGGCGTGAAGACGCCCCAGGCGATTCCCGGGCGCGACGGCGCCGATATCCAGACGGTGACGCATCCCGCCCTGCCGCGCCCGCGCAACTGCGTCCTGTTCGAGTTCATCGACGGCGAGGAGCCGTGCCAGGACAACCTGATCGAGCCGTTCAAGCAGCTCGGCGAGGTGACCGCGCGCACCCACAACCACTCGCAGACCTGGAAGCGCCCGCCCTATTTCGAGCGGCTGCGCTGGGACTTCGAGCACAGCCTGGGCGCCACCCCGAACTGGGGTCCGTGGCGCAATGGCCCGGATGCGACGCCGGATCGCCTGCCGCTGCTGCAGCGCCTGGTCGACACCATCGAGGCGCGGCTGCGGGATTTCGGCCAGGCGCCTGAGCGCTTCGGCCTGATCCACGCCGATTTCCGCCTCGCCAACCTGCTGGTGCACCAGGGCGACACGCGGGTGATCGACTTCGACGACAGCGGGCTCGGCTGGTACCTGTACGACGCGGCGACCGCGGTGAGCTTCATCGAGCACCGGCCCGACCTCGACGAACTGCTCGGCGCCTGGATGGAAGGCTATCGCCGGGTGCGCGAGCTGTCTGCGGCGGAGGAGAACGAGCTGTTCACCTTCGTCATGCTGCGCCGGATGACCCTGTTCGCCTGGATCGGCTCGCATGCCGAGACCGATCTGGCGAAGCAGGAAGGGCCGGCCTACTCGATCCAGACCTGCGAGCTTGCCGAACGCTATCTCGGCCGCTTCGGCTGATCCGCGGCCGGACCGGCGACGCCACGTGACGGCTGACGAACATGCGGGGACATCGCCCGCGAGGAGCACTCCGAATGCAGAGCGCTGAGAAGCAGGAGTTCATCGAGAAGTCCAAGACGTTCTGGAACCCGGGCAAGACCCAGGCGTGGCAGAACATGGGCGTCGACCTGGTGATCGACCGGCGCGAAGGCTACCTGCTGTGGGACATGGACGGGCGCCGGCTGATCGACCTGCACCTGAACGGCGGGACCTACAATATCGGCCACCGCCATCCCGAGCTGGTCGAGGTGCTGCATCGCGGCACCCAGCGCTTCGACATGGGAAACCACCATTTCCCCTCGCTCGGCCGCACCGCGCTGGCCGAGATGCTGGCAGAGATCTGCGGCGGCGACCTCAAATACACCATGTACGGCTCGGGCGGCGGCGAGGCGATCGACATCGCCATCAAGACCGCGCGCCACGCCAAGCAGCGCCGCAAGATCGTCTCGATCTTCAACGCCTATCATGGCCATACCGGCCTCGCCGTGGCGGCCGGCGCCGACCGCTTCTCCAAGCTGTTCCTGTCCGACCGGCCGGACGAGTTCACCCATGTGCGGTTCAACGACCTGAATGCCATGGAGGACGCGCTGAAGGCCAAGGACGTGGCGGCGGTGATCATGGAGACGATTCCGGCCACCTACGGCTTCCCGATGCCGCTGCCCGGCTATCTCGCCGAGGTGAAGAAGCTGTGCGAGCGCTACGACGCGCTGTACATCGCCGACGAGGTGCAGACCGGGCTGATGCGCTGCGGCGAGATGTGGGGCTACCAGCGCTACGGCATCACCCCGGACATCCTGGTGACCGGCAAGGGCATCTGCGGCGGCATGTACCCGATCGCCTGCGTCGTGGTGCGCGAGCCCTATGCCGGCTGGCTCAAGGAGGACGGCTTCGGCCACATGTCGACCATGGGCGGCGCCGAGCTCGGCTGCCTGGTAGCCATGAAGACCCTGGAGATCCTGCAGCGGCCCCAGGTCAGGACCATGGTCAACTACATCTCCGAGACCATGGCCAGCGGCCTCAACGAGATCATGAAGCTGTATTCCGACTTCTTCGTCGGGATCCGCCAGTGCGGCGTGGTGATGGGGCTGGAGTTCGACTACCCCGAGGGCGCCAAGCCGGTGATGAAGCACCTGTACGAGAACGGCGTCTGGGCGATCTTCTCGACCCTCGATCCCAGGGTGCTGCAGTTCAAGCCCGGCGTGCTGATGACCGCCGATCTCTGCGACGAGGTGCTGGAGCGGGTCGAGCGCTCCATCGGCCTGGCCCGGGCCGAGTGCCTGGGCGATGGCCGCGCCCGCCGGCGCAGCGCGGCGTGACGGGGAGCGCGCCATGAACAGCATCGTCAAGGAGATCCTGGCCGGCGAGCAGCGCCTGACCGGCAGCGCCGAGCTGATGCTGCAGACCGCGCAATGGGCGGCGGCCTCGTTCGCGCGCTACGACCATGCGGAGGTCGACGCGATCGCCCGCGCGGCGGCCGAGGCCGGCTTCGCCAAGGCGGGCGCGCTGGCCGCGGCGGCGGTCAAGGAGACCGGCTTCGGGGTCGCCGAGCACAAGAAGATCAAGAACGAGATCACCTCGCGCGGCATGTACGAGCTGTACCGCAGCCACGACTACTGCTCCAAGCGCGAGCGCCCGGAGGAGAAGATCGTCGAGCTGCCGCGCCCCGCCGGCGTGGTGTTCGGCCTGACGCCGTCGACCAATCCGGTCTGCACCGCCTTCTTCAAGGTGATGCTGGCGCTCATCACCCGTAACGCCATCGTGATCTCGCCCCATCCCATGGCGAAGGCCTGCTCGGTCGAGGCGGTGCGCGCCATGGCCGAGGCGGCGGAGCGGGCCGGCGCGCCGGCCGGCGTGATCCAGGTGGTCGAGCAACCGAGCCTGCCGCTGATCGACTACGTGATGAAATCGCCGCGGGTCGGCGTGATCCTGGCGACCGGCGGCTCGCCGATGGTGCGCGCCGCCTACAGCTCGGGCAATCCGGCGATCGGGGTCGGGCCCGGCAACGCGCCGGTGCTGGTCGATGCCAGCGCCGACATCGACGCCGCGGTCAAGCGCATCGTGCTGTCGAAATCCTTCGACAATTCCGTGCTCTGCACCAACGAAAGCGCGGTGGTGGCGGAAGCCGCGATCGCCGACCGGCTGCTCAGCGCCTTCGGCCGCGGCGGCGCCCATGTGGCGAGCCCGGAGGAGACCGCGCTGCTGCGCGACTACCTGTTCGGCAAGGGCACGTTCAACGTCGAGGCGCTCGGGCGCTCGGCGGTCGAGATCGGCCAGCGCGTCGGCCTGCGGCTGCCGGCCTCGACCAAAATCATCGTAGCCGAGATCGGCCGCGTCGGGGTCGACGAGCCGCTGTCGAAGGAAAAGCTCTGCCCGGTGCTGGGCTTCGTCCGAGTGCCTCATGTCGAGGCCGGCATCACCACCGCGCGGGCGATGATCCGGATGTCCGGGGCCGGCCATTCCGCCGCCATCCACAGCCGGACGCCCGCCAACATCCTGGCCTTCAGCGCCGCGGTGAAGGCGCTGCGCGTGGTGGTCAACGCGCCCTGCAGCCAGGGCGCCGCCGGCTTCTCCACCCATCTGGCGCCGTCCTTCACCATCGGCACCGGCTTCTTCGGCCGCTCCTCGGTCGGCGACAACATCGGTCCGCAGCACCTGGTGAACTGGACCCGGATCGCCTACAGCGACGAGGCCAGCGAGGCGTTCGGCGATTTCTCGGGGCTGGAGTCCTGGACCGACCGGCCGCGGCTCGCGGTCGGCCGCGAGGCGCCGATCTCCCTCGGCAAGCTGCAGGAAGGCGCCGAGCAGGCCGCGCCGCCGGGCGGCGAGCTCGATGCGATCCGCGAGGAAATCCGCCGCATCGTGCTCGACGAGCTGCGCACGGCCTTGAGGAGTTGAGGCCGTGGCCGAGCTGCGCTCCTTCATCTTCATCGACCAGCTGCAGCCGCAGACGCTGTGCTACATGGCGAGCTGGATGCGCGGCCGCCTGCCGCGCACCAACATGGCGGCGCAGATCATCGAGGTGGCGCCCGGCCTCGACATCGAGCCGGCGACCGATGTCGCGCTGAAGCACGCCGATGTCGGCGGCGGCATCCTGGTGGTGGAGC
Organism: uncultured Rhodospirillaceae bacterium; assembly: GCA_964372215.1. Taxonomy (GTDB): domain Bacteria; phylum Pseudomonadota; class Alphaproteobacteria; order Dongiales; family Dongiaceae; genus DAIMFL01. Next base: position 59,553 of record CAYJQC010000001.1, read on the forward strand.
GCCAGTTCGGCTACCTCGAGTTCCACGCGCGCTCGACCGCGGCGGTGAAGGCGGCGGCGCGCGCCGTGCTCGACGAGCTCGGCGTCGAGGAGAGCGACGCGATGCGGCCGCAGATCCTGGCCTCGAAGATCGTGACCCGGGTCGACCCGGTGCATGCCTTCCTGATCAACCGGAACAAGCTGGGATCGATGGTGCTGCCGGGGGAATCGCTGTTCGTGCTGGAGATGCAGCCGGCGTCCTGCGCCATCCTGGCGGCCAACGCTGCCGAGAAGACGGCCGAGATCAAGATCATCGACTACCGGATGATCGGCGCGACCGGGCGGGTCTATCTGTCCGGAGAGGAATCCGACGTGCGCATGGGCGCCGCCGCGGCCGAGCAGGCGCTGGCGTCCCTGGCAAGGTGAGGCAGGAATGATCGATCCGACGACGCTGCGTGCCCTGATCCGCGAGGTGATCGCCACCGAGGTGGCGGCGGCCAGGGGCGGCAAGCTCCCGCCGCCCGCGCCGGCGCCGGCCGGGACCGCGCCGGCCGAGCCCGTGGTGCGCATCGCCGGCGACGCCGACCTCGCGGCCTTCGCCCGCAGCGTGCTGGCGCTGGCCGCCGATCCCGCGACCCGCCAGGCGATCGAGGGCGGGCGCCATCCGTTCCGGCTGGCGGCATCCCACGCGCCGGCAGGATCCGCGCCCGCGCCGCGATCCGGCGTGGCCGCGCCACGCGCCGCCGCGGGGCCGGCGCGGATCATGGAGGGCGTGGTCAGCGAAAAGACCTTCGACGGCCTGCCGCGCGGCACCACCGTGCTCCATATCGGGCCGGACGTCGCGGTGACGCCGCTCGCCCGCGACAAGGCCCGCGCCCTCAAGATCACGATCGAAAGGACACGCCCATGATCCGCGGTCACGTCATCGGCAGGTACTGGGCCACCAAGCGCGTCGAGCATGTTCCGTCGGGCGCCTTTCTTGAGGTGGAGCTCCACGGCGGCGGTCGCATCGTCGCCTTCGACGTGCTCGGCTGCGGCGAGGGCGAGGAGGTGCTGGTGGTCACCGGCTCGACCGCCGCGTCCTGGCTCGGCGGCGGCAAGATCCCGATCGACGCGCTCATCATCGGCTCGCTCGACCAGCCATCGGGCGCGGCCACCGGCGCCCCGGCGAAGAAGTAGCCGGCCGGCGCCCCGACCAATCGCCATCGACCCTCAACCTACGCAACGGAGACAGAGAGATGTCCAACGCAATCGGAATGATCGAGACCAAGGGCTTCGTCGCCGCGCTGGCCGGCGCCGACGCAATGGTGAAGGCCGCCAACGTCACCATCGTCGGGCGCCAGGAAGTCGGCGACGGGCTGGTGGCGGTCATCGTCAACGGCGATGTCGGCGCGGTGAAGGCGGCGACCGAGGCCGGCGCCGAGGCGGCGAGCAGCGTCGGCACCCTGGTTTCGGTCCATGTCATCCCGCGGCCGCACCCGGACCTGTCGAAGCATTTCTCGACCACCCCCGGCAAGTAGGGGCCGTCGATCTCGTCTCCGCGCGCCGGCCGGCCCGAACCGGGTCGACCGGCGGATCGCGGGCGGCCGCAGGAGCCGGGCATGACCGAGCTACGAGTCTATCTGCTGATCGAGGGGCTGGCGCGCCAGTTCGCCGCCTACATGGCGACGCCGACGCGCGCCCGCGGCTACCCGCCGATGGAGGGCGAGCACAGCCTGATCATCGAGGTGGCGCCGGCGCTCGCCATCCACCGGGTCTGCGACCTCGCGCTGAAGCACGCGCCGGACATGGAGCCGGGGCTGCTCTATGTCGAGCGGCAATACGGCATCCTCGAGCTGCATGCCGCCGATCTCGCGATGCTGAAGCAGGCGGGCAACGCCATCCTCCAGGGAGTCGGCCGCGGCGCCGGCGACCAGCTGAAGCCGCGCACCCTGTTCTCGGATATCATCGAGGACGTCTCCGACCAGCACGCGATCGTGCTCAATCGCACGCGCGAAGCCTCGATGCTGCTGCCCGGCATGTCGCTGCTGCTGTACGAACTGGAGCCGGCGTTGTTCGCCTCGGTCGCCGCCAACGAGGCGGAGAAGGCGGCGCCCGGCATCACCATCGTCGACGTCCAGATGATCGGCGCCACCGGCCGGCTGTTCCTGGGCGGCAGCACGCGCGACTGCGAGCGGGCGCGGGCCAGGATCGACGAGGTGCTGGCCGCGGTCGCCGGGCGCAGCGCGGCGAAGGGCTGAGTGGGGGCCGCGGCCTAGGCCTGCCGCAGGCAGCGGTCGAGCGCATCCAGCAGCAACTCGGCGTGGTCGGGCCCGAACGGCATCGGCGGGCGCAGCTTGAGAACGTTGCCGTGCCGGCCCTCGTTGCCGACCAGCACGCCTTCGTCGCGCATCAGGTTCATGAGCTTCTTGGTCTCGGCGATCGCCGGCGCGCGCGAGACCCGGTCCCGGACCAGCTCGACCCCCAGCAGCAGGCCGCGGCCGCGCACCGCGCCGATGAGGCTGTGCTGCTCCATGAGCCGCAGCAGCCCGTCCTTCACCTGGTCGCCGACCGCCGCCGCGTTCGCCTGCAGCTTCTCGTCCCCGATCACGTCGAGCACCGCCAGCCCGGCGGCGCAGGCGACGTTGTTGCCGCCGAAGGTGCTGAAGAACGACGTGGAGTCCATGAAGGCATCCATGATCGCGCGCCGGGTCACCACGACGCCGAGCGGGAAGCCGTTGCCGATCGGTTTGCCGAGGGTGACGATGTCGGGCACGGCGCCATGGGTCTCGAAGCCCCAGAAATGGCTGCCCGGTCGGCCGAACCCGGCCTGCACCTCGTCGGCGACGCACAGCCCGCCGGCCGCCTTGACCGTGGCGAACACATCGACGAGGTAGCCCTCGGGCGCATCGACGATGCCGTTGGTGCAGAACGACGGGTCGATGACGAAGGCGGCGGGCGCCAGTCCCGCTTCGCCCAAGGAGGCGATGGCGCGGCCGGCGTCGCGAGCGCCGGTGTTGCCGGCACCGGGGGCGGGCAGGGTGCGCACATGAGCATGCAGCGGGCGCTCGGGCGCGCTGATCGGCGACAGGGCGTCCACCGCCTCGGTCCAGCCGTGATAGGCGTCCTCCATCACGATGGCGCCGCCGTGGCCGGTAGCGGCCCGGGCCATCCGCCAGGCTAGGTCGACCGCCTCGCTGCCGGAGTTGACGAAGGCGCAGACCTCGAGCCCCTGGGGCAGCAGAGCGCGGAGCCGCTCGGCGTAGTCGAGCGCCTCGGTCTGGAGATAGCGGGTGTTGGTGTTGAGGCGGCCCGCCTGGCGCGCGATCGCCTCGACCACATGGCGGTGGCAATGGCCGACATGGGGCACGTTGTTGTAGACGTCGAGATAGGCGCGGCCCGCGGCGTCGTACAGCCACACGCCCGCGCCCCGCACCAGATGCAGCGGCGGATCGTAGAACAGGTGCAGCTTCGATCCCATCGCGCGCCGGCGGCGCGCCATCAATTCGGCGGTGTCGTTCATAGGGCGTTCCCGGGATCGGAGTTGGGGGAGCGGGCAATTTCGACGCAGCGCATTCGAACCCGATCCGGCCGGCGAAGTCGAGAGGGTCGCTCGGACGGCCGGCTTGAGTTGCCGGCCGAACCGGCGTAGACACTTCTGACGGGGCCTGCGGCAGACGCCCCGTCAGACGCGGCTCGCGCGTCCAAGCTCTGCCTCCACCGGCGCGTCGCGCCGAGAAGGAGGCTCGCTTGACCAACGCCATCTCTCCCCAGGACCTGTTCGCCCGGCTCGACCCCGTCGAGCGCCCGCTGATCCTCGATGTGCGCCGCGCGGCGGCCTATCGCGCCTCGGGCTCCGCGCTGCCGTGGTCGCTGCGGCGCGATCCCGACCGCCTGGCCGACTGGCTGGGCGGGCTCGAACTCGGACGCACCGTGGTCGCCTACTGCGTCCATGGCCACGAGGTCAGCCAGGGTGTCGCCACCGCGCTCGCCGCAGCCGGCCACCCCGCGGTCTATCTGGAAGGCGGCATCGAGGGCTGGCGCGCGGCCGGCCTGACGCTGCAGCCGCGGCCCGAGGCGCCGTCGTCCTGGGTCACCCGCGAGCGGCCGAAGGTCGACCGCATCGCCTGCCCGTGGCTGATCCGGCGCTTCGTCGACGCCGATGCCCGCTTCCTGTTCGTGCCGCCGGCCGAGGTCGTGGCGACCGCGTCGCGCACCGGCGCGGTGCCGTTCGACGTGCCCGGGGTCGAGTTCACCCATGACGGCGACGACTGCAGCTTCGACGCCTTCGTGAAGCGCTACGCGCTCGACGATTTGGCGCTCGCCGCGCTCGCCCGGATCGTGCGCGGCGCCGATACCGGCCGGCCCGATCTGGCGCCCCAGGCGGCCGGGCTGCTGGCGCTCTCCCTCGGCCTGTCCGCGCGTTTCGACGACGACCACCAGGCGCTGCGCCATGGCATGATCGTCTACGACGCGCTCTATGCCTGGCTGCGCCGGGCGGCGGGCGAGGCCCATGGCTGGCCGCCGGCCGCCTGACCGGCGAGGGGAGAGGGATGACGAATCGCGGCATCGACAATACCGGCGCCGATGGGCCGGCCCGCGGTGTCGCCGCGATTCCGTTCGCCGAGGCGGTGCGGGTCTGGGTCCGCGTCGCGCTGTTGAGCTTCGGCGGCCCGGCCGGGCAGATCGCGGTCATGCACCGAATCCTGGTGGAGGAGAAGCGCTGGATCGGCGACGCCCGGTTCCTGCACGCGCTCAATTTCTGCATGCTGCTGCCGGGGCCGGAGGCGCAGCAGCTCGCGGTCTATGTCGGCTGGTTGCTGCACCGCACCCTCGGCGGCATCGTCGCCGGCGTCTTGTTCGTGCTGCCGGGTGCGATCGCAATCATGGCGCTCAGCCTGGTCTACGCGCTCTATGGCGATGTCGGCGCGATCGACGCCCTGTTCTTCGGGCTGAAGGCGGCGGTGCTCGCCATCGTGCTGCAGGCGGTCGCGCGGATCGGACAGCGCGCGTTGCGCAACCGGGTGATGGTGGCGCTGGCCGGCGCCTCGTTCCTGGCGCTGTTCGCCTTCGCCGTGCCGTTTCCGCTGATCATCCTGGCGGCGGCGCTGATCGGCGCCGCCGGTTCCGCCGCCGGGGTGCCGTCGCTGCGGGTGGCCAGCCGCCATGACGGTGCCGGCGGGACAACGGTCGCCGATGCCGACACTTTGCTGGGCGAGGGGGTGCCCGACCACGCGCGCCCGAACACCGACCGGGCGCTGCGGGTCGGCGGCGTTCTCCTCGCCCTGTGGCTGGCGCCGACCGCGCTGTTGCTGGTCACGCTCGGCGGCGGCAACGTGTTCGCCGACATCGCGGTGTTCTTCAGCGAGATGGCGGTGGTCACCTTCGGCGGCGCCTACGCGGTGCTGGCCTATGTCGCCCAGGAGGCGGTCGGCAGCCACGGCTGGCTGGCGCCCGGCGAGATGCTCGACGGCCTCGGCATGGCCGAGACCACGCCCGGGCCGCTCATCATGGTCACCCAGTTCGTCGGCTTCATGGGCGCGCTGCGCCAGCCCGGCAGCCTGCCGCCGCTGCTCGCCGGTGTGCTGGGCGGGCTGCTGACCACCTGGGTCACCTTCGTGCCGTGTTTCCTGTGGATCTTCCTCGGCGCGCCCTATGTCGAACAGCTCCGGCGCAACAGCATCCTGTCAGCGGCGCTGGCGGCGATCACCGCCGCGGTGGTCGGGGTGGTGCTCAATCTCGCGGTCTGGTTCGCCCTGCACGTGCTGTTCGCCGAGCTGCGCGAGCTCGGCGAGTTCGGCTTGCACCTCGCGGTGCCGGTATGGTCGTCGATCGACCCGGTCGCGGCCGGACTGATCGCGCTCGCGCTGGTCCTGGTCTTCCGCTTCAGGCTCGGCATGGCCCGCGTGCTGGCATCCTGCGCCGGCGCCAGCCTCGCCCTGCACCTACTCGGCCTGCCGGGTTGAGCGGAAGCCGGAGAGAGCACGCGGATCACACCAGCAGCGGCATGAAGGCCGCCGCCAGGCTCAGCACCAGGAAGAATCCGGCCATGTCGGTGATGGTGGTCAGCAGCGGGCCGCTGGCGACCGCCGGGTCCTGCCCCAGCCGCTTCAGCAGCAGGGGCACCAGCCCGCCGATCGACACCGCGATCAGGGTGTTGATGCCGAGCGCCAGCCCGATCACCAGGCCGAGATAGGGGTTGCCCTTCCAGACCCAGGCGACGATCCCGATCAGCAGGCCGAGCACCACGCCGTTGATCACCCCGACCGACGCTTCCTTGAGCCAGACCCTGAGCGCGTCGATCGGCTTCACCAGGCCGAGCGAGAGCTCCCGCATGGTGACCGCGACCGCCTGATTGCCCGAGCAGCCGCTCATGTCGGACACCATCGGCAGGAAGATCGCGATCGCGATCACCGCCGCCAGGGTTTCCTCGTAGGCCGAGATCACGCTCGCGGCGATGATGTTGAGGCCGATATTCGCCGACAGCCAGGCCAGCCGCCGGCGCGAGCGGATCGCCAGCGGCATCGAGCGCAGCTCGTCGCCGAACACGCCCTGGCGCCGGAGGTTCTCGGCTTCGGCCCGTTCCAGGGCCGCCTCGTCGACCGCCGAGCGCGAGACCACGCCGACCAGCCGGCCGTCGGCCTCGACCACGGGCACGCCGAGGAACGGGTGCCGGTCGAAGATGTCGCGCAAATCGTCGAGCGGCGTGTCGACCGTGACGGTCAGCGGCGGAACCATGATCTCCGACAGCAGCGCCGAGCGCCGGGCGGTCAGCAGCCCGCGCAGCGACACCACCCCGACCGGCCGATCGCCGGCATCCAGGATGTAGGGGTGCTGCCCACGATAGCGCTCGAAGTCCTCCTCGTCGGTGGCCAGCCGGGCGAGCACCTCGGTCACGGTGTCGCGCTCGTGGAAGGTGAAGGATTCCGCGACCATCAGGCCGCCGGCGGTCTCGTCCTCATAGGCCGCGAGCCGGCGGACATCGGCCGCATCCTCGGCGTCCATCTCGGCCAGGATGGCCTCGGCGTCCTCCTCGTCGAGCTCGGCGATCACGTCGGCCTGAACGTCGGAGTCGAGCTCGTCCATGATGTCGGCGGCTTTGCCGGCTTCGAGGCGCTCGACCAGCTCCACCGCCAGTTCGTTGGGCGCTTCCTCGATCAGCTCGGCCGCCATCTCCGAAGGGATCATCGACAGGACGCGGTCGCGCTCCTCGGGATCGAGCTGCAGCAGCTCGCGCAGGGCGTCGCTCAGGGAGAGCGGCGCCAGGAGCGCTTCCAGGCCCGCCGCATCGTCGTCCTCGAGAAACTGGCGGATCCGATCGTCGATCGGAGTCTCCTGCGCCTCGGCGTCGTGATCTTCGGCCTCTGCCATATCCCTGGTCCCCGCTCGTCGACGCACGCCAGAGGCCGACCCGCCCCGCGCCGGCCAATCGACCGCACCGTATCAAAGATAAAAATTAATTGCTATAGACAAACATTATTTATCTGAACTAGGGTCCCGTCATGAAAGCGACCCCGGAATCCCTCGCCGCCGCCGCCGACCGGCTGGCCGAGCTCTACAACCGCCCGTTCGGCGGCAAGCCCAAGGGGCGCTACCGCGTGCCGGTGAAGCTGGTGCGCCAGCTCGCCGGGCGCCGCCGGCTCTACGAGGACGACATCCGGGACCTCGGTCGCGCGATGATCGAGCGCGGCTTCGTCCTGATCGACATGGACAGTTTCTTCGTGGTGATGGCCGTGAACACGTTCGTCAACTATCGCCGCGCCAACGAAGACAGCATCGCGTGACCAAGCCGCCTCGCCGACCGCGCGTTCGAACCAAGCAGGAAATCGGCTGGCGCGAGCATGTCGGCCTGCCGGAACTCGGGATCGCGTCGCTGCATGCCAAGATCGACACCGGCGCGCGCACCTCGGCGCTGCACGCGGTCGACTTCGATCTGTACCAGCATGACGGCGCCCGGTGGATCAGCTTCCACGTTCCCCTGCCGGGCGAACCGCGCAGCAAGCGGAGCGCGGCGCGCATCCTCGACGAGCGCCTGATCAGGAATTCCAGCGGTGTGTCGGAGCATCGATATGTCGTCGAAACCACGCTTGTCCTCGGGCGGCGGCACTGGCGCATAGAGGTGTCGCTGGCCGATCGCGAGAAGATGGGATTCGACCTGATCCTCGGCCGCACGGCGGTGCGGCGGCGGCGCCTGCTGATCAATCCCGGCAGCTCGTTCCTGGCGGGGCCGCCGGTCGAAACGCCGGCGCCGGATCGCGTCATGGCCGTGGACAGGCACACCCGGACCCCTAAGCGAATCGCAGGATCGACGGACCACACCAGCATTCAAGGAGACGAACATTGAAAATCGCGATGATGGCCCGGAACCCGACGCTCTATTCCCACAAGCGCCTCAAGGAGGCCGCCGAGGCGCGCGGGCATGAGCTCGACATCATCAATACGCTGCGCTGCTACATGAACATCGCGTCGCGCCGCCCGGAAATCTACTACAACGGCGAGAAGCTGCCGGACTATGACGCGGTGATCCCGCGCATCGGCGCCTCCGTGACGTTCTACGGCCTCGCGGTGCTGCGCCAGTTCGAGATGATGGGTGTCTACCCGCTGAACGAGTCGGTCGCGATCGGCCGGTCCCGCGACAAGCTGCGCTCCCTGCAGATCTTGTCGCGCGAGGGCATCGGCCTGCCGGTCACCACCTTCGCCCATGATCCCCGGCAGACCGAGGAAGTGCTGGCGCTGGCCGGCGGCGCGCCGCTGGTCATCAAGCTGCTGGAGGGCACCCAGGGCATCGGCGTGGTGCTGGCCGATACCGATCGTTCCGCGAAATCGGTGATCGAAGCGTTTCGCGGCGCCAAGGTGAACATTCTGGTGCAGGAGTTCATCAAGGAGGCCGGCGGCACCGACATCCGCTGCCTGGTGGTCGGCGGCAAGATCGTCGCGGCGATGCAGAGCAAGGGCGCCGAGGGCGAGTTCCGTTCGAACCTGCATCGCGGCGGCAGCGCCCAGGCGATCAAGATTTCGCCCGAGGAACGCTCGACGGCGTTGCGCGCGTCCAAGGCCATGGGGCTCAATGTCTGCGGCGTCGACCTGCTGCGGGCCAATCACGGGCCGGTGGTGATGGAGGTGAACTCGTCGCCCGGGCTCGAGGGCGTGGAAAAGGCGACCGGGATCGACGTGGCGTCCCGCATCATCGAGGTGCTCGAGATGAATGCCAAGCCGGGGAAGACCAAGACCAAGGGCAGGGGCTGATGCCGGATCGGCCGGCATTCAAGCTCGGCGCGCGCCGGATCGCTCCCGGCTCGCGCGAGACGGTCGACCTGCCGATCAGCGTGCTCTCGGACCACACGCCGGTTTCGATGTCGGTCCATGTGGTCCACGGCCGGCGCCCCGGTCCGGTGCTGTTCGTCAGCGCGGCGGTGCATGGCGACGAGATCATCGGGGTCGAGATCGTGCGGCGCCTGCTGCGGGCCCCGAACCTCGACAGCCTGAAGGGCACCCTGCTGGCGATCCCGATCGTCAACTCCTTCGGTTTCCTCAATCATTCGCGCTACCTGCCGGACCGGCGCGATCTCAACCGGTCCTTTCCGGGCAGCCCGGAAGGGTCGCTGGCCGCCCGGCTCGCCCATATCTTCCTGCAGGAGATCGTGGTCCGGTCGGACGTCGGCATCGACCTGCACTCGGCGGCGATCCATCGCACCAATCTGCCGCAGATCAGGGTGTCGCCGTCGAAGCCGGAGACCATGGCGCTGGCCAAGGCGTTCGGCCCGCCGCTGATCATGACCTCGAAGATCCGCGACGGGTCGCTCCGCCAGGCGGCGCAGAAAAAGGGTATCGACGTGCTGCTCTATGAAGCGGGCGAAGGGCTGCGGTTCGAGGAGTTCGCGGTTCGTGCGGGCGTCACGGGCGTGCTGCGCGTGATGCATGAGCTCGGCATGATCTCCGGCAAGGGGATCACCAAATTGAAGGTGGCGCCGACCCGATCGTCGTCGAGCTACTGGCTGCGCGCGCCGGCGGGCGGCCTGCTGCGCATGTTCAAGGCGCCCGGCGACCCCGTCGCCACGGGCGACGTCCTCGGCGTGATCTCCGATCCGTTCGGCGAGGTCGAGACCGAGATCGTGGTCCAGGACGGCGACCTGCTGATCGGCCGCACCAACCTGCCGGTGGTGAACGAGGGCGACGGGCTGTTCCACATCGCCAAGCTGCAGCGCCACGACGACGCCGGCGCGACCATCGACAGCCTGGCCGCCCAGCTCGACGCCGACCCGCTGTTCGACGAGGACGAGATCATCTGATCTTCGCGGCGGCGGCGGCCGGCGCCGGTCACTCCGTCTCCGCCGCCAGGTCCTTGACCCGGCGCAGGTCGACCTTGCCGGTGCCGAGCGTCGGCAGCTCGGCGACGCGGCGGAGATCCGCCGGCTTCGGCAGCCATAGCTTGGGCAGCGCGCACGCGGCCAGCGCGGCGGCGAGCGCCGAAGCCTCGGCCTCGCCGGTATAGAGCGCCACCAGCCGCTCGCCGCGCGACGCGTCGGGAATGCCGACGACGCAGACCGAGACGACGCCGGAAACCGCGAAGATCACCTCCTCGATCCGGCCATGCGGCACCATCTCGCCGGCGATCTTGCTGAAGCGCGCCAGCCGGTCGGTGATGCGGATGAAGCCGTGCTCGTCGATCACGGCGATGTCGCCGGTCGCATACCAGCCGTTGCGGATCGCCTCGGCGGTGCGCGCCGCGTCGCCGAGATAGCCGGTCATCATGCCGGGGCCCTTGACCAGCAGCAGGCCCTCGGCGCCGTCGGGCAGCTCGGCGAAGCTCTCGGGATCGACGGTCTTCACCGCGACGCCGGGTACGGGATGGCCGACCGTGCCCTGCTTGCCGCCGAGCTGGTGTTCGCCGGCATGGTCGATGTCGGGCAGGTTGACGGCGATCACCGGCCCCATCTCGGTGGCGCCGTAGCCTTCGAGCGGGCGCACGCCGTACTTGTCGGCGAAGGCCTGGGCGAGCTCGGGGCGCAGCCGCTCGGCGCCGGTCACGACATAGCGCAGGCTGGCAAAGTCCTCCGGCGCCACCACCCGCATCCAGTTCTGCAGGAAGGTCGGCGTGCCCAGCAGGAGCGTGGCCTTGTGCTCGCGCACCAGCGGGCCGATCGCCTTGGCGTCGAGCGGATTTGCGTGATAGACCGCCGCCATGCCGGTGGCGAGCGGCAGGCACAGGGTCGCGGTGAAGCCGAAGGCGTGGAAGAACGGCAGCACTCCGGCGAAGCAGTCGTCGCGCTCGATCCACAGGATCTGCGCCACCGCCTCCAGATTGGCGACGATCGCCGCATGGCTCAGCACGACTCCCTTGGGCTCGCCGGTGCTGCCGCTCGAGAACATCACGGTGGCCGGCGGATGGGCATCCCTGGGCGCGGTGGACATCTGCCGCAGCAGCAGCCAGCGCGGCGTCGTCCGCGCCGCCAGCCACATCAGCAGCTTCTCGGGCCGGCCGATCTGCTTCAGCAGGTCCTCGATGAACAGCGCGCCGGCGGGTTCCGCCAGCTTGGCCTTGGCCAGGAAAGCGCGCGAGGTGACGACGGCTGTGATGCCGCAGCGACGGATCGCCGAAGCCACGCCCTCGGGCCCGGCGGTGAAGTTGAGATTGACCGGGGTCCGGCCGGCGAACATCAACCCCATGTTGACCAGCGCGCCGCCGACCGAGGCGGGCAACAGCACGCCGACCATCGGCGCGGCGTTCCGGAAGCGGCGCGCCAACAGCAGCGAACCCACCAGCGCCTGGCCGAAGCTGGCCTTGCGGCCGGTGGAATCGGCGAGTGCCCGGCGACCCCAGAAGCGTCGCGCGGCGCGCAGGAAGCGCGCATGCACCTGGTCCTCCGCCGTCGGCCGATGTTCCCAGGCATGGGAGCCGAGCTCGAGCACGGCGCGGCGCACCTGCCAGGCGGACGGGCGCATCAGCGGCCGGCCGAAGCTGACCGTCACCGGGCGCGGAAACCGGTCGGGGCGCTTCCAGAAGAACTTGCCGCCCTTGAAGCTGAAGATCGAGCCCCAGACCTGGTCGAGATGCACCGGGATCACCGGCACGTCGAGATCGCCGGCGATCAGCTCGAGCCCGCGCCGGAACGGCAGGGTGACGCCGGTGCGGCTGATCGCGCCCTCGGCGAAGATGCAGACCACGTGACCGGCCTCGAGCTCGGCGCGGGCGCGCTCGATCGCCGGGCGGGTCGCCTTGCCGGGCGCCACCGGAATCGCCTTCATGGTCTCGAGCAGCCAGCCGAGCGGCCCCTTGCCGAAGAACCCGGCCCAGGCCATGAAGCGCACGAAGCGCTGGACGCAGGCGCCGACCAGCAGGCCGTCGACGAAGGAGAGATGGTTGCACACGAGGAGCGCGGGGCCCTTCAGCGGCACATGCGCGGCGCCGACGATGCGGATGCGGTAGAAACTGTGGGTCAGCAGCCACAGCAGGAAACGGATCAGGAAATCCGGCAGCAGGGTGAGCAGGAACGCGGTCACCGCGAAGGTCGCGATGCCGGCGGCCAGCACCTCGGTGCGCGGACCCCAGCCGAGCAGGCTGCCGGAAACCCAGGCCGCCGCCGAGGCAAGCAGGATGCCGATGGTGTTGAGGAAGTTGTTGCAGGCGATGATGCGGCCGCGCAGGGCCGGTTCGGATTTCTGCTGCAGCAGCGCGTTGAGCGGCACCACGAACAGGCCGCCGAAGAATCCGAGCGAGCCCAGCGCCAGCATGGCGTGGCCCTGCGATCCGCCATCGGCGGCGAGCCACAGCGCCGAGGCGCCCATGCCGAGCGAGCCGAGCGGCACCAGGCCGGGCTCGACCTTCTCGCCGGATAGACGGCCGGCGGCGATCGAGCCGACGCCGATGCCGACCGCGATCGCCGCCTGCAGCAGGCCGGTGCCGGCGCCGTCGAGGCCGAGCTCGTCGCGCCCCAGGCGGATCACCGACATCTGCAGCAGCGCGCCGAGGAACCAGAACCAGGAGATGCCGAGCACGGTGAGCCACAGCCGGCGGTCGTCGTAGAGCGCCTTCAGCCCGGCGCCGATATCGTCCGCCGGATTGAGCGTGAAGCGGCGGCGCATCGCCGGCGCCGGGGTCCGGCGCACGAACAGGATGGCGACGAAGCCGGCCACGGCCACGCCGACCATGATCCAGCCGTAGACGTGCAAGCGGCCGACCAGGCCGTCGAACAGGAACCCGCCGATGACGGCGCCGAGGATGATCGCCAGGAAGGTGCTGGTCTCGATCAGCGCGTTGCCGCGCGTCAGATCGCGATCGGGCAGCAGCTCGGGCAGGATGCCGTACTTGGCCGGGCTGAAGAAGGTCGACTGGGTGGCGGTGAACAGCAGCACGCCCAGCATGACGATCGGCTCGCCCGAGGCCAGGGCAGGCACCGCCAGCAGCATCGCCACGATTTCCGGCGCCTTGGTCCAGGCCAGCACGCGCGACTTCGCGACGCGGTCGGCGATCTGCCCGGCGACACCGGAGAAGATCAGGAAGGGCAGGATGAAGGCGGCGCCGGCCAGCGGGATCAAGGTCGCCGGGTCGTGCATCCAATCGCGAGCGGCGAGGTCGGCCGGCAGATCGGCGCCGATGGTGATCGCGGAGCCGGCGGCCACCGAGGTCGCCGCCAGCACGATCGCGATCTTCAGCAGGTTGTCATTCAGCGCGCCGAGGAACTGCGCGACCATCAGCGCGGCGAAGCCGCGGTCGCGCACCAGATGGCCATAGCCGGAGGGCAGCTCGCGGTTCTCGCTTTGCTCGGCGGGTTCTTCGGCGGCCATCGCAACCTACTTCGACTCCGGCGTGGGGCCGGCGGCGCGCAGCGCCGCGGCGGCAATCTCGGGCAGATGATCGGCGAGACGCAACTCCGGCCGCCGATGCAGCACATGGAGTGCCGGCTGATACACGGCGCCGAGGATCGCGGCGGTCCGCAGGCCGGTATCGCCGGGCACCAGCTCGCCCGCCTCGATCGCCGCGGCGACCAGCCGCTCGAGCACCGCGAACGGGTTCGGTCGCGCCGGATCGATCGACCGGGCGGGCCCATGCTGGTTCAGCAGCAGGAAGGCGAACAAGGCGCGGTTGTCGTCGAAGGCGAGGCAGAAGACGCGCACCATCGCGCGCAGCTGGCCGGCGAAGCCGCGGGCACCGGCGGCGGCGGAGTCGAGGCGGACCGACCAGGCTTCGATGTTGTCCTGGAAGATCTCGCTGGCCAGTGCCTCCTTGCCGTCGAAGTGGCGGTACATCGCGCCTTCGGTCAGGCCGGCGCGGCGCGCGATGTCGCGCACCGAGGCGCCGGCATAGCCCCGCTCGGCGAACTCGGCGACGGCCGCGGCGACGATCCGCGCCGGTGTGCCATCGTCGCGATAGGGCTTGGATTTCACCATGGCCTCGATAGTGTAAACGGCTGTTTACGGGAAAACATGTGGCATCGCCGCACCGGTGTCAACGCCGTGTCACGGAAGCGCCGCCGCGGAACCTTCGGCCGCGCCGCCCATTGGTCTTCCCGAGTGCAAGACGCCACTCGCACGAAATGGAGGACACACATGAAACTGCTTCTCGCTTCCACCGCCTTGACCCTGTCGATGGGTCTGGCACAGGTCGGTTATGCCGACGACGCTGCGCCGCTGCCACCGGCCGAAACCGCGGCGCCGGCCGCGAACGCGGCCGATCCCGTTGTGACCGGGTCGGGCACCGCGATGCTGGCGCCGGGCGCCATGCTGGCCAGCGACCTGATCGGCGCCGATGTGATCGGCCCGAACGGCGACGACGTCGGCACCGTGGACGACCTCGTGCTCGACGCCGGCGGCAAGATCGAGCAGGTGATCATCGCCGACGGTGCGATCTTCGGTCTCGGCGGCAAGAACGTCGCTGTCGACTATCGCGGCTCGCAGCTCGGACATGCCGGCACCGGCATGACGACCGGGAACGCGACCGCCGTCGAGCCGTCGACCGCTGCGCCGACGACCACCAGCGGCACCGCCACGGGCACGGAGATTCCCGGTGCGCCGGACGAGCCGGTGATCCGCGTCAGCCTGACCGACGACGCGCTCGGCCGGGCGGCGGAGTTCGACAAGTCAGCGCTCGAGCAGCAGGGCGACCGGCTCGCCAGCTCGTATCTCGACCGCGACGTGACGCTTGCCTCGGGCGATGCCAAAGGCGAGGTCAGCGACCTCCTGCTCGATCAGAGCGGCACGGTGAAGTACGCGATCATCTCGTTCGGTGGCGTGCTCAACATGGGCGGCACCAAGGTCGCCGTCGGCATCGACCAGCTGAGTGGCGCGCCCGAGGGCGAGCCGATGCGGCTGGCGATGACCGAGGCCGAGCTCGAGGCGGCGCCGAAGTTCGACCCGCGGCGGTGATCGACTGACCGCCGTAACGACCGAGGCGCCGCCGAGCCGGCGCCGCTGACGGGGCCCGGCCGGCTGCCTGCCGGTCGGGCCTTCGACTGCCGAGCGCGAAGCGTTCGACAAGTTCGGCGTCGGCGAGGCAGCGATCAATTTCGACTCCCCACGGGAACAGGCGTCAGGCGCTGGTCGCCAGGTAGGCGCATCGCCGGTGCGCCGGACGCGAAACGCCGGCAGGCAGCGCCTGCCGGCGTTTCTGCACCTGCCGCCGGGGAGCGGCCGATGCTGCGGGAAGCTGGCTCCGGCCCGGCCCGGGGCGGGGGAGGCGGGCCGACCGGGCCGGAGCCGCAGGAACTGCCGGCATGGGGGGACGCCGGCAATCGTCTGCGGAGTTGTGAACGCTTGGCTCGGCCAGTCGTTCCGGCCGGCGTCGCGCGGTTCAGCGCGGCCGTTCGGTCAGGCTGCCGAGGATCTGCTTGAGCGCGCCGGGGTTGAGGCCGGCGGCGACGCCACCCACCAGCGCCAGCACCGTCGCGGGGACGGCGTTCTTCGGCAGCTCGCGCTGCAGCAGCGCGACCAGCACGGCCGCGACCTCGCCCTCGCCGGAGGCTGGCGCCGCTGGCGCCGATGCCGCGGCGCTGCCGCCCATGCGCGATCTCACGAGAATTCCGAGGAGAAGCGCCGCCGCCAGGAACGCCGCGGCGGTGATCGACGCGGCGGCGAGCGCGCCGTACCCGGCCTGGAGGTGCAGATAGAGTGCGAAGGCCAGGCAGCACAGGCCGACCAGGCCGAGCGCCGCCGCCGCGAGCAACAGCCCGGCGGTCAGCGCCAGCCCGGCGACCTCGCGCCCGAAAATCGCGGACAAGGTTCTGGACATGCGGCGCTCAGCGCCGGATCAGCGAGCCGATGACGAAACCGACGCCGGCGGCCACCAGCACGCTGGTCAGGGGATTGGCCTCGATCTGGCGGGCCGCGACGGAATAGCTCTTTTCACCGGCGGCGGAAACCGAGGCCATGGCCGAACGTGCCGCGGCGGCGGCGCCATCGGCGGCGCGGTCGGCGCCGTTGCGCAACTCGCCGGCAACCGACCCGCGCAGCGACTTCAGGTCGTCGCGCAGGGCGCTCAGATCTTCCTTGAGGGTCTCGATATCGGCGGAAATATCGGCAGCGGCCATCTCGGTCTCCATCGGCTGTTTGAAACTAAAGTCGATGGATTGACAACGCATGCCATGGAGCCATGGTTCCCGGCTCGACGCGACTCTCAGGAGGTGGCGTCGTCCCGGGGCTTGCGCAGCACCTTCAGCAGTCGATCGGGTACCGGCTCGTCGACGACATCTGCGTAGTCACGGCGCAGCTCCGCACCAATCGGGCCGACATCACCCTCCGGTGGCAGCGACCGCCCGTTGGCGCCGCGGCCGTGGGGCGACATCTTGCTGCCGTCCTGGCTGTTTCGCTTTCTGGTCACCTTTCTCACCGACGTACGTTTCCGCCAGACACCTCGCAGCATGTCTGGTCCCGTCCGATCGCTCGGCGACATGACGTCCGCCGACAATACTATAACAATGAACTATGAACCCTTCGGATTGTTCCGCACGCCCGGAGTTGTGTCCCGTGACATTGAAAGGGCGCCCGACGACTGGTTCGATCGACGCGCCTGTGATGTCGCAGGCGACCGCCCAGGCGACCTCGCCACGGATGGACGGGCCCAGGGACGGACGGGCCCAGGGACGGATGGACCGGAGGCGCTGAAGCGATGCGCGGCGGCCCATCCGCCGGCCGGTCAGCCTTGGTTGCCGATGATCCGCTCGACCTCGTCGAGGATTCCCTCGCCGACGACACCCGCGGCGGTGCGGCAGGTCGCACGGGCCGGACAGCGCCCGTCCGCGAGCATGCTCTCGAGCGCCGCGCGCGCGCGCGCCACCCTGCTCTTGATGGTTCCGACGGCGCAGCCGCAGATCGCGGCGGCTTCCTCGTAGGGCAGGCCGCCGGCGCCGACCAGGATGAGGGCTTCGCGCTGCGGCGTCGGCAGGCACAGCAGGGCGCGCTGGAGATCCGAGAGCTGCAGCTGCTTCTCCTGCGCCGCCGGCGTCGCCAGGCGCTGCTCGGCGGCTTCCTGGTTCCACTCGCCCTTGAAGCGCGCGCGGCGCATCTGCGACAGGAAGACGTTTCGCAGGATGATGAAGGTCCAGGCGCGCATGTTGGTGCCGGCGCGGAAACTGCCGCGCGCCGCCCAGGCCTTGAGCAGGGTGTCCTGCACCAGATCGTCGGCCATGTCGCGTCCGCCGCAAAGGCTGCGGGCAAAGGCACGGAGCTGCGGGATGAGAGCCTCGAGTTCGACCCTGAACTCGTCCTCGATCAAGGGAGACGGGGCCGTGAAGGCGGTCCGCTCGCACTCTGCGTCGGTCACGGCCGGATCGGCCCCGAAGGACTGCAGCAGGCCGGTCGACGCGGAGTCCTCGGACATTTCGGTCCCGGAACTCGGGTGGCTGGCACAGTTGATCAACATTTGGCGACCTCTCTTTCCGTGCGCGCGCCGGTCGTCCAGGCGCACGCTGCGCAGTTGGCGATTGTTCTGGGTGTTGTGCGAATGGGCCCGGGAGGGATTTCTTTCCCGGACCGGGGGATCTGCATGTGTCAGGTGACTGGCGTCATCTCGATCTCCTTGGTGATCAGGCGACGAATGTCGGAATTGCAGCTTCGCCCATGGTGGCGGAGGAAGCGGCAGGCAAACCGGGGAAGCCAGGTGCCGAACCCCTGTACCGGCTCCGTAGCCGCCGACACGCATTCGTCGGCCGCAGGACAGCGCGGGAAAAGAATTCCGCGCCACGGGGGTGTCTCGATCTCGATCATGCCGCAGCACGAAGCGCGTCCCCAGGTCACTCAATCTGGGTGTGCGGTACTCTCGATGCGCGTGTCATTCCTGTGATGCGGGAGCTTCGGTTGTGACGAAGCGCACATCTCGTGTGATAATCGGCCTTCTCGGAATCCCCCTGCATAATGTGTGTTCTTGCGCGCGGCGAATTGTGGCGACATTCGGGCAGGCGGTCGCGCGATATTGGCTCGCATCCCCTGGATGTTATGCCGCGGCATTGCCGTGCTCCGCGTCGCATGCGGGTTCCGACAAGAGAGCAGCCCGCACTGGAAATAATTCCCAGCGCGGGCTGCGCAGGCACCTTGCCGCGTGGCGGTCATGATCGAGCCGGATCGCGTCCCGGCCCGATCATGTTGCGGCGTCTTGCCTACAGGCCGGAGATCCAGGCGTCGATCTCGCGCTCGGCCGTCTCCTTGTTCTTGCCATATCGTTCCTGCAGCTTGCCGGCGAGCTGGTCGCGCTTGCCCTCGATCATGTCGAGGTCGGAGTCGGTGAGCTTGCCCCATTTCTGCTGCACGCCGCCGCGCATCTGCTTCCACTTGCCTTCAACTTGGTCCCAGTTCATGTCGGGTCTCCTCTATCGCTGGTTGGTCACGCAGCGACATCAACTGGCGAACCGAAATCCGGTTCCGCGATGGCTGATGCGTGGACCGCCCTGTGTCGGCCGGTGCGTGGCGCCCGATCGCGTTCGCTCGACTGCGAAACGCAAAGACGGCGGAACCCTTGCGGATTCCGCCGTCCAGAAGCGGCGCCGGCGCGCTCGTCGTTCAGACTCAGAGCGGCGGCGCCCTACCGCCGACGACGCCGAAGATCAGGCTGACGACGAACAGCACCAGGAAGATGGCGAACAGGATCTTGGCGATCCCGGCCGACGTGGCGGCGATGCCGCCGAAGCCGAACAGCGCGGCGACCAGCGCGATGACGAAGAATACTGCGGCCCAGTAGAGCATGTGCTTTCCCCTCCTGTGGAGTATGTCCGCGCCGCGATGCCAGGGCGGGGCGCAATTGCGGTCGCCCGCGACGGGCGGACGAGACTGACTAGTCGTGGGCGTCCTCGGCGGCGTCCTCGATGGCTTCGCCGGTGCTCTGAACGTCCTTTCCGAAGCCTTCGGTGGTGTTGCAGCCGGTGACGGACAGCCCCATCAGCACCAGCGCGAGCGCGGCCCACCCCATGCTGCTCGACATGTTTTTCGACATCGTCGGATTCCTTGCGTTGTGTTGGTCCGAGTGGACGGAGTCGCAGGCGCTGGGATGCATGCCCGGCGGTGCCGTCCCGCCCAAACAACGGCTGGGGGTAGATCTGGTTCCCGAACGGCGGCGGGGGGCCTGGCGCGGCCGGCCGTTAACCGAACCGCAACGGCTGCTGCCGCCATCTGGTCCCGTGGGTCCGCGCGCGGCCGGCCCCGCGCCGGCTTGCATGCGCCAGGAGACGATCGTGGCCACGATTCTCATTGTCGACGACGAGGAGCTGGTGCGGCGCATGACGCGCACCGCGCTGCAACGCGCCGGCCATGCGGTGAGCGAGGCGGAGAACGGCGCCAAGGCGCTCGACTTGCTCGCCAGCCAGCACTTCGACCTGGCGGTGATCGATCTGATCATGCCGGAGAAGGAAGGCATCGAGACCATCCGGCAGATCCGCCAGCGCGACCAGCGCATTCGGATCATCGCCGCCTCCGGCGGCGGCGCCGCACGCCTCGACCTGCTGCCGCTGGCCCAGAAGTTCGGGGCCGACTACACCATCGGCAAGCCGTTCAACGTGCCCGAGCTCGTCGCCCTGGTGGATCGCGCGCTTTCGAACTGAACGGCGCGGCCGCGGTCCCGCTGGCCAGTCATCGGTATGAAGTTCATCCCACTTTAGGGCGTTGCGGTTGCTGGCGGCGCTTCCGCGACGCATTTCCGGTGAACACCGCGTCCCGGCAGTTTCCTGGCCTGTCGTCCTGAGCTAGGCTTCCGGTCGCGCCCGAGTCTTGCAGGACGGGCGCCAAGAAAATGTGTGACAGGGGAATGCGTCGGTGGCCGACAGCAGCCGCGACGAACAGACGATCGACGACTTGATCGGGGCGCTCGAACGAGCGCCGGCGGGGAGCCGTGATCTCGATCGCAAGATCGCGGGCCTGCTCGGCCTGCCGCTCGGCGAATCCGATCAGATGGTCAAGCTGCTGCTGTTCGAGGGATACAGCTGGGATGTGATCTCCGAACTGGCCCACAGCCAGAACCCGTCGTTCAGCACCACGCTCGACGCCTGCATCCCCGGAGAGAACATCGTGCTGGCGATGCAATCGGCGAAGCGCGGCCAATGGGCCGCGATCCATCGCAGCGTCGGCGGCGCGGATTCCGTGGCCTGGGCCGCGACCGAGGCGCTGGCGCGCCGCGCCGCGGCGCTCAAGGGCGTGCGCTCGGTCTCGGCATTCGACGCGACCGGGCTGGTGCCGCCGCCGGAGGCGAAGGCTCCGTCCGGGCCGCCGTCGCCGGACCCGGACATCGAGCCGGAATCGCGGTCGGCCGAAAGTACCGCGCCCGGCGAGTGGAAGATCCTCTTCTAATGTCGGGCCGCCACGGGCAACGCTGAGAACGGCATGCGCGACACCACGAGCAGCGAGACCCAGGCGCGCCGCCCGTACGTCATCGTCGTCGGCAACGAGAAGGGCGGCACCGGCAAGTCGACCACGGCGGTCAACCTGGCCATCGCGTTGATGCGGATCGGCTTCGAGGTCGGGACCGTCGATCTCGACGCCCGCCAGCGGACGCTGTCGCGCTATCTTGCCAACCGCCGTGCCTTTGCCGTCGACACCGGCAACCGCCTGGTGGTGCCCGAGCACCGCTTCGTGGAGCGCAGCGCCGCGCGCACGGCGGCCGAGACCGAGGCCGACGAATCGCGGCGCCTGGATGCCGCGTTCGCCGCGCTGCACGCCTGCCAGTTCGTGATCGTCGACACGCCGGGCAGCGATTCCCATCTGTCGCGCCGCGGCCATCTGGCGGCCGACACGCTGGTGACGCCGATCAACGACAGCCTGATCGACATCGACGTCCTCGCGGAGATCGACCGCGAGCGGCGGGCGGTGACCGGGCCGAGCGTCTATACCCGGATGGTGTGGGAACAGAACAATCTGCGCATCATCGACAACCGGCGCCCGATCGATTGGATCGTGCTGCGCAATCGCCTCACCCACATCGATTCACGCAACAAACGCGAGATCGCCGACCTGCTCGAGAAGCTGGCGCAGCGCATCGGCTTCAGGGTCGCGCCGGGCCTGGGCGAGCGCATGGTCTATCGCGAGCTGTTCCTGAGCGGATTGACCGTGTTCGACCTGCCGACCGCGGGCGAGGACACTGTCGGCAGCGCCCGCGCGGCGCGCGGCGAGATCGAAGGACTGCTGCAGTTGATCGGCGTGCGCGAGCCGGTTCCGGCCTGAAGCCCGTTCTCGGCACCGTGAAGCGGCGCCGTCGCTGAGTCCGCGCCCGGCGCCGGGAAGCTGGTGCCTGAAACTAGTTCGCTGCGGCCTCGCGCACCACCAGGCATTCCTGTCCGGCGTTGTTCAGGGCGCGGCACAGCGTGCGGGCCGCATCGCGGTCGCTGAACGGGCCGGTGCGTACCCGGTAGAAGGTCCCGCGATCGCCGATTTCCGCCGCATCGATGTCGGCGGCGCGCGACCCGAGAAGGTCGGGATGAGCCTTCTGCAGCCGGGTCCATTCGCGGGCCGCGTCGGCCGCCGATGGAACCGAGGCGAGCTGGATGACGTAGCTGCGTTCGGATGTCGCGCCCGCAGCCGGCTTCTGGGCCGGCAACGGCAGGCCGTCGGGGCTTGTCGCGGCATCGGCGGGCGCCGCCTCGGCTTCGGTATCGGCCTGTTCGACCACGACGGTACCGTCGGCGGTCTTGAGTGCCAGGCTCAGTTCATGCCGCCCGACCGGCAGCGGCACCGCGCTGACCAGGGCCCATTCGCCGTTGCCATCGGCCGTTACGGTGCCGATCGGCTCGCCGTTGTCCAGCACGATGAGCTGGCTCCCCGGTGCCGCGCGCCCGGCCAGCACCGGCGGCGCGCCCGGTTCGACGCGGACGATCTCGAAGGTCGGCGCATCGAATGGCGCCACGGCGACCACGGTCGGCAGCGGTTCGGCGGTGCCGACCGACGCCGAATCGGCGGCGGCGAAATCCGGAACGCCGGCCTCGGAAATGGCTGCAGGCGCCGCCGCCGGTTCCGCGGGCAGGGCTGCCGCCGGCTGCGGTGCCGGGGCGTCGGACACGGCGCCGTCGCCTGCGACCGGGGCCTCGTTCGCCGGCGGCAGCGGCACCGGCGTCGGCAGGGCGGCGGTTTCGTCCGGCGCGGCCGGTGCCGTCGCGGTCTCGGGCGCGGGCTCGGCGGATGAGGCGATCGGTGCGGACGCCGCCGTGCCGGCCTGTTCGGGGCCGGTCTGCTCGGGTCCGGCCCGCTCGGGTCCGGCCCGCTCGGGTCCGGCCTGGGCCATCAGCCACCCGACCACCGCAATCGCGGTGACGGCGGCGCCAATCGGCAGCACGGTGCGCCACACCGATGCGCTCGGCAGGACATGCGGCAGTGCGACGCTCGGTGGCGTCGCGTCGATCGCCGCGGCGCGTTGCGCCGCCGAGGAGCTTCGCGGGAACAGTGGCCGATCGAGGCGTGCGCTGGCCGGGCGTTCGGCGGCCGGCACCGCCGGGATCTGTGGCATGGGCGCCGCGGGCGCGGAACCGTCGGACAGCGGCTCGGCACTTGCCGCCTCGGATGCCGCGACGTCGGCCGCCGTTGCTGCAGGCGCGGGCGCGGGCTCGATCTCGGCGGGCGGAATCAGGGCCGCCCGCAGCGCTTCGGACAGCGCCGTATGGGAGGGTTCGCCGCGCAGCCGAAAGGTCAGCAGGCTGCCGGCGGGATGGGAGTCGGGTCGTGGATCGGCATGCCCCTCGGCTGCGGCTGCCTCGCCGCCGGCTCCCGGCAGCGGCAGCGCCGCTTGCCGCGGACTTGCCGGTGCCTGCGGCACCGGCGCCGTGTCGTTGAGCGGGACGCCGCCGGGCGTCGCCCGGCCCTTGGCGGCGAACAGGCCGCGTTCGGCGGCTGCGCCCATCAGGCGACCTCCTGCCGGCTGCCCGACAGCGGCGTGGCCTCCTGGCGCGGCAGGCTGGGCAGCAACGACAGGGTCGCCCGTCCGACCGTCGGGCGCACGCCATTGAGCCGCTCGTCGATATACGCCCACAGGCGCTGGATCTCTTCGGCCGAGCGCGATTCGCCGGGCACCTCCATGACGGTGCGGCCGTCGACCATGCTGGCGGCGAAATCGACGCGCTGATGGATGATCGAGGGGGCGAGCAGGCCGTGCTGGGACAGCACGGTGATGGCCTCGGCGGTGATGCGCGCGCGCGGCGTGGCGCCGTTGAGCACGAACAGCAGCGGCTTGCCGAGATGCTCCACCAGCTCGACGGTGGCGCCGATCGAGCGCAGGTCGTGCGGGCTGGGTCGGGTCGGGATCAGCACGAGATCGGCGAGCTTCACGACCTCGCCGATCTCCGCCGTGAGCGCTGGCGGCGTGTCGACGATCAACAGCTCGATGCCGTGATGCTGCAGCCGTTCGACGTCTGCGGCGAGACTGGCGACGGAGGTCTGGACGAACAGCGGTGTCGCGGCCTCGCGGGCGTTCCACCATTCGGCCAGGCTGCCTTGGGTG
This sequence comes from uncultured Rhodospirillaceae bacterium, assembly GCA_964372215.1. Lineage (GTDB taxonomy): Bacteria > Pseudomonadota > Alphaproteobacteria > Dongiales > Dongiaceae > DAIMFL01. The sequence continues at coordinate 83,406 of CAYJQC010000001.1, forward strand.
TCGACATCGGCGACCGCAACCGGTCCGGCGCCAGCCCGCTCCGCCTCGACCGCAAGATGCCCGGCCAGCGTCGTCTTTCCCGCGCCGCCCTTACGCGAAGCGATCACCAGGACATGCATTGGTCTTTCGCTCTCCCCTGTCTGCCGGTTGCCCGGCATTCCGCCGGCGGCAACGACCCTCCAGTGACACGACCCGTCTAAGCCACGGCCAGCTTGGCAGACCGCGATACTAGGCTACTATATGTCTGCAGCCATTGGTGGAAGCCTACTATATCCGGTAGGGCTAGCAAACCCTTCCACCATCGCGGCCGAGCAATTTTTAAAGTGGTACTTTTCTTGCTCCATTCAGTCGTCGAGGCGCCAGCAGACATGGCGGCGGACGCACGCCGGCAGGGCCGTCGCCGGTGCCGGCGCTGCGGTCCGCCACGCCGGCTGCCCGAAGCGCTGGCGCCGGCGAATTCATGAGCCGCTCCGCCAGCCGTGTCTTTGCGCACCGGCCGCTGTTCGCACTGGCGGCGCTCTACGGCGCGGCGGTCGTCCCGCTCTGGTCGCTCGCCTATGGTGGGCTCCTGCCGGGCTGGGCACCGCCCGCAAACTGGCATGGCCACGAGATGCTCTTCGGGTTCGCGCTCGCGGTGGTCGGCGGCTATCTGATCACCCAGGCAACCTGGCGAAGCGTGGCGATCGCGGCGGCGGCATGGCTGGTCGGTCGCGCGGCCGGTGCGGCTGGCGACCTGCCCGCAGGACTGTCGGCCTTGGCCGCGCTCGCCTATCCGCTGTGCCTGTTCGCGCTCGCCGGCCTGCCGTTGCTGCGCGCGGCCAAGCGCTGGCGCAACCTGGTGTTCGCGCCGATCCTCGGCGCCTTCGTGGTCGCGGAACTGGTGTTTCAGGCCGGTGCCGCCGGACTGGTCGCCGACGGCGCGCGGCGCGGCCTCGCGATGGCGATCGCCGTGGTCGCGCTGCTGCTGTTCGTCATGGGTGGGCGGGTCATCGCGGCGGCGAGTTCCGGCGCGCTTCAGCGAGGCGGCGCGCCGCACCGCGACATGGCCCAGGGCCGGGTCGAGGCGGCAGGCGTAGCATGTCTCGCGACCCTGGCCCTGGCCAGCCTGTTCCATCTGGATCGGCTCGGGGCGCTCGCGGCGGGCGCCGCCGGGCTGCTCGCGCTGGCGCGGCTGTGGCGCTGGCGGCCCTGGCTGCTTTGGCGCTCGCCGGAGATCGCCTTTCTCGGGCTCGGCTACGGCTGGCTCGCCGGCGGATTGCTGCTGCTGGCGCCGGCGTCGGCGCTCGGCGCGCCGGGCTGGGCGGATGCGATCCATGGCATCGCGATCGGCGCCCTCGGCACGCTCGCCGCGACGATGATGCTGCGGGTCGCCCAGCAGCGCGCCCGTCAGGCGATCACCTTGTCGGGCATCCGCGTTGCCGCGATTGCGCTGGTCAATGGCGCCGCGCTGGCGCGGCTGGCGGCGATCTGGTGGGAGGCCGCCCGCCTGCCGCTGATCGAGATCGCAGCCGGCATGTGGTCCATCGGGTTGTTCGTCGTGGCGCTCGACGTCTGGCGTCGGCGACCGCGGTGACGGGAGCCTACACCCGCTCCCCTTCCGGCAGCAGCACCGCGGCGAGGCGCTTGTCGCGATCGTAGATGTCGTCGCGGAAATTGACGCTGCCGTCCTTGTTCACCCACGCGGTCAGGTAGGTCAGGTGGACCGGGATCGGCCGGCTCAGCGTGATCACCTTCTGCTCGCCGCTGGCGATGGCAGCCTCGAGCTTCTCCTTGGTCCAGCCGTCGGCCGCCAGCAGCACGGCGCCCAGGTCGACCGGGTTCTGCACCCGGATGCAGCCGTGGCTGAAGCTCCTGACCGTGCGCTTGAACAGCTCGCGCGATGGGGTGTCGTGCAGATAGATGTTGTAGGGGTTGGGGAACATGAACTTGATGTGGCCGAGCGCGTTGTGCGCCCCCGGATTCTGCCGCAGCTTGTAGGGGAAGTTGCGGGCCGAGACCTGCGACCAGTCGATCGTGCTGGGATCGACCGGAGTTGCCCCCTCCGACCAGCCGCTCAGCACGGTGATGTCGTTCTTCTGCAGGTAGCCGGCGTCCTTGCGCAGCTTGGGCAGGATCTCGTTGCGGGCGATCGACGGGGTGATGTTCCAGTAGGGGTTGAGGACGACGTAGGTCATCATGCCGCTGAACACCGGGGTGCGGTGAAACGGCGTGCCGACGACGACCCGGGTGTCGTGGATGGTCTTCGGACCGTCGACCACCTTGAGCTCGAAGTCGGCCATGTTGACGAACACGTAGCGCTCGCCGAGATCGTCCGGCATCCAGCGCCGCCGTTCCATGTTCAACAGGATCTGCTCGACCCGGGCACTGGCGGTCACGTTCATCGCCGCCACCGTCTTGGCGCCGACCGCGGCATCCTGCTCGAGGCCATGGCGCCCCTGGAAGCGCTCGACCGCCGCCGCGAGCATCGGATCGAACAGGGTCGAGCCGTCGTCCTGGTCGGCGGTCAGGTCGCCGGCCTCGGCCAGGCGCTTGCGGATCGCGGCGACGCGCGGATCGGTCATGCCCGGCTTCAGGGTCTCGCCCTCGGGTACCGCGCTCCACCCGCCGGCGGCGGCGATCGCGCGATAGTCGGCGAGAGTCTGCTTCAGCCGGGCGTAGTTGGGGGTCTGCGGGGCGAACCCGGCGAGATAGGCGGCGAGATCGTCGGTCTGCTCGACGCCGCCCAGGATCTCGGCCGCGGCGGGACGCTCGGGATGGATCTGGAACTCGTCGTCGATCCGGTTCGGCACCACCCGGCCGGCCTTCAGGTCGCCGGCATACTGCGCCACGGCGTGGCTCAGCAGCACCTCGAGTTCGGCCTGGGCGGCCGGATCGGTCGCGCCGAGCCGTTCGGCGATCAGCCCGGCGGCATAGTCCGCGGGGTCGAGCCCGTCGAGATCGGCATGGGCGAGGGCCTCGGCGGCGATGCCGGCCTTGGCGGAGGTGCCGGCGCCGTCGATCCAGAGCGGCCGGAAGGCCCGCTCGGCATAGAACTGGCGCAAGGCAGTGGCGGCCTGGGCGCCGCCGTCGGAATCCGCGGCGGCGGCCAGGTCCAGCCGCTCTTCGATGGCCGCGCTCAAATCCTGCGCCGCGGCCGGCAGTCCCGCCGACACCAGGAACAGCACGAAGGCGACGCTGAGGCCCCGCAGAACGCTGTCGATCGACTTGCCCATGTTCATCCGAACCGCTCGCTTTCGCTCAATTGAGGCCGTTGCCGCCCCCCTGATCCTGCCCTGGGACCGCGGGCTCAGCCGCGCCAAAGCGGCCGGGTGAGGCAGGTGGGACCGCCCTGTCCCTTGGCCGAGATCTCGGCACCATGATACTCGATTACCTCGGCGCCGGCGGCTTCCAGTGCTGCCCGGGTCCGTGGATTGCCGGCGAGCATGAGACAGCGACGGGGCGCGAGCGCCAGCACGTTGCAGCCCATGCTGTCGAACTCCTCGTCGGGCACTTCGACCAGGCCGATGCCGCGGCCGATCAGCCACTCGCGAAACGGGATCGGCATCAGCGGCGAATAGACCAGCGCCAGGTCGTGGTCGATCGGGCTCAGGACCGACATAAGGTGGAACACATCCGCCGGTCCGCGGTAATGCGGCATGGCCGCCACCACGACCTCCACCGTCGGCCCGACCAGGTCGGCGAGCTGGCGGATTCCGGAGTCATTGGTCCGATAGGTGCGGCCGACCGCCAGGGTGCGCTGGTCGAACCACACCACGTCGCCGCCCTCCAGGCGGCCATCGCCCTCGATCGCGCCGATCACCTTCAGGCCGGCATGCTCCAGGGCCCGGCCATTGACCTGCGGCTCGCTGCTGCGCGCCGGCTTGCCCATGTTGCAGAGGATGACGCCGCGCGGGCAGACGACGGCGGCGTCGCGCACGTAGATCGAATCGATCGTGAGGCCCGGATCGGACGGCAGCTCATCGATCTCGGCGCCGACGCCGGCCAGCGCGGCAACCAGGGCGTCGTACTCGGCGACGGCGCGGCGGTAGTCCGGGCGCTGGGTGTAGTTGAGCGGTTGCCACTGGGCATCCAGGGTCGGCTGGCCGATGAAGGCGGCCTCGGGCCGGCGCAGCGCGACGCGGCGCAGCGGCCCGACCTCGGATATCGGGGCGAAGGTCATCGGCGGCGCTTCCAGTGCATTGGGGGAAGGGGCGGCGGATCGGCGGACTCCACGCCAATGTTAGTGGCGCTCGGCCCGGCGGGCAAGCCGTGCGGCCGGCCCGGAATGCCTGGCCGGCCGGCGTCGTCGGGTCGCGATGGCGGCCCGCCGGGCGCTGGCAATTTGTCCACAGGCGTGTGGTTTGTTAGGAATTCAGCCATTGTCAATCGCGGACAATCGGATTCCCGCAGGCGAGGGCGGCAGGACGATGGGCGAAGCAGTCAATTTCGATCCGAAGGGCGCCGCGCCGGAGCCTGCGGCGTCCGGCTCCGGCGAGCTGCAGGCGTTGGACCGCGCCGCCCGCGCCGCGCCCGACGACGCGGACGCGCAGTTCCGTCTCGGCGAGGCGCTGGCCCAGGGCGGCCGTCGGCGCGACGCGGTGGCAGCCCTGCAACAGGCGGTCCGGCTGCAGCCAAGTCATCTCGCCGCCTTGGTGCGGCTGGGCAAACTGCTGATCGGACTTGGAAACGAGCCGGCCGGGCAGGCGGCATTGCAGGCGGCGTTTCAGCGCACGCCCAGCGAGTACGCAAGCCTGTTCGATCTCGGCAACCTGCTGCGTGCTGCCGGCTGCTTTGTCGAAGCGATCACGGCCTTCGAGGCGGCGATCCGAATCGGTCCCGAGACCGCTTCGGCGCACTACAATTGTGGCGTGTGCCTGCGGAAGCTGAATCGCATCGAGGACGCGGTCGCCGCATACCAGCGGGCGGTCGACATCAACCCCAATCATGCCAATGCCCACAACAATCTCGGCAACTGCCTGCGGCATCTGAAAAAATACTATGCCGCCGAACGCGCGCTGCGGCGTGCGGTCGAGTTGGCTCCGGAGTCTTTCGAGCCGCATTACGGTCTCGCTCGGGTGCTCCACAAACGGAATCGGCCCGGCGAGGCCCTGGTGGCCTACCGCCGCGCGCTGCGCCTCAACCCCGACTTCGTCGAGGCGCATGTTCGCCTCGGCGTCGTGCTTCAGGAGATCGGCCAGCTCGACGCGGCCAGGGCCAGCTATCGTCGTGCGCTGGAGCTTTCTCCGGAGTTTCCGTCCGCACATGGGTTGCTGGCGCAGGTCGACCCGGAACCGATCGATCGGCAGGTGCTGAGCCGTCTCGAAACGCAGCTCGCGTCGGGCAGGTGCTCGGCCATGGACAGCCAGCATCTGCATTTCGCGCTGGCGCAACGCTACGACCAGATCGAAGAGTTCGGCCCCGCGTTCGATCACCTGGTGGCGGGCAACCACCTCAAACGGGTGGAACTGAATTTCGACCTGGATAAAGAGGCCAAGCGCTTCAGCCGGCTCATGCAGGTGTTCGACAAGGATTTCTTCGCGCGACACGCCGAATCGGGCGTTGCCTCGCCGCTACCCGTGTTCGTCGTCGGCATGCCGCGTTCGGGCACGACGCTGATCGAGCAGATTCTAGCCAGCCACAGCCAGGTCCACGGCGCCGGCGAGATCAACACCCTGGGTGTCGTCGCACAGGCGACGTTGAAGACGGTGGTCTCGGAGAAAGCGGACGAGGCCGCGCGGGCACTTGCTCCCGAGACCCTGCGCACGTTGGCGCAAAGCTATCTCGAGCAGGTCGGGGCGGGGGCGCCCCATGCGACCCGCGTCGTCGACAAGATGCTGATCAACTTCAAGTACATCGGGTTGATCAAACTGATGCTGCCCAACGCGCACGTGATTCATGCGCGACGACATCCGCTGGATACCTGTCTTTCGGGATTCCGCAAGCTGTTCGCGAGCGGGCTGGACTTCACCTATGATTTGAAAGAGCTCGGCTGCTACTACGCATTTTACGCGCAGCTCATGCGCCACTGGCACGAAGTCCTGCCGGGCTTCGTACTCGACGTGCAGTACGAGGAGATGGTCGAGGATCAGCGGGGTGTGACCGAGCGCATCCTGGCCCATTGCGGACTCGATTGGGAGGACGCTTGCCTGCGATTTCACGAGACCCAGCGCTCGGTGCAAACCTCGAGCGTTGTGCAGGTCCGCCGTCCGATCTATCGCAGCTCGGCCGGTTACTGGAAACGGTACGGCGAGCGCCTGCGTCCGCTGATCGACGCGCTGGGCGATGAAATCGACCGATCCGATCTCGAGGCGTTTGGCGACCCGACGCCGTGACCTGCTCGGCCGCGCGCCGTCGGCCGGGTGCTACTGGCCCGAGACCCGCCGCTTCTCGTACAGCGCCTTCACGAAGGAGGTCGCGGCGACGCCGATCGGTGTCTGCTGGTTCTTCGCGCAATACAGGTCGAGATAGGTGAGCAGCCCCTTGGCGTCGTGGCTCGGCGCGATGTCGAACGTATTGGGCTGCAGATAGTTGTAAGCGGTGAGGAATCCGGTGAACCAATGAGCATAGATCTCGGTGCCTTTGATGTCGGCCCGCCGGTCCGCGAGGTACTGGCCGCAGGTGAAGGCGCCGAGCCCGCGCAGGTTGAATCTCTGCTTCTCGTCGGCGGCGCCGGCGGATCCCGGGGCAGCCGCGCAGAGCAATGCTGCCGACAGCAAGGCGGCGAAAGCGGTACGTAAGGTCACGAGTCTCTCCTTGGGTCTCTTCAGCCTCTGTCGACCGGGCGCTGGATGCCGGCGGTGGCGATGGTAGGAAGGATGGGGGCTCCAGGCAAGCCGAGGGCCGGTGCCGGCCGTCACATTGGTGGCATTGCGGGCCTCTCGTTTACCATATCGCAGTGCTCCGGGACGTTGAATGCGCCGCGGCGGCCCCTTGGCACGCCAGTCCACGCTGGTATTCTCGCCGCCCAACGGGCGCGGGCAGGGTAGATGAGCAAGCCGAGCGAAAAGCGGGCCGGAAAGCGCGGGCGGGCGGAGGGCGTCGGGCCCGACTCGGTATCTGAGCGGACCCTGTCCAATTTGCGCCGCGCCGTCGAGCAGCGGCCGCGGGATCGGGCGGCGCGCATCGAACTCGCCCAGGCGCTGCGCCGGCTCGGTCGGCGTGCCGAGGCGCTGGCCGCGCTGGGCGAGCGCCGGGCAACCGCGGCCGCCGATGCCCCCTGGCTCCATCTCCACGGTGCCCTGCTGGTCGAGGAGGAACGCCTGGCAGAGGCCGAAGCCGACCTTCTCGACGGGAGCCGTCTGGCTCCCGGCAACCCCGATCTCGCCTATGATCTCGGCGTCTGTCTGCGGAAGCAGGGTCGCAAGGCGGAGGCGGTGGAGCGCTTCCGGCAAGCCGCGGCGGCGCGCAAGGGCTTTGTACGGGCGCTCTACAGCCTGGGGGTCGAACTGCAGGCGCTCGGCCGGTCGGCGGAAGCCGAGGCGGCGTATCGCGAGGCGCTCGCCGCCCAGCCCGATCACGCCGAGGCGCGCAACAATCTCGGTATCATCTATCGCGACCGCGGCGAACTCGACCGTGCGGTCGAGATGTTCCAGGAGGCGGTGCGTGCGCGCAAGGGCTTCACCCTGGCGATGTTCAATCTGGCCGAGGGCCTGCGCGCGCTGAACCGCCTCGACGAGTCGGCGGAAGCCTATCGAGCCTGTCTGCAGATCGATCCGAAGCACATCCGCGCCTACGAGATGCTTGGCGTGCTGCTGCGCCGGCAGCACAAGCTGGAGGAATCCGCGAAGCTGCTCAACTCGGCCATCAAGGCATGTCCGCCTGACGTTGCCATCTATATCGAGCTGGCGAATACGCTGTCTCAGATGGGGCGCCTGCCGCAGGTTGCGAAAGTGCTCCGCGCCGCGCTCGCGTTCGCGCCCGAGAGCAGGGTCGCCAACTACAATCTCGGCAATGCCCTGCGCGAGATGGACGACACGCTGGGCGCCATCGAGTGCTACCGGCGCGCCCTGGCCGTCAGCCCGCGATACTCGCTGGCGCACAACAATCTCGGCATCGCCCTGATGGAGCGCGGTCGCTTTGGCGAGGCGATCGCCAGCTACCGCGCCGCGCTCGACGCGGACCCCGACAACGCATCGGCGCTCGCCAACCTCATCAAGCTGGTCGAGCACGACGTCGTGGACGGCGACATGCGTCAGGCGGAATCGATACTGGCGGCGCCCAGGTCGAATGATGAAACGGCGATGAGTCTCGGCTTCGCACTTGCCAAGGCCCATGGCGATGTCGGCGACAACCGACGCGCCTTCGAGCACATGATCCGAGCCAACGCCTTGAAGCGCAAGACGATCGAGTTCGACATCGAGGCTGTGCGCGAGACCTTCCGGATGATCGCCGAGGTGTTCCACGGGGACTTCTTCGCCGGCGATCCCGGCGGCGGCGATTCGTCCGCCGCGCCGATCTTCATCGTCGGCATGCCGCGATCCGGTACCACGCTGATTGAGCAGATCCTGGCCAGCCACAGCGCCGTGCACGGGGCCGGCGAACTCAACCACCTGCAAGCCGTCGCCGGACCTTTCGTCGCCTATCTGCGCGGCGGCTGGCGCCCGGAATCCGCAGCCAAGCTGATTCCCGGGTGGCGGGAAGCCGGCGGCAAAGACTATCTGTCGCTGGTTGGACGATTGCCGGCGGGCAAGACGCGGGTGACCGACAAGCAGCCGGTCAATTTCCCCTATGTCGGCGTGATCCGCGCGATCCTGCCGAACGCCAAAGTCATCCACTGTTGCCGCGATCCGCTCGACACCTGCCTGTCCAACTTCCGCCTGATGTTCACCGGCGGGTTGCCGTTCACCTATGATCTGCGCGAGCTCGGTATCTATTACACGCTGTATCGGCAGATGATGGCGCATTGGCACGAGGTCCTGCCGGGCTTCGTGTTCGACGTGCATTACGAGGACATGGTGGCGGACCAGGAAGGCACGACCCGGCGACTGCTGGAATTCTGCGGCCTGCCCTGGGAGGATTCGTGCCTGTCGTTCCACCAGACCGAGCGCACCGTCCGCACCGCCAGCCTGTCGCAGGTGCGTCAGCCGATCTATCGCGGCTCGGTCGGCGCCTGGCGCGCCTATGCGGACCATCTCGGCCCGCTGTTCGAGGCGCTCGGCATGGCGCCGCCGGCCGGTTCCTCCTAGCGCAGCGCTACATGACTCTATCAGTCAGTTCCGTTCATGGCCCGTAAGCAAAGGACAGCCCGCGCCCGCAAGGCTGTCGGAGGTGCGGGCGTCGCCGCGACCGCGCTGCGGTCGGTCGCGATCGAGCACCTGGCGGCAGGGCGATTCGCCGAGGCTGAAACGGCCTTCGCCCGGCTGCTGCGCCAGAGTCCCAGGGACGTCGAGGGCCGGATCGCCCGGGCCGAGGCGCTGCGCGGCCTGGGCAAGCGGGTCGAAGCGTTGGCACTGCTGCGCGAGGTTACCGGGGCCGACCCTGCCTGCGCCGAGGCGCACTACCGGGCAGGCTTGGTCCTCCAGGATCTCGGGCGACGTGCCGAGGCGGAGTTCGCCCTGCGCGACGCGGTTGCCTCACGCCCTGGCTTTGCGCCGGCGCTGATCGATCTCAGTACCATTCTGCTCGCGGAGGGGCGGCAAGAAGAGGCCGCGCAGGCACTGCGCGACGCCATCGCCGCCACGCCGGGCATGGCCGTGCTGCACTACAATCTCGGCAACGTGTTGCGCGAGAGCGGCCGGCTGGCGGAGGCGGTCGCCGCCTATTCCGACGCGATCGTCCGCGCCCCATCCTATGCCGACGCGCATTTCAACCTCGCGCTCACGCTGCGCAAGTTGGGCCGCAACGAAGCGGCGGCGGCGTCCTACAGCCAGGCGGCCAAGCTATATGACGCGCCGGCTCGGGCGCTCAACAATCTCGGGACCACGCTCAGGGCACTGCGCCGCCACGAGGAAGCCAAGGCGGCGTTCCGCGCGGCGATCGCGGCCGACCCCGCTTACGCCGATCCCTATTACAATCTCGGCAACTCGCTGCGGATCTCCGGGGAGACCGATCAGGCCGCCGAGATGTTCCACAAATGCGTCGCCCTGCAGCCGGGCCACGGCTTGGCGCTTGTGGAGCTTTCCCGGGTCGAATCCCGGATCGGCCGCCTGGCCGAGGCGGAGCAGATGCTGCTGGCGGCGCGCAGCAAGACGCCGCGCAACGTCCCAATTCTGATCGAACTCGCCCATCTGGTGCGCCGCCAGGGCCGAGTCGGCGAGGCGGCCGCGCTCTATGGCGACGTGCTGCGCGTCGCGCCCGCCACGGCCGAGGCCCAGGTCTATCTGGTGTCGATGCGCCAGCAGCTATGCGACTGGCGCGCCCGCGACCAGGACTTCGCCCGGCTGACGGGGATCACCCGGGACCAGTTCGCCCGCGGCGGACGCGTCTCGATGCCGGCCTTCGATGCACTCGCCTGGCCCTTCGACGAGGCGACCCAGCTCGCGGTCGCGCGGAGCTGGTCCGAGGACGTCATCCAGGACGTGTCCGTGTTGCGCGCCGCCACAAATTTCAGCTTCGCGCCCCGAGCGCACCCGCGTTTGCGCATCGGCTACATCTCCCAGGACTTTCGCAACCAGGCCATGGGGCATTTGACCCGCGGCATGTACCGTCTGCACGATCGCGACCGGTTCGAGATCCATGCCTATTCGGTCCGGGCCAACGACCACAGCCGCTATCGCAAGGATATCGAGGCCGGATGCGAGCATTTTCTCGACGTCGCCGACTGGGATGCCGCCGACATTGCCCGGCGCATCAACGCCGACGAGATCGACATCCTGGTGGACATGATGGGCCACACCGAGGGCAACCGGATGGCGGTGATGGCGTTGCGCCCCGCACCTGTCCAGGTCGGCTATCTCCGGTTTCCGGGCTCGAGCGGCGCCGCGTTCCTCGACTACATGCTGAGCGATCCGGTGGTCACGCCGCCGTCCTCCGCGCCGTTCTACATCGAGAAGCTGGTGCGCCTGCCGCATTGCTATCAGGTCAATGACAGCGAGCAGCGCTCCCCGGACACGCCGGTCAGCCGGACCCAGGAAGGTCTGCCGGAGGACGCGTTCGTCTACTGCAGCTTCAACAACAGCTACAAGATCGAGCCATCCATGTTCGACGTCTGGATGCGGGTGCTGACGGCAGTGCCGGGGAGTGTGCTCTGGTTGCTGCGCATCCATCCCGAGATGGAGGCCAACCTGAAGCGCGAGGCGGCGGCGCGCGCCGTCGATCCCAGCCGGCTGGTGTTCTCCGGCAAGACCGAGAAGCTGCGCCATCTGGCGCGCCACCGGCTGGCCGACCTGTTCCTGGATACCCGCTACTACACCGCCCACACCACGGCGTCCGACGCCATGGTGGCGGGGGTTCCGATCATCACCCATCCCGGCGACACCTTCGCCGCGCGGGTGACCGCCAGCATGCTGAAGGCGATCGGTCTCGACGAGCTGATCTTCCCGACCCTCGAGGCCTATGAAGCCGCAGCCGTCGCCCTGGGGCGCGATCCGGCGCGCGTCGCCGCCCTCAAGGCCAAGGTGGCGGCCAACCGGCCGGTCCAACCGCTGTTCGATACGGCGCGCTGGGTGCGCAACGTCGAACGGGCCTATCGCCTGATCTGGGACAACCACGCGGCCGGCCACCCGCCGCGGCAGATCGACGTCGTCGAGGACTGAACGCCATGCGTCGTGCGAACTTGTCACCGACACGTCAGTCGACCCATTGCGGGTCTCCCGGCGCCTTGCCCGCCGATGCGGACCATTCCGGCCCGCCGATCCAGCCGTGCGGCATGGCGCTGCCGGCCGGTTTGCCCGAGCGCGATTAACCGTCACCCGACCAGGCAGCCTCGCCCATGGCCCGCAAGCAGAAGACTCCTCGCGCCCGCAAAGCCGCCGGTGGTGCCGGCGGCGTCGCCAAGCTGCGGGTGATCGCAGCCGAGCACCTGGCGGCCCGGCGCTATGCCGAGGCCGAGGCGGCGCTCGTCAGGCTGCTGCGCCAGTACCCGGCGGACGTCGAGGGCCGGATCGCCCGGGCGGCGGCGCTGCGCGGACAGGGCAAGCGCCTGGAGGCGCTGGCGCTGCTGCGCGAGGTGACCGCGTCCGATCCCGCCTGTGCCAAGGCGCATTACCGGGCGGGCCTGATCCTGCGCGACCTGGGGCGGCGCGCCGAGGCGGAGTTCGCCTTGCGCGACGCGGTGGCGGCGCAGCCCGGATTCGCGCCGGCGCTGATCGATCTCGGCAACGTCCTGCTGGCAGATGGCCGGAAGGAGGAGGCGATGAACTGCCTGCACGAGGCGATCGCCGCCGCGCCGGACCTGCCCGTGCCGCACTACAACCTCGGCAACGTGCTTCGCGAAAGCGGCCGGCTGGCGGAGGCGGTCGCCGCCTACGCCGACGCGATCGCCTGCAGCCCCGGCTATGCCGACGCGCATTTCAACCTGGCGCTCTCGCTGCGCATGCTCGGTCGCAACGAAGCGGCGGCGGAGTCCTACCGGCACGCCGCCAGTCTGTACAAGGCGCCCGCCCGGGCGCTCAACAATCTCGGCACCACGCTGCGGGTGCTGCGTCGGCAGGACGAAGCCGCGGCGGCGTTCCGCGCGGCGATCGCGGCCGATCCGGCCTACGCCGATCCCTACTACAACCTCGGCAATTCGCTGCGCGCCTCCGGGGAGACGAGCCAGGCCCTGGAGCTGTTCGAGCGCTGCATCGTCCTGCAGCCAGACCATGGCCTGGCCCATGTCGAGCTGTCCCGGATCGACTCCCGGGCCGGTCGTCTCGCCGAAGCTGAACAGACGCTGCGCGCGGCGCGCGGCACCGCGCCGCGCGATGTATCTATCCTGACCGAACTGGCCCATCTGGTGCGCCGCCAGGGCCGGGTCGGCGAGGCGATGACGCTCTACGAAGACGTGCTGCGCATCGCGCCGTCCGCGACCGAGGCGCTGGTCTATCTGGTAACGATGCGTCAACAGCTCTGCGACTGGCGCACCCGCGACCAGGATTTCGCCCGGCTGACCGCGATCACCCGGGACCAACTCGACCGTGGCGAGCGCACGTCGCTGCCGGCGTTCCGGGCTCTGGCGTGGCCCTATGACGAGGCAACCCAGCTCGCGATCGCCCGGAGCTGGACCGAGGAAATCGATCGCGACGCGCTCCCGCAGCGTGCCGCGATGGGGTTCGGTTTCGCGCGGGGGCCCCGTCCGCGCCTGCGTGTCGGCTACATCTCCCAGGACTTCCGCAACCACGCGCTCGGCCATCTGGTCTGCAGCATGTTCGCCGAGCACGACCGCACCGCCTTCGAAATCGTCGGCTATTCCATGCGCCGATCCGACGACTGGTATCGGAACGTGATTGCCGAAGGCTGCGACCGGTTCGTCGAGCTGCATGACCTGACCGATCAGGACGCGGCGCGCCGGATCCACGCCGACGGGGTCGACATTCTGGTCGACATGATGGGTCTCACCGACATGCACCGGCTGGGGGTGCTGGCGCTGCGCCCGGCGCCGCTCAACGTGACCTACCTGCAATATCCCGGATCGAGCGGCGCCGGCTTCCTCGACTACGCCATCACCGACTGCGTCGTGACCCCCGACAGTTCGATCCCGTTCTACAGCGAGAAGCTGATCCGCATGCCGCAGTGCTATCAGGTCAACAACCATCTGGAAGCGATCCGGCAGGTTCCGACGGCGCGGGCCGAACACGGCCTGCCCGAAACCGGCTTCGTGTTCTGCTGCCTGAACAACAACTACAAGATCGATCCGACCATCTTCGATGTCTGGATGCGCCTGTTGTCGCAGGTCGCCGGCAGCGTCCTGTGGTTGATGCGGATCGACGACGAGGTCGAGCCGAACCTGCGACGCGAAGCCGCGGCGCGCGGCGTCGACCCGACGCGCCTGGTGTTCGCCCCAAAGATGCCGAAGGACGAGCATCTGGCCCGCCAGCGCCTGGCCGACCTGTTCATCGATACCCGCTACTACACGGCGCATACCACCGCCAGCGACGCGCTCAAGGCGGGGTTGCCGGTGCTGACCTGTTCCGGCCAGACCTTCGCCTCGCGGGTGACGGCGAGCATCCTGTCGGCGGTCGGGCTGCCGGAACTGGCGCTGCCGGACCTCGCTGGCTACGAGGCGATGGCGCTGCGTCTCGCCGGGGACCCCGGCGAACTCAGGGCTCTCAGGGACAAGCTGGCGGCGAACCTGAAGTCCGCGCCCTTGTTCGATACGCCGCGCTGGGTCCGCAATGTCGAGCGCGCGTACCGGCAGATCTGGGACGACTACGCCGCCGGCAATGCGCCGCGCCAGGTCGACATCGCCGACGGCTGAGCCGTCGCCCGATTGGCGCGGGCGCCATACCTCCGGGACCCTGTCTCGAGCGACCGTCACGGTCGTGGCGCCGCCTTCGCACCCGGCCGGCAGCCTCATGGCATGCAAATTGAATGGTTCGCCGTGCCGGCCGAAACCTGCGGACGACCGGAGCGTCCGGCCGGCAAGGGGGGAACCGGGCCCGTGAGTAACGGGTTCAATCTCGCTGGGCGTTTCACTGTCGGGTGGACAATGCTCGTCGAGAAAATTGAGAGAAGAAAGTAATATGAAAGTGATCTTCTCGAAGGGGAGTGCCGCGACCGGCGAGGCCCGTGACGCCGCCGGGCTCGTCGTCATCAGCGCACGCCGCGCCGAACTGCTGCGCAAGGCGGCGAGCAACAGCAGCCTGCCTGCGATGCTCGACTGCATCGGGGCGCAATGCGCGGTCATTCTGTGGGATGAGGTCGACGTCGGCCTCGACTTCATCGAGGCCGCGACCTAAAGGGGAATCGTCTCCGGTCGAGCCGATCGATGGCCCGACTCCGTGACGGGCGCTGGTGAGCCGGGTCCGGAGCGCGAACCAGGCCGACGAACCGCGCCCATTCAGGACTTCCCATGGAGCGTCGGGAAGCGACGCGCCGGCGATCCGCCGGCGGCGCGGCGCGACGGCCGCTCGAAATTGTAGTGGCAAGATCCGCACTTCATGGTTTGGCACGCGCGTCGTCTTGCGACGCCCGGCTCGGCTGCCTCCATTACTTTACGAATCCACGAATTCCCAACGCGACGCGCGAAACACGCGAAGATATCGGCGCGGCAGCGTCTGGCCGGGTCGACTGGGTTTCCGGGCCCCGAAAAAGGGCCGAGTCTCAGTCCTGATACACCTCGGGCGAAGCGCCTGTAACTTATTGAGATTCATTGTAGATCGAAGGAATCCGCGGCACTGCGCCGGGTCCGAGTGTAACGAGTCTGAACAATCGGTAACCTAAACGAAATCTAGCCGAACCGGTCCGTCCGCCGGGTTCGAGAATAATAATATGTTATAGATCAATGCACTAACTAGGCGTGCCGACATCCGGCAAGGATCTGCCGCCGGGTCTGCATCGGCCGGCTTCTCAGCCCTGAGACACCTTGCGATGAACGGTAACCTTACCGGTGCGCTCCTCAGCCCGGCTGACTTTCCGGTCTCGCAACCTTTCCAGTTGGATAACAGGGAGTTAATGAACGGTTAACGGAAGCGGCCCGGTTCTGGCACGGATCTTGCCGTGGAGAGGGTGGATCGACGTGTCGCAAGCCACGAGGCACGGGCGCGTCGACCTGCGGAGCGGATCTCCAGGTAGGGGTTACCACCGCACTTCCGGACCAAATTTGGTTCAAACCGATATTGCTTGGAGGCAATCGGCATGTACAAGTCCACTCTTCTGGCCGCAGCGTCGGCCATCGCCCTGGGTCTGGCCGGCTCGGCCGCCTGGGCCGATACGAACAACAACGACAGCAACGACGGTTCGGTCATCGGCAACAACAACAGCGGCAATGTCGCTGTTGACGCGTTGAACTCGAACTTCCTGAACGACAACACCAACAATTCCAACCAGAACAACGACAACCAGAGCCCGGACGGCAACAACAACTACAACCAGGCCAACAACAACACCGACAACAGCAACCAGAACAACGGCGGCAACAACAACGACACCGCCAGCCCCGACGGCAACAACAACTACAACCAGGACAACGACGGCACCGACGTCGATATCGGCGATATCACCGTCGACTTCCTGAGCGACAACGTGCTCGGCGGCGTCGGGCATGTTTCCGTCTCCGGCGGCAACCACGCCCTGGTTTCTTCGTCGATCCTGTCGGCCAACGTTGCCGGCAACCCGGTCACCCTGACCGGCTCGGCGGCGGCTTCGGCCTCGGCCTCGGCGGCGGCCAGCGCTTCGGCGGCGGCTTCGGCCGATGCCGACGCGAAGGCCGACGCGGCGGCGGCGGCGGATGCGGATGCGAAGGCCGATGCCGACGCTTCCAGCTCCTCGTCGGCGGCGGCGTCGCATGACGACACCCCGAGCGGCATCACCATCTCCACGGGCAGCGACGCCTCCAACGACGGCTCTGCCAATGGCAGCGGCGGCGGTGAAGGCGGCGGCTCTGGCGGCGGTTCCGGCGGCGGCGGCGGCGGCGGCCTCGGCGGCGGTGTTGCCGGCGGTGCTGGCGGCGGCCTCGGCGGCGGCGGCGGCGGCGGCTCGGCCGACACCACCTCGACCGACAACGACACCGACAACGACAACGACAACGACAACGACGCTGACAGCGACTTCAATGTCGGCTCCTCGTTCGACACCGACACCGACACCGACACCGCCACCGACACCGACACCGACAGCAGCGCTGAGTCGGCTGACGGTTCCGGCGGCGGCCTCGGCGGCGGTGCTGGTGCTGGCGGCGGCGTAGCCCTCGGCGGCGGCGCCGGCGGCGGCGGCGGCAACGGCGACGGCAACGGCTCCGGCGACGGCGACGGCGACGGCTCGGGCAGCAACAACGGCTCGGCCTCTGGCTCGTCGTCGGTTGACGTAGCCGGCACCGAAGGCGCGGCGGCGGCTTCCGCCTCCTCGTCCTCGAGCTCGGCGGCCGACGCTTCGGCGGCGGCGGCGGCTTCGGCTGCTGCTGACGCTTCGGCGGCGGCGGCGGCTTCGGCGGCGGCTGATGCCGATGCCGACGCGGCGGCCGATGCGGCTGCGGCTGCGGCCGGTTCGACCAACACGATCTCCACCGGCAACTTCGGCGGTGGCGTGACGATGTCGAACAGCGGTGGCATCAGCAGCCTGCAGATGACCACTGGCTTCAACAACGTGCAGCAGAACTCGGTGTCGATCGCGGCACAGGCGTTCTTCGCTCCGGTCGATCAGCAAGAATAGCAATCGACTCTCTTGCGCCGGCGGGCTTCGGCCCGCCGGCCTCTTTTTTCTTAGAGATTACTGCAGCGATATTTGAATCCGTGACCGACAAGTCATGGAGATGCTTTCTTGCCGCGATGCAACATTACGCCGAATGAACAAGATTTAATGCAAATCGGCCCGACTTAATTTGAGTCTCTAGGTTGGCTGCGACATTCTCTCCGGAGCGACCAGGGTGCGCGGTGCCACAGGCAGGGACGCCGGACGCCAAACCAAGCGATCGAGGGACGCACGTCATGAAGACCGGGATGCTCGCAAGGACTGCACTGGCGCCGCTGTTCGCGGTGATGCTGCTCGGCGGCACCGCCTGGGCCGAGGAGCGCCAGGACGAGGACGCGCTGGTCGGCGCGGCCGACGAGGTCGGGCTCGAGGCGCTGGACAGCGACGCGCTGTCGGACGCCAGCGGCGGATTCGCGGTCCAGCTCACCAACGTCGACCAGGACACGACCTTCACCGACAACCCGGTGACCGTGGACAACGGCGGGCAGATCAACACCGGCTATGCCAGCGCCTCCAACGCCAATTCCGGCGGCATCACCACGACGATGCTGAACACCGGCAACAACGTCAGCTTCCAGAACAGCACGACGTTGAACATCTACCTGGACGCGGCGCAGTAGGGCGGCGAGGCCGCCGGAGCCGAACGGCTCCGGGGAACGCGATCCGGGTTGGGCGGGGATCAGTCGATGCGGCTCGAGACAATCCTGGCGGCTTTCTTGCTGGCACTGGCGGCGGGATCGTACGCCCCCACGGCGCCGGCCGCCGAGTTGTCGGTCGTCGGCTTCGGCGGCAATTTCAACGTGCCGGTGACCAGCATCCGCGAGGGCCGGTTCCAGACCATCATTCGCCAGCAGTTCGACTTTTCCTGCGGCTCGGCCGCGCTGGCCAGCCTGTTGACCTTCCACTACGACCGGCCGACCACCGAGCACGAGGTCTTCGTCTCGATGTACGAGGCCGGCGACCAGGAGAAGATCCAGCAGCAGGGCTTCTCGCTGCTCGACATGAAGAGCTACCTGGCGCGCCAGTCGCTGACCGGCGACGGCTTCCAGATGACCCTGGAAAAGCTCGCCGAGGTCGGCGTGCCCGTGATCACCCTGATCAATCTCGGCGGCTATCGCCACTTCGTGATCGTCAAGGGCGTGCGCGACGGCGAAGTCCTGGTCGGCGACCCCGCGCTCGGCCTGCGCATCTACAAGGCCGAGGTCTTCACGGCGATCTGGAGCGGCGTGATCTTTCTGATCCGCAACGACGCCAAGCTGGCGCGCACCAACTTCAACAACCAGCGCGACTGGCGGGTCCGGCAGAAGGCGCCTTTCGGCAACGCCCTGACCCGGGATTCGCTGGCCAACTTCACGCTCTTCAGCACCTTCATGCCGAATGAGTTCTAGGGGCGGTTTCGATGGGATATGAACTGACAGGCAAGATGATCGCGCGCGATTTCCGGAATCCCCGGCGCGGCGGCCGGCTGGTCGTGGCGGCGCTGCTCGGCACCACTTTCCTGGCCGGGCTGGCGGTCGCGGTGGGGGAGTCGCCGGCGCTGGCGGCGGCGGCCGAGGACGACATGGTCGACATCACCGGGCTGACCGCGGTCGGCGACCGCTCGCTCGACGACCTGCGCGGCGGCTTCAGCATCGGCCCGTTCAACGTCAATTTCGGCGTCGTGATCAAGACCGCGATCAACCAGATGCAGGTGCTGCAGACCTCGTTCGTCGTCACCAAGCTCGGGCAGATCAGCGACTTCAAGCAGAACTTCCTGCACGACAACAACCCGGCCGCCAACGCCGCGCAGAACGCTGCCAGCGCCGCCCAAAACGCTGCCAGCGCCGCGCAGAGCGCCGCACAAGAAGCGGCCAATGCGGCGCAGGACGCTGCGCAGGATGCCATCGCCGCCGCGCAGGGCGCCGCCAGCAGCACCGCTCAGACTCAAGCGGTATCGTCGGCGGCCGAGGAGCAGGCCACCCAGGTCTCGCCGCCACTGCCGACCGGCGAACTGCCGGCGGAAGTCCAGAATCTGGTCCAGACGGTGCTGCCGGAAGTGCCGGCGGTCGGCGACCCCAATGCCGGGTCCGGCGGCGTGCAGGAGGTGCTGCAGCAGGTGGCCGACGTGATCATCCCCGCGCCGCAGCAGGATCCCGCGGCGGAACAAGCGGGCGCCGCGGCTGCCGCCGTCCAGCAGGCGGTACAAGGGAACTTCTCGCTCACCAGCCTCGAAAATGGCGTGCACATCTCGAACAACGCCGGCACCGAGATCCTGCAGCAGATCCAGGGCGGGGTGATGACCCAAATCATCAATGAAGCCAATGGCATGGACATCAGCCACGCCACCGAGCTCAACATGTTCATCACCAACTTCACCCAGGTCGTCGCCCAGGGCGCGCTGTCGCAGGCGACCAACGGCCTGGCGCTCCAGTCGGTCGTCAACAACCCGCTGCTCGGTCAGTAGGGCACGAGGAAGACGGTCGGGGGGCCGGCGAGGCGGGGGGCGACGTTGGCGGGCCATCGCCGGCCGGGGGCCGGGGACGGTTTCAGCGTGAGCGATTCCGGCAACACATCCTTAACCAAGCGCTGGCACGGTTAAGAAACCGTTTGGCCCGATTCCGGCCGCAGTGTTAAGTTGCCGCTTCCAGGGGGAGCATGGTGGGTTTGGTGCGTACAACCAGGGGACGTCTCCTGCTCGGAGCGGGAGCAGCCGTGTTGGTGGCAACCGGCGCCGCGGGCATCGCGAGCGCCGAGGACGCGTCGGTCCCAGGCGGCGGTTCCACGACCGCCGATGCCGGCCAGCCGGTCACCCAGGACGATCTTCGCCAGGTGCTCAATCTGCTCGAGGAGCAGAAGAAAAAGCTCGCCGCCCAGGAGATGGCGCTGACCGAACAGCAGCGGGTCATCGCCGAACAGCAGAACCAGCTCAACTACCTGAAGGTCCGGGTCGGCCAGCCGATCGAGCCGTCGCTGGTGCCGGTCGCCTACAACCTGGGCGGCACCGGCACGCCGCCCGATCCCGGCGCCGGCATCCTGCGGATCCAGGATCCGGACCAGCAGCCGGTGGGCGAGGCGCCGGCCGAGGTCGAGGAGCGCCCCGAGGTCTCGATCATTCCGGACCAGGGCGGCGTGCTGACCCGCGAGGGCCAGCTCGTGATCGAGCCGTCGCTCGAATACAGCCATTCCGACAACAACCGGTTCTTCTTCCAGGGCTTCGAGATCGTCGACACCATCCTGATCGGCCTGATCGAGGCGAGCGAGGTGGACCGCGACACCGTCACGTCGAGCCTGAGCGCGCGCTACGGGATCACCAGCCGCTTCGAGGTCGAGGCACGGGTGCCGATGCTCTACCGGCGCGACCGCACCACCGGCGTGACCATCAACGGCGTCACCGATTCCGGCTCGACCAACCTGGAGGGCTACGGCCTGGGCGACATCGAAGTCGCCGGCCACTATCAGATCAACGACGGCACTGGCGGCTGGCCGTTCTTCGTCGGCAACCTGAAGGTCAAGACCATCACCGGCTCGAGCCCGTTCGACGTCAAGGTGGACTCCAACGGCCGCGCCGAGGAGCTCCCCACCGGCTCGGGCTTCTGGGCGGTGCAGCCCAGCATCACCACGATCTTCCCGACCGATCCGGCGGTGTTCTTCAGCAACATCGGCTTCACCTGGAACGTCGCCGACGACGTGAACGCGACTGTGCAGGGCGCCGGCGGCGCGGTGCAGATCGGACGGGTCGATCCCGGCGATTCGATCAACACCAGCTTCGGCATGGGCGTCAGCCTGAACGAGGTGACCTCGTTCAGCATCGGCTACGAGTACAACTACGTGTTCCCGACCACCCAGGAATCCGGCGGCCAGACCTTCGAGAGCGACCCCCTGCACGTGGGCTCGCTGCTGTTCGGATGGTCCTACCAGTACGCCCCGGACATGAGCCTGAACGTCAGCGCCGCGGTCGGCACGACCGACGACGCGCCGGACTTCCGCACCTCGGTGCGGGTCCCGTTCCGCTTCAATCTGTACGAATAGAATCGCCCTGCCGGGCGCCGGGCGGAGGTGAGGCGGGCCCGCTTCGGCGCGGCCGCAGCTACGGCAATTGCGGCAGGCCGCTCACCACGAATGCGGAACTCACGGCGCTCTGCTGGATGCTGTTGAGCCCGCTCGACACCTGCAGCGTGGCGATGCCGCCGCTGTTCGCCATGTCGAAGTTTCCGCCGATGCTGCCGGTCTGGAGCTGACCGCCGCTGGAGAGCACGACCGGCGCGCCGGTCACGCCGGCGGCGGCGCTGGCGCTGCTTTGAATGGAAACCGCGCCGTCCGGCCCGACCGCCACGCTGTTGGCGGCGACGCCGCCGCCGGCGGTGTCGACCGCGCTCAGGATCAGCGGGCCGCCGCTCGCCAGGCTGGCCAGGTCCACCGTCGAGATCGGCAGCAATCCGCCGAACAGCCCGGATCCCGCCGGCATCTCCGCGGCGCCGGCCGAGCCGCCCACGGCGGCCATGATCAGCGCCACCGCCAGGGCGGCGGCAGGGCGCCGGGGCGCGGCGAGTTCAGGACGGGCGGGGCGGGCGGCCAGGCGATACATCGGCAACTCCAGCGGTACGGGCGATCTCCGGAGGCTGCGCCCGCCGCGGTAAAGAGCCGGTAAACCCTGGACCGATTCGCGCATCCTGGCCACCGGCTTGCCGGCGCGGGCCGGTGCCGATCCGGCGACGCCGATCCGATGACGCCGATCCGACGATGCCGGGCCGATGACGCCGATCCGACGATGCCGGGCCGGGCCGGGCTGCGCGGCGCGACTCGCCGGCCCGCGGCGCCGCGCCCGAGCCCGGGAATCGCCCCGGAAATGCCCCAGTTGCGGCCGCTCCGAGTGACGGCGGTCACGAGGCCGCCTCTTCGATGCCCGGCGGCGAGATTAAAAGAAGGTGAACCACACTGGGATGTATGGCTTTTGTGGCGTCTTCGATTGCGGCTTTCACCGCATGCCGCCTATGTTTGTGTCGAATTCAAGGGATCACCGAGGGGGCTCCGTTAGGGGCTTCTTATAGGTATCACCGGCGCCCGGCGATCAGCCCGGGAACGGCAAATCGAGTCGAGGAGACCGAAAATGACCGATTCGACCAATCTCTCCGCCGAAGCGGCTGCTGTCGACACGTCGAGCGACGATCAGGCCAGCGCCGCGGGCTCGAGCGCGCCGGACTCCGAGGGCCAGACCGGCGCTGCCGGGCTGATCCAGCTCGCCCAGGCGGTGGTCGATGTGCCGTTGCCGAACCCGGGCCAGACCGTGGTGATCCAGGCCGCCGCCGGCAACACCCTGCATTTCCTGTTCGATCCGGCGACCGCCCAGAGCTCGCAGGTCGACGGCAACCTGATCCTCAAGATCAACGGCGGCGAAGTCGTGATCGAGGGCTGGGAGACGGCGAGCGCCGGCGGAACCCCGGTCGAGGTCACCAACGCCGACGGCACGGTCATCAACCTGGCCGATTTCCTGGTGGCGATCGGCCTGCCGCCCGAGACCACCACCGAGCCGGCCGCCGGCGGCACGCCCCCGGGCGGCCCGCTGCCCGAGACCACGGCGCCGAACACCCAGGCCAGCTTCACCCCCGGCGAGGGCCCGAACATCCTGGGCAACCTCGATCCCGACGGCCCGGTCGATCCGACCGCGCTGCAGTACCGCGTGCCGGATCGCGAGCAGACCATTTTCGACCTGGCGGAGCAGAGCGGCGGCGTGCCGGACGCGGTCAATGACGGCCCCGGCACCGACCCCGAGGCGTTCTGCGTCGACGAGGAGAACCTCGATGGCGGCGAGGGCGGCGGCGGCGAAGGCGGCCTCGGCGGCGGTTTCGTCACCAGCTCGATCATCGGCGTGACGCCGACTGACGGGACCAAGCAGTTCGCGCTCACGGCGGAAGCAGAGTTCAGCGTCGCCCAGATCGAGGCGTTCTTCGGGCTCGCCGCGAACACGTTGCGCGATTTCCAGCCGGGCGAGGAAACCACCGATGGCGGCGCGATGCGCACCGAAGTCACCGTTTCGGCCGGCGACACGCTGAGCTTCAGCTTCAACTTCCTCGAGGACGAAAGCCCGGGCCAGCTCACGTTCATCGATCTCGCTGTGGTCGTGATCGGCGATCAGGTCTTCAAGCTGGCTGACGTCAACGACGCGACCACCGCCGGGCCGAACACGCCGTTCCTCTCGTTCAGCGAGCAGACCGGCTACCTGACCTTCAACTACGTGTTCCCGGCCGGCGGCACGTTCCAGCTCGGCTTCGCCGTGATGAACGAGGACGATACCTCGGTCGATCCTGGGCTGCTGATCGACAACGTTACGATCACCAGCTCGGGCGGCACCACTGGCGACGTGTTCGCCGACAGCTTCGAAAGCGGCGCCGGCAACTGGGATGTCCTGGGCGGCGTCGGCAGCCTGTTCACCGGCACCACGGTCTCGGGCAACGTGCTCGACAACGACAGCTTCGGTCCGGACGGGCCGGGCGGCATCACCGGCATCAGCTATGTCGGCGATCCCGCCGACGTCGACGTCGATACGTCGGTGCCGGGCTTCGTCACCTTCACCTCGCTGGTCAACAACTGGGTGCTTCAGTTCGACCTGAGCACCGGCGACTACCAGTTCATCCTGACCGGACCCTACCAGCATAGCGGCCCGGGCGAGGACGAGGCGCTCGAGCAGTTCCTCTACACCATCGAGGACGCCGACGGCGACACCGACTCCGCGACGCTCACCATCTGCATCAAGGACGACGTCCCGACCGTGCAGTTCGTCGGCGCGGAAGGCGGCATCATACTGGACGAGACGCCGGACGATGGCGACGAGGGCACCCCGGGCGTCGATCTCGCGCAGCAGACGATCAATGTGTTCTCGCTGTTCTCGATCAACGACGATTTCGGTGCCGATGGTCCCGGCAGCCTGGACTTTGCTCTGCTTCTTTCCGCCCCGGGCGCGGATTCCGGCTTGGTCGACACTGCCACCGACAACTCCGTGTTCCTGTTCAACGAGGCCGGCGTGATCGTCGGCCGCGAGGGCACCGATGCCACGGATGCGGCGGGCGGCGAAATCGTCTTCACCGTCGGGCTCGTGGGCGAGGAAATCACGGTCACCCAGTTGCGTGCCGTCGTGCATGACGACCCGACCGATCCGGATGAGAGCGGCAGCCCCGAGTCGATCGCGGCCGGCGTGCTCGGCCTCCAGGTGACGATCACCGACGGCGACGGCGATACCGCGACCGACACCGCCGATCTCGGCGCGATGATCCATTTCGAGGATGACGGCCCGTCGATCATCACCGGCGGCGAAGGCCAGGGCGCGTCCCTGGTGCTCGACGAGTCGGTCGGCTTCGACGCCGGCGACGCGAATGCCGACGACGAGACCAATCCGGACGCGGCGCCGGGCGCCATCGGCTTCTCCCACGGCTCGGCGAGCGCCCTTTTGGGCATCACCTCGTTCGATTTCGGCGCCGATGGCCCGGGCACCGCCAGCTACCAGCTCACCCTGTCGGCCCCGGGCGCGGATTCCGGCCTGGTCGATACGGCGACCGGCGACCCGGTCCTGATGACGCTCGAGAGCGGCGACATCGTCGGCCGCAACAGCGGTGGCGACATCGTGCTGCGCATCAGCATCGACGAAACCTCCGGCGAGATCGAGGTCAATCAGTTCCGCGCCGTCGTGCATGACAACACCAACGATAGTGACGAAAGCGGCAGCCCGGAGACCATCGACTTCGGCGTGGTCGGCGTGGAGTTCGTGGTGACCGACGGGGACGACGACAGCGTGTCGTCGGGCAACGTCGAGCTCGGCTCGCTGATCAAGTTCGAGGATGACGGCCCGACCGCGTCGATTGTCGGCGCCGAAGGGGCGGAGATCCGCCTCGACGAGACCGACAACGACGCGGACGACGGCGACGTCGGCGGCCTGCTGGCCAACGTGACCGTGCTCGGCTCGGCGCTGTTCACCGAGACCGCCTCTTCCTTCGGCTCCGACGGTCCGGGCAGCAAGGGCTATGCCCTGACCCTGTCGGCCGAGGGCGCCAACTCCGGCCTGGTCGACACCCTGTCGAACCAGAACGTGCTGCTGTACACCGACGGCAACGACATCGTCGGCCGCACGGCGGTCGGCAATCTCGAAGTGCTCCGCATCAGCGTCGACCCGACCGACGGCGACGTGACCGTCACCCAGTCCCGGGCGATCTTCCACGACGACCCGACCGATCCGGACGAGGCCGACACGCCGAAGTCCATCCTGGGCGGGCTGGTCGGTCTCGAGCTGTCCGTGACCGACGGCGACGACGACCACGCCAGTTCGAGCATGGATCTCGGCTCGCTCATCAAGTTCGAGGATGACGGCCCGTCGGTGATCGGCGGCGAGGGCGGCCCGCAGAACTCCACGGTGGACGAGGACGACCTGCCCGGCGGCACCGACGTCAGCGACTCGCTCACCGTCGGCGGCAGTATCGGCGTCGATTTCGGCTCCGACGGACCGGGCGACGTGACCTCGATCACTGGCCCGGGCGGCCTGACGTCAGACGGCGTCGCCATCACCTACAGCTTCAACGGCGCGACCAATACGCTGACCGCATCGGCCGGGGCGACGCCGATCTTCACGGTGTCGATCGACCCGGCGACCGGCCAGTACAGCTTCACCCTCGAAGGCCGGATCGATCACGGAATCGGCGAGGACAGCAAGCCGCTGGCGATCAACTTCATCGTGACGGACGGCGACCACGACCCGGTCGGCGGTTCGTTCACGGTGAACGTCATCGACGACAAGCCGGAGCCGGCGGACGACGCCATTACGGTGGGCGACGCCGGCGACACCGTGACCAACCTGGTCATCGTGTTCGACCGCTCGGGCTCGATGGACGAGGATCCGGGGGTGGCCGGCTTCGCCACCCGCATCGACCTCGCCCGCTCGGCGGTCGCCGCGCTGATGAACAGCTACAACACCTTCGGCGACGTCAACATCAAGATCGTCGACTTCGCCGGCGGTGCCAACCACTCGGTCTGGTTCACCGGCGACGACGCGGTGGCGAAGGCGATCGACTACCTGGCCGGGCTGAGCCCCGACGGCAACACCGACTATGCCGACGCGGTCAGCGAGGTCCAGAACTTCTACAGCACCGGCGGCGATCCCGCCCCGGCGGCGGACCAGCAGTTCGTCTACTTCCTCTCGGACGGCAACCCGACCGAGGGTGGCGACGGCGGCACGCATGAGCTCACGGCGCTGCAAACCACGAACTGGGAAAACTTCCTGACCACCAACCAGATCGACACCTCGTTTGCCGTCGGCATCGGCGCCGGCGTCACCGTCGGTGCGCTGGAGGAAATCGCCTTCCCGAACGGCGATCCCGCGAACCCGATCCTCGTCACCAACGAGGCGGAGCTGCTCTCCACCCTGGTGGAGACGGTGGGCGGCGAGGCCAGCGGCAACGTGCTGACCAACGACGCCGGCACCTTCGGCGCCGACGGCCCGGACGGCGGCACCGCCTATGTGAAGTCGATCACATTCGACGGCACCACCTGGACCTATGATAAGGCGCTCGATCAGTTCACCTCCGGCGGGCCCGCCGTCGCGGGCCACCTGGTCGACATCACCGGGGCGCACGGCACCTTGCACTTCAACTTCCTCACCGGGGCCTACACCTACGAGGCCAACAACGTCACGGACACGGTGCAGGAGACCTTCACCTACACCGTGCTCGACGACGACGGCGACACCGGGACGGCCGACCTGGTCATCACCATCAACGACGTCGACACCTCGGTGATCGCCCGGGACGACTCGATCCGCACCAACTTCGCGGACGACACCAACTTCCTGATCCCGGCGGCGGCCCTGCTGTTCAACGACTTCCACTTCAATGGCACGCCGCTCTCGGTGACGGCGGTGGCCAACGCTACCGACGGTACCGCGACGCTGGGCGGCGATGGCGTCACTTTCAACATCAATCCTGGCGCCAGCACGGCCGCGTTCGACTACACGGCGACCGCCACCGGCTCCGACGACGCGCATGTCAGCATCACGCAGGTGGCGGGCGCGCTCAACGGCACCAGCGGCCGCGACATCCTGATCCTGAACGACAGCGGCGGCGCGGTGAGCGCCGGAAGCGGCAACGATGTCGTCATCGGCGGCACCGGCAACGACACCCTGAATGGCGATGCCGGGGCCGACCTGATCATGGGCGGGGCTGGATCCGACACGCTGAACGGCGGCAGCGGCGGCGACTACCTGGATGGCGGCAATGACGGCGTGGCCGACACGCTGAATGGTCTGGGCGGCAACGATACTTTGATCGTGTGGACCAACGACATCGCCAACGGCGGCGACGACAGCGATATCATCATCCTGAAGGACAACGTGAACTTCGGGTCGGTGAATGGCGGTGACGCCGTAGACGTCAACGACAACGGCAACGACGATCCGGGCATGGGCAACCACCGGGGCGACATCCTGGTGTTCGACGGCGACCTGAACTTCAACGGCGCCGGCGATGCCCAGGTTTCCAGCGGCGCCCAAGTCTCCGGCATCGAGACCATCTCCATGCTGGAGGGCGATGGCAGCATCGGCGATACCACCGACGTGCTGAGCCTGAGCGGCGAGGACGTGATCGACATGGGCACCGGCACGTTTAACCCGGAGGGGAACTTCGGCGCGCTCAACGATCTGTCGGAGCAGGAGACCATCCGCGTTGACGGCGATGTCGGCGATACTCTGAACCTGGTCGGCGGCAACTGGGCCCAGGTCACGCCGAACCCGGGGGACGTCCCGGCCGGCTACAACCTCTGGGTCTACGATGCCACGGGCAACAACACCGAGAACGCCTACGTGCTGGTGATGGCGGAAATCACGGTGAACGCCAGCTGAGGACTGAGTAAGATACCGCCGGGGATCGCTGGCTGCGATCCCCGGCCCCGCGACCGAGCCGGCGGCCCCCGTTTCGCGGGCTGCCGGCCGGGTGGCGGGGCAGAGGACCGGGATGCTGGCCGCCTGCGGGTGGCGTGTATCCCCGGATCAATAAAAAGATAACGGGCAGCCCCTAGAATTCCGCCTGCCGCACGCTTGGGGAAATTGGCTTTTATGGACTGGGAGGGCACGTGAGCCGCGTCGCGTCCGCGAGCAAGACACTGCACAAGACTCCGGCCGGGCAGCCCTGGCCGGTCCTGGTGCTCCGTATTTCTGGTCCGCATGAAGGACCGGATTGCCTGGACACCCTCACCGCCGACGACATCCGCGAGATTCCCTGCGAGCGGGCCGAGCTCGCCGGCCAGGTCATCCGCGCCGAACAGCCGATCGCCGCGCTCATTCATTTCGGCCGCCGGATCACCGAGGCCGGCCGCCAGGCGGTGATGAAACTGGCGGAGGTCGCGCCCCGCCTGCGCCTGATCGCCCTGGTCGAGGCCGACGCCCTGGCCTCGCCGGCGCTCGCCGACCTGGTGCGCAAGGGCATGGTCTACGATTTCCACACCCTGCCGGTCGACCGCGCGCGGCTGCTGGCCGCCCTCGGCCACGTCGCCGGGCTGGTCGCCCTCGAGGCCAGCGCCGAGCGCCGCGAGGGCGCCGCGCTGCTGGGCGCCGGCGGCGACACCCATATCGTCGGCTCCAGCCCGCCGGTCGTCCGGGTGTTCAACCTGATCCGCAAGTTCTCCGAGGTCGACGCGCCGGTGCTGGTCACCGGCGAGACCGGCACCGGCAAGGAACTGGCGGCCCGGGCGATCCACGATCGCTCGAGCTTCGCCAAGGGGCCGTTCGTCTCGATCAACTGCGCCGGGCTGCCGGCCTCGATCATCGAGTCCGAGCTGTTCGGCTACGAGCGCGGGGCCTTCACCGGCGCGGTCAAGCAGAAGATCGGCCGGATCGAGGCGGCGCGCGGCGGCACCCTGTTCCTCGACGAGATCGGCGACCTGCCGATGGAGCTGCAGGGCCATCTCCTGCGCTTCCTGCAGGAGAAGACCATCGAGCGCCTGGGTTCGACCCAGACCCTGACCGTCGACTGCCGGGTGATCGCCGCCACCAACGTCAATCTCGAAGAGGCGGTGAAGGCCAGCCAGTTCCGCGAGGATCTGTTCTATCGGCTCAACGTGCTGATGCTGGAGATGCCGCCGCTGCGCGAGCGCGGCGACGACATCCTGCTGCTGGCCACCTATTTCCTGCGCAAGTTCTCCAGCGAGCTGCAGATTCCCCGGCTCGGCTTCCACGACGGCGCCATCGAGAAGCTGCAGCGCTATCGCTGGCCGGGCAACGTGCGCGAGATGATCTCCAGCATTCGCCGCGCGGTGGTCATGGCCGACGGCCGCTGCCTCAAGGCCGCGGACCTGTCGTTCGCGGAATCGGTGGCGGAGGACCGGGTGTCGCTGCCGGATCTCGCCACCGCGCGCCAGCAGCTCGATGAGCGGCTGATGCGCGAGGCGCTGCGCATGAACGCCAGCAACATCAAGCGCGCCGCCCAGGAACTCGGCGTCTCCCGCGTCACCTTCTACCGGATGATGGAGAAGTACGCGATCCGCCCGGGCGGCCACGACATGGAGCGGCGCCCCGGCTTTGCCGCCGCCGAGTCGCGCGCCTATGCCGCGAAGGCCCAGCGGGGCGACGACATCGACGGATAGGGCACGATCCGATCAAGTTGACTCAACCTGATCGGTGAATCGTGCCCTTCCTTCAATAGAGTAGAGCGTGATTCACCGATCGAACCGAGTTGGTTCGAGCGAATCACGCGCGAGCCGGCGCCCCCGCGGCGCCATCCTCCCTGTTCGGCTCGTCCCGACGCACAGTCGCCCCCCTCTCCCCGGCGGGGAGAGAGTCGGGGTGAGGACTCTCACCGCTGCTCAGCCGGCGCCATCCGCGAGCGCTTCCAGGGTCTGCTGCAGAACGCCCTCGGTGTTTGCGAGCACGTCGTTGTTCCAGAACCGGACAACGCGATAGCCGGCTGCAGCGAGCGCTTCGGTTCGAGTCTGGTCGATACTCGCCCGCCAGTCATGCTGCCCGCCGTCGAGTTCGACGATGAGGCGGCGTTCCATGCAGACGAAATCCACGACATAGCGGCCGATCGGTCGCTGTCGGCGGAACTTGCAGCCGGCCAACTGGCGACCACGCAGATATCGCCATAGCCGCTGCTCCGCCGTCGTCGAACGGCGTCGCAGGCGGCGCCCAAACTCCGTCGGCTGCAGCATCCGGGGACTCTATCACCGGTTGCGACACGGCAAGAGCCCTCACCCTCCCGCCGCTGTGCGGCGGGTCCCTCCCTCTCCCCGCCGGGGAGAGGGGAAGTTGTCTCGACGCACAGTCGCGCCCCCGCTCCCCGCCGGGGAGAGGATCGGGGTGAGGGCTCTCACCGCCGCCCAGCGGCGGGAGGGCGAGGGCTCTCGCCGGCGCGGGCGCGCCGGCCAGGGCAACGGGCGCCGCGACGACATGTCATCACATTGACAGCATTCCGGCCTTGCCTGGATCGGTGCCATTTCCTAGCATTGCGGGTCGGTCCGCCTTCGACAGGGTTCCGGAGGCAGCAGAAGGCCGCACGCCCTCGACAGAGTTCCGGGGGACCGCAGGTTTCAGCACATCGGTGGTTTGCCAAGGACAGCGCGCGCGCCAAGGGTGGCGTCTGTCGGGCGCAGGCGTATTGTCGCGAGAACACGGTCCAACCGGCACGGCCGACCAGCGGCCGGCCAAAGCGGGAGGGGTGCCATGGACATCCACGAGTATCAGGCCAAGGAGCTGCTGTCCGGCTTCGGCGTGCCGGTGCCGCGCGGCGGCCTGGCCTACAGCCCGGAACAGGCGGTCTATCGCGCCAGCGAGGTCGGCGGCGATCGCTGGGTGGTGAAGGCGCAGATCCATTCCGGCGCGCGCGGCAAGGCCGGCGGCATCAAGATCTGCGGCGACAGCCATTCGATCTGGGACGCCGCCGACGAGCTGCTGGGCAAGCGCCTGGTGACCGATCAGACCGGCCCGCGCGGCAAGGTGGTCTACCGCCTGTATGTCGAGGAGGCCACGAAGATCAAGCGCGAGCTCTATCTCGGCCTGGTGCTCGACCGCCGGTCGGAGCGGATCATGGTGGTGGCGTCGTCGGCCGGCGGCATGGAGATCGAGGAGATCGCGGTGTCGCAGCCGAAGTCGATCATCCGCCAGAGCGTCGATCCGGCGGTCGGCATGCTCTCGTTCCAGGCCCGCGAGGTCGCGTTCGGGCTGGGGCTGGAGCCGGCGCAGATCGCCCAGGCGGTGCAGACCATTCTCGGCTGTTATCGCGCCTTCCGCGATCTCGACGCCACCATGGTGGAGATCAACCCGCTGGTCGTCACCGAGGACGGCCACCTGATGGCGCTCGACGCCAAGATGACCTTCGACGACAACGCGATGTTCCGCCGGCCCGACATCTCGGAGCTGCGCGACAAGTCGCAGGAGGACCCGCGCGAGACCAAGGCGGCGGACCGCGGCCTGTCCTATGTCGGGCTCGACGGCAATATCGGCTGCATCATCAACGGCGCCGGCCTGGCGATGGCGACCATGGACATGATCAAGCATGCCGGCGGCGAGCCGGCCAACTTCCTCGACATCGGCGGCGGCGCGACCCCGGACCGCGTCACCAAGGCGTTCAACCTGGTGCTGTCCGACGACAAGGTCGAGGCGATCCTGGTCAACATCTTCGCCGGCATCAACCGCTGCGACTGGGTGGCCGAGGGCGTGGTCCAGGCGGTGCAGAAGACCGAGATCAAGGTGCCGCTGGTGGTCCGCCTGGCCGGCACCAATGTCGAGGCCGGGCGCCGCATTCTCGAGGACAGCGGCCTCCGGATCGCCACCGCCGACACGCTGGCCGAAGCGGCCGACAAGGTGGTCGCCGCCTGGCAGGGACATCGCGCCAAGGCCGCGAGCTGAGAGCGGGGGGAGGGGACCATGAGCATTCTGCTGCAGGCCGACACCAAGGTGCTGATCCAGGGCTTCACCGGCAACATCGGCAGCTTCCACGCCAAGGAGATGATCGCCTACGGCACCCGGATCGTCGGCGGCGTGACCCCGGGCAAGGGCAATTCCACCCATCTCGACCGGCCGGTCTTCAACACCATGAAGGAGGCGGTGGAGGCGACCGGCGCGCAGGCCAGCATCGTGTTCGTGCCGCCGCCCTTCGCCGCCGACTCGATCATGGAGGCCGCCGATGCCGGGGTCGGGCTCTGCGTTTCCATCACCGACGGCATCCCGGCCCAGGACATGATCCGGGTGAAGCGCTACATGCGCCGCTATCGCCGCGAGGATCGCATGCGCCTGATCGGCCCGAACTGCGCCGGCGTCATCAGCCCGGGCAAGGCCATGCTCGGGATCATGCCGGGCCACATCTACAAGGCCGGGCCGGTCGGCATCGTCGGGCGCTCCGGCACGCTGGGCTACGAGGCGGCGTCGCAGATGAAGGCGCTCGGCGTCGGCGTCTCGACCTCGGTCGGCATCGGCGGCGATCCGATCAACGGCAGCTCGTTCCGCGACGTGCTCGAGCTGTTCGAGGCCGATCCCGAGACCCGGGCCGTGATGATGATCGGCGAGATCGGCGGTCCGCAGGAAGCGGAGGCCGCCGAGTTCGTGCGCGACCACATGTCGAAGCCGGTGGTCGCCTATGTGGCCGGCCTGACCGCGCCCAAGGGTCGGCGCATGGGTCATGCCGGCGCGA
The DNA here is from genome assembly GCA_964372215.1 of uncultured Rhodospirillaceae bacterium. Taxonomy (GTDB): domain Bacteria; phylum Pseudomonadota; class Alphaproteobacteria; order Dongiales; family Dongiaceae; genus DAIMFL01. The sequence continues at coordinate 116,282 of CAYJQC010000001.1, forward strand.
TCATCTCCGCCTTCGGCGAAAGCGCCAGCGAGAAGGTGGAGATCCTCAGGGATGCCGGGGTGCGGGTGGCGGCGAGCCCGGCCGAGCTCGGCGCCACCATGGCGCAGGCGCTCGGCGCGGCATAATACTGTGGCTCCGGCATCACCGATCGCCCGGCGCCTCACCGGGATCGGATCGGCGGGCGCCGCCGCGGCACCGCACGACGGGCGGATCGTCAGGGAACGGGGGCCAGGCCATGGCGGATAGATCGACACGGCGTTCCCAGCAACCGGCGCCGGCGGGCGCCGCCCGCCAGCCGGTGCCGCCGGCGCCCTCGAACGCGGCGGCGCGGGCCGCCGCGCCGCCGGAGATCGAGGATCGCCCGCTGCTGCCGTCGACCCTGGTGCGCTTTCCCGATGGTGGCGCCGGCCATGCCGAACTGCATCGCAATCTGGCCGACGCGCTGCTCGCGCTCAAGCGGCAGACCGAACGCAATCCGTTCAGCAACCCGGTGCAGCTTCTCGCCCTCGACATCCTGCAGAAGCTCGGCGCCGGCGCGCTCGGCCCCGGCGCGGTCGAGCAGCTGATCCAGCGCCTGACCGCGCTCGCCTTTTTCGACCGGTCGCGCCGCCTGGCCGGCTATCTCGGCGAACGCGATCCGGAGACCAATCGCGCGGGCATCCGCAGCATGGTGCGCCGGCTGGCCGGGCTGGCCGAGAGCGGCGCGGCGCCGGTGCCGTTCGAGCGATTCCAGGCGGCGGTGGAGCGCGAGAGCTTCGGCATCGTCATCACCGCCCATCCGACTTTCGCGCTGTCGGCCGATCTGCTGCACAACCTGGCCGAGCTCGCCATGGAGCGGGACGGAACCGGCGACCCGCTGACCGCGGTGGCCCGCACGGCGCTGCAGCGTCGCGCCGTCGGCGCCGAGCACCGGCCGGATCGTACGCTCGACCTCGCCCTCGAGCACGGGCTGTCGATCCAGGTGATCGCCAACATCCGCGACGCGCTGCGCCAGGTGTACGAGATCGTCCTCGACGTCGCGGCCGAGCTCTACCCAGAGCGCTGGACCGAGCTGAGGCCGCGATTGGCCACGGTGGCGAGCTGGGTCGGCTATGACCTCGACGGCCGCTCCGACATCAAGTGGAGCGACAGCCTGTTCAAGCGGCTCAAGCTGCAGGTCGAGCAGCTCGCCTATTATCGCAGCGGTGCCCGCAACCTGCGGCTCGCGGTCGGCGATGCCGGCAATGTCGAGCTGCGCCACACGCTGGAACTGATGGAATCGCGGCTCGCCCTGGCGATCAAGGAGGCGAGCGACGAGATCGAGGTGTTCCAGAACTCCGACGTCGGGCGCGAGGACTGGCACGAGCGGGTGCGCCGCATCGCGCGGCGGATGCATGACGGCAAGCCGCTGCGCCTGGTCGAGCCGACGCCCCTCGTGGAGCTGGTAGAGCGCGCGATCGTGCTGTCCCGGGACGGCGGGGCCGAGGCGAATCCGGTGCTGCGCGCGCTGTGCGTGCTGCGCGCCGAGATCGCCACCCACGGGCTCGGCATGGCGCATACCCACGTCCGGCTGAACGCCGTGCAGCTGCACAACGCCATCCGAAAGTCCATCGGCATGGAGGGGCCGCCCGACGACCCGGCCCAGCGCCGCAGCTACGTGAACGCGCTCAGCGACCTGATCGCGCGGGTCGAGCCGGTACGCATCAGCTTCGGCTCGGTCCTGGCGGAACGTTCCTCGGCCAAGCGGCTGTTCATGCTGGTCGCGCAGATGGTGAAGTATGTCGATGCCACCACGCCGGTGCGCTTCCTGATCGCGGAATGCGAGACCGCCTTCACGCTGCTGACCGCGCTCTACTATGCCAAGCTGTTCGACGTCGAGGAGAGCATCGACATCTCGCCGCTGTTCGAGACCGCCAAGGCGTTCGAGCGCGGCATCACCGTGATCGAGGACTGCCTCGACAATCCGCACTTCGCCGCCTATGTGCGGCGGCGCCGGAGGCTCTGCGTGCAGACCGGGTTCTCCGACGCCGGGCGCTCGATGGGCCAGATCGCCGCCGCCGCCGCGGTCGAGCGGCTGCGCCTCAAGCTGGCGACGCTGCTCGCCGATCGCGGCTTTGCCGATATCGAGGTGGTGGTGTTCGACACCCATGGCGAATCGATCGGCCGCGGCGGCCATCCCTCGAGCTTCGCCGACCGCCTCGCCTATGTCGCCTCGCCCGCCAGCCGGCTGGCCTTCGCGCGGGCCGGCATCGCCTGCAAGGAGGAGACCAGCTTCCAGGGCGGCGACGGCTATGTCCATTTCCTGACCCCGCCGATCGCGTTCGCGAGCCTGTGCCGCATCCTGGAATTCGCGGTGCAGGATCCGGACGAGGGCGCCGATGCCGATCCGTTCTATGCCGACAGCGACTATGTCAGCGAGTTCTTCATCGCCATCCGCCAGTTCAACGAGCGGTTGATGGCCGATCCTGACTACGCCGCGCTGCTCGACGCCTTTGGCGCCAACATGCTGTACCCGTCCGGCTCGCGCGCGCTCAGGCGCGAACACGACGGCGGCGGTGCGCGGGCCGATCTCGCCAACCCCTGGCAGATTCGCGCGATCTCGCACAACAGCATCCTGCAGCAGCTCGGCCTGCTGGCGATCGCGCTGGGCGGACTCGGCCAGGCCGTCGCCAAGGACCCCGAGGGGTTCCAGAAATACTACAGCGGCTCGCCGCGCTTCCGCCGGCTGTTCGCGATGGTGGAGTGGGCGCTGGAGTTCAGCGATCTCGACGTGCTCAAGGCCTATGTCGACACGCTCGACCCTGGTTTGTGGCTGCTGCAGGCCGCGCATCACGGCGCCGGCGGCCGCGTCGACGAGTTCCGTCAGGTGGCGGACGATCTGGAGCAGACGAAGACGCACGAACGGCTGGTTCGGATCCTGCGGGTGCTGCAGAAGGACCATCTCGATCTGGTGACCACCCTGGCGGCGGTGCGGGCGGCCGTGCCGGCCACGCCGCCCGGCATTGCCGGCATCGGCGAGGCGGCGCGCAACGATCTGCATCTGCTGCACGCACTGCGCATCGCGCTGATCCACCGCATCTTCATGCTGGCGACCCACATCCCCGATTTCAGCGACCAGCACGGCATCAGTCCGGAACAGTTGATGGCGCGGATCCTGCATCTGGAGATCGGGCCCGCGGTCCAGCTCCTCGGCCAGATCTTTCCCAAGGTCGAGCCGGTCGATCTCGGCGATTTCGGCGAGCCCGCCACCTATCTGAGCGACGCCAACCAGTCCTACGAACAGGAGCACGAGCGGATCTTCCAGCCGCTCGCCCGGCTCTACGATCTCGTGCGCAGGGTGAGCGCCGGGGTGAGCCACAGCATCGGCGCGCTGGGGTAGGGGCAGGCGGCGGCGCGATCGTATGGAGACAATGCCGGGATTGCCGGTCGCCGTCCCCGGTGCCTAAGATCCGCCGGCGCGCCTTCCTCCAGCTCCGGCGGTTTCCATGGCCTCGTCGACGCCTGCCGCAACCGACCGTCCGCTGAGCGAGTTCTACGGTTGGCTGGTGGTCGCGGTCGGCTTCGTCGTGCTCAGCGTGTCGTTCTCCGCCCGCTCGCTGCTCGGCCTCGCCATGCCCCATCTGGAGGGCGAGTTCGGCTGGACGCGCAGCTTCGTCTCCAATGCCGGGGCCGGCGCGCTGGTGGTGATGGCGATCTGCGCGCCGATCGCCGGCAACATGGTCGACCGGTACGGTCCCCGCATCCTGCTCGCCGGGGGCCTCGCGGCGGTCGGAATCGGCATGGCCATGACCGCGGCGATGGGCGCCGCCTGGCATTTCATCCTGGCCTTCAGCGTCGTCGCCGGTATCGGTTTCGGCATGGCTGCCAACCACGTCGTCTCGACCATCGTCAGCCTGCAGTTCCAGCGCAATCGCGGGTTGGCGGTGGGTGCGGCGACCTCGGGCTCGACCGCGGGGCAGCTTCTCGTCGTGCCGCTGCTGGCCAGCGTGCTGGCGACCACCGACTGGCGCTGGAGCTACCTGGCGCTGGGGCTGGTCAGTCTCGCGCTCATCCTGCCGGTCCTGTTGCTGGTGCGCGGGTCCCGGCCGCGCGCGGCGACCGCAGCCGCGCGCCGTGCCACGCCCGAACCCATGATGCTGCGACTCGGCTTGCTGTTCCGCAGCCCGGTGTTCCACCTGCTGCTGTGGAGCTACACCATCTGCGGCTTCACCACCGCCGGGGTCATCGAGGGCCACCTCATCCCCTATGCGGTAGCCTGCGGCTTTCCGCCATTGGAGAGCGCCACGGCCTATGCCGTGCTCTCCGGCATCAATTTCGGCGGCATGATCCTGGCCGGCTGGCTGGCCGACCGGATGAATCGGCCGCTGCTGCTGGGCAGCATCTACGTGCTGCGCGGACTGTCCTTCCTGATCCTGATGTCGATCACCGGCGACCTGCCGCTGCTGTTCCTGTTCGCGGTCGTGTTCGGCCTGTTCGACTATTCCACCGTGCCGGTCACGGCGAGCCTGGTGGCAAGCCATATCGGGCTCAGGATGATGGGCCTGACCATGGGCATCCTTTCCGCCGGCCACGCGCTGGGCGCCGCGCTCGGCCTGTCGCTGGCCGGCAAGCTCTACGATCTCTTCGCGCAGTACTTGTGGACTTGGTGGGCGTCGCTCGCGCTGGCGCTCATCGCCGGGCTGCTGTGCTACTTCATCCGCGAGAACCGGCAGCAAGGCGAGGCGGCCCCGCGTGTCGAAGACGCGCTGATGCCGCTGCCCGCCCGAAGCTGAGTCCGGCCGCCTCGCCCTGCGGCGGCTGCCGGCCAACTGGCCGGGATCGCCGGCCGCCGCTAAGATGCCGTGCGAGCAACGGGGAACGTCATGAAGATCACTTTTTCCCAGAAGCGCCCGGCCGGCGCCGCGGCGCTGGTCGTCGGCGTGGCCGCCGGGCGCAAGCTGACCCCCGCCGCGGCGGCGGCGGACCGCGAGACCGGCGGCGCGGTCTCGCGCGCGCTGCGCGGCAATGGCTTCGACGGCGGCAAGGGCCAGGTCCTCGACCTGGTGGCGCCAGCCGGCTTCGCCGGGTCGCGCATCCTGCTGGCCGGGCTCGGCAAGTCGGCGGCGCTGACCATCCTGGCGGCCCAGGAGATCGGCAGCGCGATCGTCGAGCATCTCGGTGCGGCGGGGGCGAAGGAAGCGGTGCTGGCGATCGCGCTCGCGAAGGGCGAGTCGGCACCGCTTTCGACCGGCGCGCTGGCCGCCCAGGTCGCCTTCGGCGCGGCCTTGCGCGGCTACCGCTTCGACCGCTATCGCAGCCGACGCAGGCCCGACGAGCCGAAGCCGGTGAAGCGGCTGAATGTGGTGACGGCGGACCTGGCCGGGGCCCGGCGGGCGCATGTGCATCTCGACGCGCTCGCCCGCGGCGTGACCCTGGCGCGCGATCTGGTGAGCGAGCCGCCGAACGTGCTCTATCCCCTGAGCTTCGTCGCACGCGCCAAGGCGCTGCGGCAACTCGGGGTCGAGGTCGAGGCGCTCGACGTGAAGCGCATGACGAAGCTCGGCATGGGCGCGCTGCTGGCGGTGGGGCAGGGGAGCAGCCACGAGCCGCGCCTGCTGGTGCTGCGCTGGCCGGGCCGCCAGACGGGCAAGTGGAAGTCAGTCGCGCCGCTGGCTTTCGTCGGCAAGGGCGTGACCTTCGACACCGGCGGCATCGACATCAAGCCTGCCAAAGGCATGGAGGAGATGAAGGGCGACATGGCCGGCGGCGCCGCGGTAGTCGGCCTGATCTGCGCGCTGGCGGCCCGCAAGTCGCCGGTGCCGGCGGTCGGCGTGGTGCCGCTGGTCGAAAACATGCCGTCGGGCGGTTCCTACCGGCCGGCCGACATCGTCCGGACCATGGCCGGCAGGACGATCGAGGTGATCGATACCGATGCCGAAGGGCGGATGATCCTGGTCGATGCCCTGCACTACACGATCGAGCGCTTCCAGCCCCGGGCGATCGTCGACCTGGCGACCCTGACCTATTCCGTGATCAAGGCGCTGGGACACGTCTACGCGGGAATCCTCGGCAACGACGACGCCCTCGCCGAGCGTCTGATCGGCGCCGGGCGGGAGACCGGCGAGCGGCTGTGGCGCCTGCCGCTCGACCCCGCCTATGACGAGAACCTCAGGTCGGATATTGCCGATATCAGGCAATGCGCGCCGGACGAGGAATCCGCGGATGCCGTCCACGCCGCCCAGTTGCTCCAGCGCTTCGTGGGCGGCACGCCCTGGGCCCATCTCGACATCGCCGGCATGGAGTTCCTCAAGAAGCCGCGGCCGACCGTGCCGGCCGGGGCGAGCGGCTTCGGGGTGCGCCTGCTGGACCGCTTCGTGGCCGGCTACGAGGGCCGAGCGGGGCCGCCGGGGCGTCGCGCGGTCCTGAAAACCTTGCGGGATGAATAGCTTAACTTTTATATCCCGGATCGGGTCTCGAGCCCATTACGCCCGTTGACCGGCGTCGTCGGCGATGGCACGCTGAGTTCGCAAGTGAAAATCGGACGATCAAATCCGAAAGTTAACGATAACCAATGGCGACCCGCACCTCGGCGATGCCGGGTTCGCTTCGCCGACAGGGAGAGCCGTCATGCTGAAGAGACTCCTGAATTACATGCGACCGACAGTCTGTGCCGCGCTGGCCCTCGGCCTGACCGCGGTGGCGGCGCCTGGCGCCCGGGCGGACGAGATCACCGTCTACACCTCCTACGAGGAGGACGATTTCGCCTTCTTCCTTGAGGCGATGAAACAGGACCTGCCGGACCTGCAGGTCAACGTGCTGCGGCTGTCGACCGGCGACCTGGCAGCGCGCATGCTGGCCGAGGCGTCGAACCCGCAGCACGATGTGATCTGGGGCTATGCAGTCACCAATCTCCTCGACCCGCGCATCCTCGCCATGACGGAGCCCTACAAGCCGGCGAATTTCGATCGCGTGCCCGAGCGGCTGCGCGATCCCGACGGCAGGTGGTTCGCCGTCACCGGCTACATGGCTGCGTTCTGCGTCAACAACGAGGTGCTGGAGAAGGAAGGACTGCCGATGCCGACCTCATGGGCCGATCTCACCAAGCCCGAGTTCAAGGGCCAGGTGGTGATGCCGAACGCGGCCAGCTCGGGAACCGGCTATCTGCAGATCGCCTCGATCCTGCAGATGAAGGGCGAGGAGGACGGCTGGAAGTTCCTGAAGGACCTCGACGCCAATATCGCGCAATACATCAAGAGCGGCTCCAAGCCCTGCAACGCCGCCAGCCAGGGCGAGTATGCCGTCGGCGCCTCATTCGCGCTGCGCGCGGTGAAGAACGTCATCGAGGGCTATCCGATCACCATGGTGATCCCGAGCGAAGGGGCCGGGCACGAGCTCGAGGCCAACGCACTGATGAAGGCGTCGAAGCACAAGGAGGCCGCCAAGCGCTTCCTCGACTGGACCCTGAGCGATCACGCCATCGAGGCGTATTACGACCGCTACGAATTCGTGACCGTCGGCAGCGGCTCGATGCCGGCCAAGTACATCGACGCCGGCATGCCCGCGGACATCCAGTCGGTCCTGTTCCCGATGGATTATCAGTGGTCGGCGGAGAATCGCGAGCGCATCATCGAGCGCTGGCAGAAGGAGATCGAGCGCTGACCGCGGCGCGCGCGGCAGACCGCATCGCCGGTTGAAGGCTTGCGGCAGACGCCCGGCGGGTAACGACAAGCCGGGCGTCGGCTGTAACGGTATTTACCCGAGCGGCCCTGGGCGCACGCATCGATGTTCCTGATCCTCAGCGATCTCACGAAACGATTCGGCGCGACGCTCGCCCTCGATACGGTGTCGCTGGCGATCGAGGACGGCGAGTTCGTCTGCTTCCTCGGCCCGTCGGGCTGCGGCAAGACCACGCTGCTGCGGGTCATCGCCGGGCTCGAGATCGCCGATTCCGGGCACATCCTGTTGCAGGAGGAGGATCTCGCCCGGACGCCGGCACGGCTGCGCAACTTCGGCGTGGTGTTCCAGTCCTACTCCCTGTTTCCGAACATGACGGTGGCGAAGAACGTGGCCTACGGCCTGGAATGCCGCCGCCAGCCGCGCGCCGCCATCGCCCGGCGCGTCCAGGAGATGCTGGAGCTCGTGCAGCTGCCGGAGCAGGCGCAGAAGTATCCCCACCAGCTCTCGGGCGGGCAGCAGCAGCGGATTGCGCTGGCCCGGGCACTGGCGCCCGAGCCGGCTGTCCTGCTGCTCGACGAGCCGCTCTCGGCGCTCGACGCCAAGGTCCGCGAGGACTTGCGCGGCGAGATGCGCGACCTGCAGCGGCGGCTCGGCGTCACCACGATCATGGTGACCCACGACCAGGACGAGGCGATGGAGATGGCCGACCGGATCGTGGTGATGGATGGCGGCCGCATCGCCCAGGTCGGCAGTGCGGTCGCGCTCTACGATACGCCGGCGACTCGCTTCGTCGCCGAGTTCATCGGGCGGATGAACGTCGTCCGCCTGGTGCGGCATGCCGGCGGGCATGTATTGGCGGGCAGGCCGATCCGCATCGAGGGTGCTGCCGGCGCGGCTGCCGATGCGACGCTGATCGGGGTGCGGCCGGAGGAGATCCTGATCGCGCCGTCGGGCACCGAGGGCGAGAATGCGGTCCCGGGAACCGTCCAACGGACGATCTTCCTCGGCAATGTCACGCGCATGACCGTCGACGTCGCCGATCAGCAGATCCTGGTCGAGATGCCGGGCAACCACACGGCGATCGCGCCGGGGCGGGAGCTCTCCGTCGTCCTGCCGCCGGCGGCGCTGCACCTGCTGCAGGAACGCTGATGACATCGCGATCGGGTCTGGCATGCCCCGCGGGGCGCCGTTAGATGTCCGAGAGGTCCTCGGTCGCGCTCGGACGCGCGCCGGCGGCCGGGCCGCGCTTCACCCTCATTGACGTCGACTCGGTGGCGAAGTGGGGACTGATCGCCGCCGCGGCGGTGCCGCTGGTGGTCTTCGTGCTGCATCCGCTGTGGTCGATCCTGAGCAAAAGCGTCGCGACCCCGGATGGCACCGGGCTCGACCACTACCTGCAGTATTTCGGCGCCGCGCGAGCGGTGGAGATCCTCGGCAATACGTTCGCGGTCGCCATCGTCGCCACGGTCTTCACGATCCTGCTGGCCTACGGCTTCGCCTACGCCCTGCACCGATCGCAGATGCCCGCCAAGGGCGTGCTTCGCCTGATCGCGTTGCTGCCGCTCTTTGCGCCGTCGCTGGTGCAGGCCCAGGGGTTGATGCTGATGCTCGGCCGCAACGGTCTCATCAACCGGACATTCGGCACCTCGATCGACGTCTATGGCTTCTGGGGCATCGTCATCTCCGACACGCTCTATGCCTTCCCGCATGCGTTCCTGATGCTCTCCGCCGCCCTGGCGGTGGCCGATGCACGGCTGTACGAATCCGCGACCATGCTCGGCGCGTCGGGCTGGCGGAGCTTCTGGACCATCACCGTTCCTTCGACGAAATACGGCCTCATGTCGGCGATCTTCATCGTCTTCACCATCGTGATCACCGATTTCGGCAACCCGATGGTGATCGGCGGCGACTTCGACGTGCTGGCGACGGAGATGTACAACGAGGTCTTCGGACAGGCCAATTTCGAGCAGGGCGCGGTGATCGGCGTGGTGCTGCTGCTGCCGGCGGCGATCGCGGTCATGGTGGAGCACTGGGTTTCGCGCCGTCAGTACGCGTTGATCTCGGCGCAGTCGCGTCCGCTCGTCGTGCGCCCCGACCGCCGCTTCGACACGCTGATGCTCGCCTATGCGGCGCTCGTCGGCCTGGCGATCCTGTCGATCGTGGCGGTCGTGCTGCTCGCCAGCTTCGTCCGCCTGTGGCCGTACAACATGACTCTCACACTGCGCCACTACAATTTCGACGTGCAGCAGGGCCTCGCGCCGCTGTGGAACAGCGTATGGGTCTCGCTGATCGCGGCGGCGATCGGCATGACGATGACAGTCTGCGCCGCCATCGTGCTCACCAAGTACCGCAACGCCGGCACCCGCTTCCTGTACTTCCTGGCGATCCTGCCGGCGGCCGTGCCGGGCACCGTCCTCGGGCTCGGCTACATCATCGCCTTCAACGATCCGGGCAATCCGCTGCACCTGCTGTACGGCACGTTCTTCATCCTGGCGATCTGCAACGTCTACCATTATCACGCCCAGGGCTTTCTGATCGCGGCGACCAGCCTGAAGCAGGTCAGCGCCTCGTTCGACGAGGCGTCGGCGTCGCTCGGCGCCGGCATCCTGAGGACATTGTGGAAAGTGACGCTGCCGATCATCTGGCCGAGCGTGGTGAGCGTCGGCGTCTTCTACTTCATGCGCAGCATGGTGACCCTGGCGGCGGTCGTGTTCCTGTTCACGCCGGTCACCCAGCTCGCAGCCATTTCGGTGCTGCTGCTCGAGGATCGCGGCGCCACCAACCAGGCGGCGGCATTTTCGGTATCGATCATCGGCGTCGTCATTGCCGTGCTGGTTGCCGTTCATCTGCTGTTCCGCCTGATAGGCGTGCGAAACCTGTCGCTGATCCGCTAGACCCTTGCTGGATCCCTCCCGGGTGCTCTCACGGCGCGCGGGCCGGGCAGGCGCTCCGGCCACCATCAACGTCTCGTCGCACAGGCCTGCTCGCATCCCTGCGTCAGTGGCCCTTGCCGAGTCGTGCCCGTCGGTTCCGGTGGCGCGACGGCGTTGACTTCGGCCTTTCTCGGGTGCCAATCTGGGTAGTCACAAAATTGCAATACAACTGTCACGTGAACGGCCGCGGTCGCAACGTGTGACGGCAGGGACTGGCAGTCAGATAAAACAGGAGGCGACGTAATCCCATGATCAACGATATTTCTCGGGCATGGCGCCGGGCTGCGGTGAGCGCCCTCGCGATGTTCGCCGCGGGCACGCTGGCAAGCGGCTTGGCCCTGGCCGGCAGCAAGCTCACGGTCTACACCGCCATCGAGGCGGACCAGCTCAAGGCGTACCAGGAGGCGTTCAACGCCGACTATCCGGACATCGAGATCAACTGGGTCCGCGATTCGACGGGCATCGTCACGGCAAAGCTGCTGGCCGAGAAGAACAACCCGCAGGCCGACATTGTCTGGGGTCTGGCGGCGACCTCGCTGGTGCTGCTGAAGACCGAGGGCATGCTGGAGCCCTATGAGCCGAAAGGCTTCGACAAGTTGTTGGCCAAGTATCGCGACCCGTCATTGCCGCCGACCTGGGTCGGCATGGACGTCTATTCGGCCGCGATCGCCTTCAACACGATCGAGGCGGAAAAGCTCGGCCTGCCCAAGCCGGCCTGCTGGAAGGACCTCCTCGATCCGGTCTACAAGGGCTATATTGTCATGCCAAATCCGGCTTCCTCGGGAACCGGCCTGTTCGACGTGACCGGCTGGTTGCAGCAATTCGGCGAGGAAGAAGGCTGGAAGTTTATGGACGCTCTGCACGAAAACATCGGCGTCTATACCCATTCCGGCTCCAAGCCCGCCAAGATGGCGGCTGCCGGGGAGTATCCGATCGGAATTTCGTTCGACTACCGGGTGGCTACCGAGAAGTCCAAGGGTGCGCCGATCGAATTGGTGCTGCCGTGCGAAGGATCGGGCTGGGAAATGGAAGCCTCGGCGATCATGAAGGGAACCAAGAATCTCGATGCGGCGAAGACTCTGCTCGACTGGTCGATCACCCGGCCGGCCATGGAACTGTACAACGAAGGCTATGCCGTGGTCGCGATGCCAGGGGTCGCCAAGGAAGTCGAGTTCCTGCCGACCGACCTCGAGTCCAAGTTGATCGACAACGACTTCGAGTGGGTGGCGACGAACCGCGAAGCCATTCTTGCTGAGTGGATCAAGCGCTACGACTCCAAGTCTGAGCCGAAGAGCTAAGACGGCGCCGTCAGTCACGGTCGTATCCGGCTGCCCCGGCCTTGGCTGGGGCGGCCGGTCGGCTTTTTGGGAGGCGGCTTCCACGGGTCTGGGGCTGATCGCCCGTGGGCAGTGCCGGGAGTCGGGATGAGCGACAAGCACCCTGAGGGGCGGGAGCCTTATCTGCACATTGCGCGGGTGAGCAAGATGTTCGGGACCTTCCAGGCGTTGAAGGAGGTCTCGATCGACATCTACGAGGGCGAGTTCGTGTGCTTCCTCGGGCCGTCCGGCTGCGGCAAGACCACGCTGCTGCGCGCCGTCGCCGGCCTCGACATCCAGAGCAGCGGACGAATTCATCAAGGAGCAGTGGACATCTCGGCGCTGCCGCCGTCCAAGCGCGACTTCGGCATCGTCTTCCAGTCCTATGCCCTGTTCCCCAATCTGACGGTCGCGAAGAACATCGGATATGGCCTGGAAAACCGGCGCCTGGCCCGCCAGGCGATCGCCGCAAGGGTGAGCGAGCTGCTGCAGCTCATCGGCATGCCGGACTCGGGACCCAAATACCCGTCGCAGCTCTCCGGGGGACAGCAGCAGCGCGTGGCGCTGGCCCGTGCGCTGGCCACCTCGCCCGGTTTGCTGCTGCTCGACGAGCCGCTCTCGGCCCTCGATGCCCGGGTTCGCGTCCGCCTGCGCCACGAGATCACCGAGCTGCAGCGCCGCCTGGGCGTCACCACCGTCATGGTGACCCACGACCAGGAAGAGGCGCTCACCATGGCCGACCGCATCGTCGTAATGAATCACGGGGTGATCGAACAGGTCGGGACGCCGCAGGAAATCTACCGGCAGCCGGCGAGCCCGTTCGTCGCCGACTTCATCGGCACCATGAACTTCGTCAAGGCGAGGGTCGCCGGACCGGGGCGCGTGCGCTTCGGCGGGATCGAGCTGGCCTGCGCGATCACAGGCGATGATTTTCCGGAGAACAGCGAAGTGACCGTCGCCGTGCGTCCCGAAGACGTCGTGGTGCGCAACATCGGCGAGGTCGGCGATGGTCGGTTCGACGCGACCATCATCGAAATGGACTTCCTCGGCTCGTTCTACCGCAGCACCCTGGTGCCGGTGCGGGCCCAGGACGTGGCGATCACCGCCGACTTCTCGATCAACGCGGTCAACGATCTTGGCCTCGCCAACGGCCGTACGCTGCCGGTGTCGCTGCCGGCGGATCGCATCCGCGTGTTTCGCTGAGATCCGGAGCAATGACCGCCGCCGTCGCCGATGGAACCGCCCGCGCCGAGCCGCGCATTCGCCCCAAGCTCGGGCGCGATGACGCGATCATGCGGTTGGCGATGGTGGCGATCGGCTTGTTCCTGCTCGTTGCCATCGTGGCGCCGCTCTATGCGATGCTCTCGAAGAGCGTCGAGAACCACGACGGCGAATTCATCGGATTGGTCAACTACGCGCGCTATTTCGACACCCCGGCGCTGGCCTATTCGATCGAGAACAGCGTCTTCATCGCGGTGGTCAGCACGTTCATCACGATCCCGCTCGCCTTCGCCTACGCCTATGCCCTGACGCGAAGCTGCATGATGGGCCGCGCCCTTTTCAGGGGCGTCGCGCTAGTCCCTATCTTGGCGCCTTCGCTGCTGCCGGCCATCTCGCTGGTGTATCTGTTCGGCAACCAGGGCGTGCTTAAGGCGGTGCTGCTGGGCGAGTCGATCTATGGTCCGATCGGCATCGTCATCGCCTCGGTGTTCTTCACCTTCCCCCACGCGCTGATGATCCTGGTGACGGCGCTCTCGCTGTCCGACGCGCGGCTGTACGAGGCCGCGGTGGCGCTGCGCGCCAGCAAGTTCCGGACGTTCCTCACGGTCACCATACCCGGCGCAAAGTACGGGCTCATCAGCGCGATCTTCGTGGTCTTTACCCTGGTCATCACCGATTTCGGCGTGCCCAAGGTGATCGGCGGGCAGTTCAACGTGCTGGCCACCGATGTGTACAAGCAGGTGATCGGCCAGCAGAACTTCCAGATGGGCGCGGTGGTCAGCGTGGTCCTGCTGTTTCCCGCAGTGATCGCGTTCGCCGTCGACCGCATGGTGCAGCGCAAGCAGGTGGCGCTGCTTTCGGCGCGCGCCGTGCCGCTGCAGCCGAAGCCGAGCCGCGGCTTCGACCTTGCCATGCTGGCGTTCTGCAGCGCGGTGGCGATCGTCATTCTCGGCATCCTCGGCATGGCCGCCTATGCCTCGGTCATCGAGTACTGGCCCTACAACCTCTCGCTCACGCTCAGGAACTACAATTTCGACCTGATGGATGGCGGCGGCTGGGACGCCTACTTCAACTCCATCGAAATGGCCTGCTGGACGGCGCTGTTCGGCACCATCGTCGTGTTCAGCGGCGCCTATCTGGTGGAAAAGGGCCGCGGCTTCGCCGCCGGCCGCGTGCTGTTCCAGCTGCTCGCCATGCTGCCGCTGGCGGTGCCGGGACTGGTGCTCGGCCTCGCCTACATCTTCTTCTTCAACCACCCCGACAACCCGCTAAATTTCATCTACGGCACGATGGCGATCCTGGTGATCTGCACCATCGTCCACTTCTACACGGTCAGCCACCTGACGGCGGTCACCGCGCTGAAGCAGATGGATCCCGAGTTCGAGTCCGTCTCCGCCTCGCTCAAGACGCCGTTCTACAAGACCTTCTGGCGGGTGACCGTGCCGGTTTGCCTGCCGGCAATCCTCGACATTAGCATCTATCTGTTCGTGAACGCGATGACGACCGTGTCGGCGGTGGTGTTCATCTATTCGGCGAACACCACGCTGGCGTCGGTCGCCGTGCTCAACATGGACGATGCCGGCGACATCGCGCCGGCGGCGGCCATGGCGATGATGATCGTCTACACTTCCGCCAGCGTCCGCCTGCTGCATGCCCTTGTCACCCGCGGCATCACCCGCCGGCTGCAGGCTTGGCGACGGCGATAGCGACGCCGGCTGGCGTCATTCGTCGGAATTGCGGGGCGCCTCGCGCATCGGAGTACGGCCGCCGAAGGCGCCGACGATGCGGTCGAGCGCCGCGAAAAGCAGGTCGACGCTGTAGCCGGCGACGAAGGCCAGGGCCACCGCGCTGATCGAGCTGATCGGGAAGTCGCCGCCGAGCTCGGGCAGCACGACGGTGCCGAGCCCGCCATTGTCGTCGGGACGCAGGAACCAGCCGATCGCGAGGCCGGCCAGCATGCCGAGGGTCGCGCGCAGGCCATAGCTCACCCGCGATACCCGGCGCAGCGCGACCCGGCGGATTTCGCTTTCCAGCGAGCGCAGGGTGTAGGCCAGCGCGCCGATCCAGCCATAGAGCAGCGGCAGCAGATAGCTCGACAGGCTGAGCAGCACGATCGAGGCCTTGGCCAGCTCGATCTGGTTGCCGCCGGCGAGGACCAGCGCGTCGCCGCCCGGCGCTGCCGCGCGCTCGGCCCCCTCGCCGGAACCGAACAGCCACGACCACAGGGAGCCCAGGGGGTGGCGCCAGACATTGTTCCAGGTGCGCAGGATCGCGTAGTCGCCTTCCAGGCGCGCCTCCTCGGAATCCGTCAGCACGCGGCGCGGCCTGACGACGGGCGGCTCGCCGGCGGGGGTCGATTCGGTCGCGGCGGTGCCGCCGGCCGGCGCCGTGGCCTGGACCAGCGGCGATTCGAGGCGGCGGATGTCGCTGGCGATGTTCCAGCCGACGATCCAGTAGACCTGCACGGCGAGCAGGATGAACAGGGCGAGCAGCGTGAAGAACCGGTAGGTGAGCACGATCGAGAAGGCGAAGCTGACCTTGGTCGAACGCCCCATGACCTGCCGGTACAGGCGGACCGGCAGGAAGGTGTCCTCGGTGTCGGTGTAGATGTGGCGCCAGCTCTCCAGGGTGTTCGGGCCGACCTTGGCGGCGGCGCGCTGCAGCGCCTGCCAGAACTTCACCTGCTCGTCGCCGACCAGGGCGCCGGACTCCAGCAGCTCGCCGGCGTTCACCAGGATGGCAAGATCGGCGGGCGGCAGCTCGATTCCCCCGCGCGACGCGTACTCGGTGATCCACGCGGCGTCCTCGACCGCCAGGCCCAGGGTCTCGGCACGGTCCGCCGGCGGCTTCGCGGCCGCCGGCTGCGGCACCGCTGCTAACGGGTTACTTGGATCAGAATTCGGCATCCGTCCCGGGCCTCGCCACAGCCGAGCGGCTGCGCCTTGTTGTCGGTGACCTTGACGTACCAGTAGCCGGCGCGCGGCGCCTCCTTCATGCTCCAGGTGCGCCAGTCGAACCAACCGTCGCGAAGATCGAGCTCGCGCCGCAATGCCGCGACCACATCGCCGGAAGTTTGCGACAGGGCGATGTCGTCGATCGCCAGGCCGCGCTCGTCGTCCGGGGCGCTGGTGCCCTCCTTGACCGTCATGCCGCCGACCACGCGGTACCAGACATGGCGCAGCGGCAGGCGGCCTTCCTGTTCCATCTGCGCGAGCGTCGATTCGTCGCCGACGATCCGGGTCCAGAAATAGAGTGGTTGGCCGGACTTCACCGAGTGCAGCGACGCGCCGACCTCGCGATTACCTGCGATGCCCTCGGTCCAGGCGAACTCGGCCACGTACATGCCGGCTCGAGGATCCGCCGCCATTGCCGGCCCGTGGACGGGCGAGACCCAGATCGCGGCGGCGAGCGCCATCGGCCCGAGAAGGCGGCGTCCGGCGCGTGGTTGGGAACGGGATCGCGGATCGTGGGGCTCGGCGGATGCAGCCATCCCGGCCCTCCATTTCGTTGCACGGGGGCCACGCGCCGCACCGGCGCAGGATCGGCCCCATCCTTCCCGCCGGTCGGGCCGGAGAACGGCCCGCAACGCTGGTAAGTATTCCATCCCAGGTCAGGCTTCGCAAGCGCGCGGGCCGGACCGAGGAACAAAGTCCCGATTCCAAGCGGGCGGAGGTCGGCGCCGAATCGCCATGGCTTTGCCAGGGTTCGGCCATGTTCCTGGCGGGCGGCCACCACAATGCCCTGGGATCGTGGTCGCCGCCCGCGGGACTCCGCCGCGGTCACGCCAACGAAGGGGACATCCGATGGCTGGGACAAGAACGCCCATGGGCGTGGGCACCGCATTTTGGATTGCGGGAATGGCGGCGCTGGCCGCAATTGCGGGCTGCTCGAAGGAACCCGATTACGCGGCGGAACCGGCCCCGCCCGCGCCCGTTGCCGAACAGTCCGCGGCTACCGGTGGCACGGTCGCGACGAGATTGGCCGCGGCGCCGCCGGGCACCGAGGAGTACGCGAACGCCGAGTCCAATCCGGTCAAGCAGGTGAGCGCCGAGCCGGTCTCGACCTTCAGCGTCGATGTCGACACCGCGTCCTATGCCCGGGTGCGCCGCTTCCTGCGCGACGGTCAGCAGCCGCCGGCCGAGGCGGTGCGGCCCGAGGAGATGGTCAACTACTTCGACTACGCCTATCCGCTGCCCGAAGACCGGGCGGCGCCGTTCAGCACCACGGTCTCGCTCATGCCGACGCCGTGGAATCCCGACACCCGGCTGCTGCAGATCGGCATCAAGGGCTACGACATCGCACGTGAGCGCCGGCCGCGCGCCAACCTGGTGTTCCTGGTCGACGTGTCGGGCTCGATGTCGCCGCCCGACAAGCTGCCGCTGGTGCAGCAGGTGCTGCGCCTGCTGGTCAAGGAGCTGCGCGACGACGACACGGTCGGCATCGTCACCTATGCCGGCAATTCCGGCGTCGCCCTGGAGCCGACTCCGGGGCGGGAGCGGAACCGGATCCTGCGCGTCATCGACTCCCTGGGCGCCGGCGGGTCGACCGCCGGGGCCGCGGGCCTCGCCGACGCCTATGCCCTGGCCCAGCGCAACTTCGACGAGGATTCCGTCAATCGCGTGATCCTGGCCACCGACGGCGACTTCAACGTCGGCATCACCGACCCCAAGGAGCTCGAGAAGCTGATCGCGGAGAAGCGCCGGAGCGGGGTCTATCTCTCGGTGCTCGGCTTCGGCACCGGCAATCTCGACGACCGGATCACCCAGAAACTGGCCCAGGCCGGCAACGGCAACGCCGCCTATATCGACAGCCTGCTCGAGGGCCGCAAGGTGCTGGTCGAGGAGATGGCGTCGACCCTGTTCCCGATCGCCGACGACGTGAAGATCCAGATCGAGTTCAACCCGGCCCAGGTCGCGGAGTACCGCCTGATCGGCTACGAGACCCGCATGCTCGCGCGCGAGGACTTCAACAACGATGCGCTCGATGCCGGCGAGATCGGCGCCGGCCACACGGTCACCGCGCTCTACGAGATCACCCCGGCGGCGAGCCAGCGGCGCCAAGTCGATCCGCTGCGCTATGGGACTTCGGCCGACGCGAGCGTCGCTGCGGAGCCGACGCCGGGCGCGCTGGCCGACGAGATCGCCTTCCTGCGGCTGCGCTACAAGCTGCCGGGCGACAGCCAGAGCCGGCTGATCGAGCGGCCAGTCACCGTCACCGAAGGCTACGACCGAATCGCGACGGCGCCGGCGGACATGCGCTTCGCCGCCGCGGTCGCCGGTTTCGCCCAGCTGCTGCGCCACGACCCCTATCTCAGGGGCTTCGGCTATGACGAGGTGCTCGCCCTGGCCGAGCCGGCGCGCGGTGAGGACCCGCTCGGCTACCGCGCCGAATTCGTCCAGCTCGTGCGCCTGAGCGCCACGGCCCAGGAGGCGGCGGCGCAGTAGGATGCAGCGGCGACGGCGGCGCAGTGGTTCCCCTCGCCCCGGGAGGGGAGAGGGGGCATTCAACGCTAGGTGCGCGCCGCCTGCTCGACCAGCTCGAGGAACGCGCTGACGATCCGCAAGCTCCGCCGCTCGGCCAGGCAGACCACGTACTCGATCGAGGTCAGGTCGGCGTCGGCCACCTCGATCGCCCGTACCCGCTGGTCGTGGCCGAACTCCGACAGGGCGACGATGCCGATGCCGAGGCCGGCCGCCACCGCCTCGCGCACGCCCTCGCGGCTGCCGATCTCCATGGCCGCGCCGAGCTCGACCCCGGCGCGGGCGAGGGCGGTCTCGACGATCCGCCTTGTGGTCGAGCCCTGCTCGCGCAGGATCAGCCGCTGGCCGGCCAGCTCGGCCAGCCGGATCTGCTTGCGCCGGGCCCAGGGATGGTGGCGCTCGACGAACAGCACCAGCCGGTCGTTGTGGAACGGCAGCACGTGCAGCTGGGGGTCGCCGGCGATGTTGGCGAGCATGGCGACGTCGGTCTCGTGGTCGAGCAGGTCGGCCAGCACCTTGTCGGAGTTGCCGATGGCGATCGACACGGTCAGGCCGGGATAGCGCCGGTTGAACTCGGCCACCACCGGCACGATGGAGTAGGGGGCGTCGGCCCCGACCCGTAGATGCCCCCGGGTCAGGCCGCGGGCGGCGGCCAGGAGCTGGTCGGCCTCCTCCTCCAGGCTGAACAGCCGCCGTGTCACGTCGAGCAGCGCCTTGCCGATCTCGGTCGGCACCACCCCACGGCCGCGGCGGTCGAACAGGCGCACGCCATAGCCTTCCTCCAGGGCTTTCACCTGGCCCGAGAGGGTCGGCTGGGTGACCCGCAGCGCCTCGGCGGCCCGGGTGAAGCTGCCTTCGCTGGCGACCCGGTGGAAGGCCCGAAGCTGGGCGTGATTTATAGACATGGTCTATAGTTTATATCGATATTAGTGATTTGACGTATGGTAGGCCGCAGCCCCATATGACGCAAGAACGGACGGCGCGACCGCGAGACGGTCGGCGCCGCCGCCCCATCTGGCCTCGGAAGGAACGCCCATGGCGACTCGCGACCCCTGGCTGCTCACCCCCGGTCCGCTCACCACCTCGGCGACGGTGAAGCAGGCGATGCTGCACGATTGGGGCTCGCGCGATTCCGCCTTCATCGCCATCAACCGCGAGATGCGCGAACGCCTGGTCGAGCTGGCCGGCGGGCAGGGCAGCCATGTCTGCGTGCCGCTCCAGGGCAGCGGCACCTTCGCCGTCGAGGCGATGATCGGCACGCTGGTGCCGGCCACCGGCAAGCTGCTGATCCTGGTGAACGGCGCCTATGGCAAGCGCATGATCAAGATCTGCGACTACACGCGGCGCGCCCATGCCGTGATCGAGGAAGCCGAGGACACCCCGATCGACCCGTCCAAGGTCGCTGCCATGCTCGCTTCCGATCCGAATATCACCCACGTGGCCGGCGTCCATTGCGAGACCACCTCCGGCGTGCTGAACCCGATCGCCGAGATCGCCGCCGTCGTTGCCAAGGCAGGCCGAAGCTTCCTGATCGATGCCATGAGCGCCTTCGGCGCCCTGCCGCTCGATGCCCGCAAGGTGACCTTCGACGCGCTCGCCGCCTCGTCCAACAAATGCCTCGAGGGCGTGCCCGGCATGGGCTTCGTCATCATCCGGAAGTCGGTGCTCGATTCCTGTGCCGGCAACGCCCATTCCCTCAGCCTCGACTTGCACGACCAGTTCGTGGCGATGGAGAAGACCGCGCAGTGGCGCTTCACGCCGCCGATTCACGTCATCGTCGCCTTCCATCAGGCGCTGAAGGAACATGCGGCCGAGGGCGGCGTGGCCGGGCGCGGGAGGCGTTACGCCGACAATTGCCGGATCCTGGTCGACGGCATGCGGGCGATGGGCTTCGAGACCCTGCTGCCGGACCGGCTGCAGGCCCCGATCATCGTCACCTTTCACATGCCGGCCGACCCCAAGTTCGTCTTCGAGACCTTCTACGACCGGCTGCGCGAGCAGGGCTACGTGATCTATCCCGGCAAGCTGACCGTCGCCGACAGCTTCCGCATCGGCTGCATCGGCCGGCTGGGGCCGGACGAGATGAAGGGCGCGCTCGCCGCCATCCGTCAGACCCTGGACGAGCTGGGCGTCGCCAGCGGCGCCCCGGCGCTGGCCGGCAGCGATCGCCGCGCCACCGCCTGAAAATTCTGGAGACCCGAATGACCGCGCATCCCGCATCCGTCACCGCCAACGGCAAGAGCTATCGCTGGCCGACGGCCCCCGTCGTCGTCGTCTGCATCGACGGCAGCGAGCCCGACTACACCACCCTCGCGATCAAGGCCGGCAAGATGCCGTGGCTCGCCAAGGCGCTGAAGTCGGGCACCGACCTGCTGGCCGACTGCGTGGTGCCGAGCTTCACCAACCCCAACAACCTGTCGATCGTCACCGGCGCGCCGCCGGCGGTGCACGGCATCTGCGGCAACTATTTCTACGACCGCGACGCCGATGCCGAAGTGATGATGAACGACCCGAAATATCTGCGGGCCGGCACCATCCTCGCCGCCTTCGCCGATGCCGGCGCCAAGGTCGCCGTCGTCACCGCCAAGGACAAGCTCAGGAAGCTCCTGGGAAAGGGCCTCACGGGCATCTGCTTCTCGGCCGAGAAGGCCGACGAGACGAGCAAGGCCGAGCATGGCATCGACAACGCGCTGGCGGTGGTCGGCCTGCCCCTGCCGTCGGTCTACAGCGCCGATCTGAGCGAGTTCGTGTTCGCCGCCGGAGTCAAGCTGATGGCGGCGGAGCGGCCCGACATCATGTATCTCTCGACCACCGACTACGTGCAGCACAAGCACGCGCCGGGAACCCCCGCCGCCAACGACTTCTACCAGATGATCGACGGCTATCTGGCGCAGCTCGACGCGATGGGTGCCGTGGTCGCGGTGACCGCCGACCATGGCATGAACGCCAAGAGCAACGCCGCCGGCCAGGCCCAGGTGATCTACCTGCAGGACGTGCTCGACGGCTGGCTGGGCAAGGCCGTCGCCCGGGTCATCCTGCCGATCACCGACCCCTATGTGGTGCATCACGGCGCCCTCGGATCGTTTGCCACGGTCTATCTGCCCGGGAATGTCGACCACGCCGCCATCATCAAGCGCTTGGCCGCGCTCGACGGTGTCGAGTCGGCGCAGTCGCGTGCCGACGCCTGCAAGCGATTCGAGCTGCCGGAGGATCGCATGGGCGACGTGGTCGTGGTCTCGACCAGGAACATCGCGCTGGGCACCAGCGTGGAGCGCCACGATCTGTCGGGCCTCGACGCGCCGCTGCGTTCCCATGGCGGGGTGTCGGAGCAGCGCGTGCCGCTGATGGTCAACCGGGCGGTGACCGGACTCGAGCCGGGCATGCGGCTGCGCAATTTCTCGATCTTCGACGTGGTGCTCAACCACTCTGCCGCCGCCACGCAGCGCTGGCCCGCCGTGGCTGCGACGGCATGATGCCGGCGCGCGCGCAACATTCTGCTGAAGGAGCGGCATCGGCCATGAACGCCCAGCCCCGCAAGGAATCCATGCGAATCGCCGGCAAGCTGGTGAGCCGCGACGAGGTGATCGAGGTCTTCAATCCCTGGGACAACAGCCTGGTCGGCACCGTGCCGAAGGCGACGGTCGAGGATGTGCGCGGCGCCTATGACAAGGCGGCTTCCTTCAAGCCGAAGCTCTCGCGCCATGAGCGCTCGGTGGTCCTGCGCAAGGCTGCCGAGATTCTCGATGCGCGGCGCGACGAGATTGCCCGGGTGATCACCCTGGAATCGGGCCTCTCGCTCAAGGACACGCTCTACGAGGTCGGGCGCGCCTACGACGTGTTCCACCTCGCTGCCAACATGTGCATCCTCGACGACGGCCAGATCTTCTCCTGCGACATCACCCCGCACGGCAAGAAGCGGCGCATCTACACCCAGCGCGACCCGCTGACGGCGATCAGCGCCATCACCCCGTTCAACCATCCGCTCAACCAGGTGGCGCACAAGGTGGCGCCGTCGATCGCCACCAACAACAAGATGGTGCTGAAGCCGTCGGAGAAGACGCCGCTCACCGCTCTGCTGCTGGCCGACGTGCTGTACGAGGCCGGGCTGCCGCCGGAGATGTTCTCGGTGGTGACCGGCGATCCGGCCGAGATCGGCCAGGAGATGCTGACCAACCCCCATGTGGAGCTGATCACCTTCACCGGCGGCGTCTCGGTCGGCAAGCACATCGCCAACAACATGGGCTATCGCCGCGCCGTGCTGGAACTGGGCGGCAACGACCCGCTGATCGTCATGGAGGACGCCGACATCGAGGAGGCGGCGACCCTGGCCGCCGCCGGCTCCTACAAGAATTCCGGCCAGCGCTGCACGGCGGTCAAGCGGATGATCGTGGTCGACTCGGTCGCCGACCGGTTCGTCGAGCTGCTGGTCGAGAAGACCCGGAAGCTCGTCTACGGCGACCCGATGAATTCCATCACCGACATGGGAACCGTGATCGACGAGGCGGCGGCGCGCTATTGCGAGGACAAGGTGAACGACGCGCTGGAGAACGGCGCCAAGCTGCTGGCGGGGCATCAGCGCCGCGGCGCGCTCTATGCGCCCACCGTAGTCGACGACGTGACCTTCGACTGCGACCTGGTGAAGCACGAGACCTTCGGCCCGGTCTCGCCGGTGATCCGGGTGAAGGACATCGAGGACGCCATCCGGGTGTCGAACTCGACGGCCTATGGCCTGTCGTCGGGGGTGTGCACCAACCGCCTCGACTACATCACGCGCTTCGTCACCGAGCTGCGGGTGGGGACGGTCAATGTGCGGGAAGTGCCGGGCTATCGCATCGAGATGTCGCCGTTCGGCGGCATCAAGGATTCCGGCATCGGCATCAAGGAAGGGGTGATCGAGGCCATGCGCTCCTTCACCAATGTGAAAACTTATTCGCTGCCCTGGCCGTGATGCCGGCATGGGCGCGCTGACGCGCGGGGAGAGTCGTCGATGAATATGGCCGCAGCCGTGTCCCACGCGACCCCGGGCGGGCCGACAGTGTCGGTCGAGGGTTCGCACGTCGCGCTGGACTGGCCGTCCGGCGCGCGCCGGATGCTGTCGGCGGTCTGGCTGCGCCACAACTGCCCCTGCGTCGCTTGCCGGCACCCGAACGGCCAGCGCCTGGTGGAACTGCTCGAAATCCCCGCGGACATCGCGCCCGACAGCGCCGCCATGGGCGGCGACGGCGCGCTCGAGATCGTCTGGCGGCCCGGCGGCCATGTCAGCCGCTACGACGCCGCATGGCTGGAGTCCAATGCCGGGCCCGCGCGCGCCCGGGACCGCCGGGCGCCGATGCTCTGGGGCGCCGAGCTCGCCGATGCGATCCCGCGGGCCGGCTGGGCGGAGATCTGCGTGTCGCCCGACGCCGAGCGGCAGGCGATTCAGTCCTTCATCGACTACGGCTTCCTGATTCTCTCGGGCGTGCCGACGACGAGCGGCATGGTGGTCGAGGTCGGGAACCGGCTGGGCCATGTCCGGGTGACGAACTACGGCGCGCATTTCGACGTGCGCTCGGTGCCCAACCCGACCAACATGGCCTTCACCGCCGCCGGGCTCGGGGTCCATACCGACAACCCCTATCGCGATCCGACGCCGGGCGTGCAGCTGCTGCATTGCCTGGCGGCGGCGGCGCCGGGCGGCGACACCATCCTGATCGACGGCTTCCGCGCGGCGGAGCTGTTGCGCGACCAGGACCCGACCGCGTTCTCGCTGCTGTCCTGGCTACCGGTCGATTTCCGCTTCGCCGACGCCGACGCCGACCTGATGGCCCGCGTGCCGGTGATCTCGACCGACAGCGGCGGCCGGATTACCGCCGTCCATTTCAACAATCGCTCGATGGCGGCGCTCGATGCTCCCGACGACATGATCGAGCCGTGGTACGCCGCCTATCGCAGGTTCGCCGCCCTGCTGACCGGGCCGGAAGCCGAGCTGCGGCTGCGGCTGGCGCCCGGCGACCTGATGGCGATGAACAACATCCGCACCTTGCACGGCCGCACCGAGTTCGACGTCAGCGCCGGTCTTCGCCATCTGCAGGGCTGCTACGTCGATCTCGACGGGATCGAGAGCCGCCTGCGCGTGCTGTCGCGCGGACGCACGGCCGACCCGATCGCCGAGATCGAGCGCATGTTCGCCCGTCGCGGCGGCGAGGGCTACGGCGAGGGCGTGAGCCAGCTCGAGCACGCGCTGCAGGCGGCCGATATCGCCGAGCGCGAGGGCAAGCCCACGTCGCAGATCGTCGCCGCCTTGCTGCACGACATCGGTCATCTCCTGCACGATCTGCCGGACGACATCGCCGACCAGGGCTTCGACACCCAGCACGAGTCGCTGGCCTCGGCCTGGCTGTCTCAGCATTTCGGGCCGGAGGTGAGCGAGCCGGTGCGCCTGCATGTCGCCGCCAAGCGCTATCTCTGCCGCGACCGGGGCTACCTGGACCTGCTGTCGGAGGCGTCGAAGCTCAGCCTGCGCCTGCAGGGCGGGCCGATGACGGCGGAGGAGGCCGGCCGCTTCGAGCGCGAGCCTCACCTGCGCGAGGCGCTCGACGTCCGGCGCTGGGACGACGAGGCCAAGGTGGTCGGGGCTGTGACGCCGGACCTCGCGCATTATCGTCCGATGATCGCCGCTGCGCTGCGGCGCTGACCCTTCGGCTTCAGACCCAGCCCCTCTCTTGTCATCGCCGGGCTTGGCCCGGCGATCCATCCCGACATCGCGCGAGCTGAAGCATGGATGCGCGGATCAAGTCCGCGCATGACGACGGGAACGCCTGATGAGGCTGTCGGACGGGCCGCGTAACCGCCAAAATTGAAGTTGGCAGTTAGCCCGGCTAAGATGCTCGCATGACCGATCAGGCTCCCGAGCCGTTCAAGTACATCGGCGGCCACCCTGCGCTCGACTTCGCCAACACGGTGGACCGGTGGGACGACGGGGTGCCGTCGGGCGAACGGCTGAACAGCTATGCCGATCTCGTGCGCTGGAGCGTGGGGGCGGGGACCACCGGCCGTGCCAAGTCACGCCACCTGTCGGCGGCGGCGGCGCGCCAGCCGCGCGAGGCGGCCCGCGTCCTGGCGCGCGGACTCGAGCTTCGGAGTCTCCTCTACCGACTGTTCGCGCGGCTGGTGGCGGGGCGCCGGCCGGCGGCGGTGGATCTCGACGAGTTGAACGGGGCGCTCGCCGCCATCCTGCCGCATCAGAGCCTGGTCGGCAGCGGCGACGGCTTCGCCTGGAGCTGGGACGACGCGGCGGCGCTCGACCGCCCGCTCTGGCCGGTGCTGCGGGCGGCCTCGGAGCTGCTGACGTCCGACCGGCTGCAGCGGGTCCGGGTCTGCGGCGGCGAGCGCTGCCGCTGGCTGTTCCTCGACGAGACCAAGAACCACAGCCGGCGCTGGTGCGACATGAGCGTGTGCGGCAATCGCGCCAAGGCGCGCCGGCATTATCGCCGCGGCCATGGCCACGATCGCCCGCCGGCGCGCAAGGCCGGACGAGCCTAGGCCGGATCGCCGCCGCGCCGGAGTGCGCCGGTCGTCATGCCGGCGGCGAACAGCGCGGCGGCGCAGACCACCACCGACGGGCCGGACGGCGTGTCGAAGGCGAGCGAGCCGGCGAGGCCGCCGGCCACGGCGAGGCTCCCGACCAGCGCGGCGAGCATCGCCATCTGCTCCGGCGTGCGGGCGAAGCGCCGCGCGGTGGCGGCGGGGATGATCAGCAGAGAGGTGATCAGCAGCACGCCGACGACCTTCATGGCGATGGCGACGGTGAGCGCCATCACCAGCATGAAGGCGAGGCGCACCGCGACCACCGGCACGCCCTCGGCGCGCGCCAGCTCCTCGTGCACGGTCATCGCGAGCAGCGGGCGCCAGATCGCCGCCAGGATCGCCAGGGCGAGGGCGGCGCCGCCATAAATCCAGGCGAGATCGGCGAGGCCGACCGCCAGGATGTCGCCGAACAGATAGCCCATCAGGTCGACCCGCAGCCCCCGCATGAAGGCGACCGCGACCAATCCGATCGACAGGGCGCTGTGGGAGAGGATGCCGAGCAGGGTGTCGGCGGCCAGCACCTGCTGCCGCTGCAGCGCGACCAGCAGCAGGGCGAGTGCGACGCAGACGGCTGCCACGCCGATCTGGAGGTCGATGCCGAGCAGGAAGCCGAGGGCGATGCCGAGCAGCGCGCTGTGTGCCAGGGTGTCGCCGAAATAGGCCATGCGGCGCCACACCACGAACGATCCGAGCGGCCCGGCGATCAGCGCCACGCCGATCCCGGCGGCAAGCGCCCGCCACAGGAACGCGCTCGACAGCAGCTCGGCGCTCATGATCGACGCTCGGACTCGTGATGGTGCGGATGGTCGTGCCGATGATCGTGCCCGTCGGCATGTGTGTGCGGCGGCGGCTCACCCACCACCTCGCCGGCCAGGCCGTGCTCGTGGTCGTGGTGGTGGGTGTAGACGGCGAGGTCGCCGGCCAGCGGGCCGAGCAGCGCGCGGTACTCCGGATGTGCGCTCACCGTCTCCGGGTGACCCTCGCAGCAGACGTGATGATTGAGACAGACCACCCGGTCGGTCGCCGCCATCACCAGATGGAGGTCGTGCGAAACCAGCAGCACGGCACAGCCGTGACGCCGCCGGAGGTCGGCGATCAGGGCATAGAGCTCGGCCTGGCCGCCGACATCGACGCCGCGCACCGGCTCGTCGAGCACCATCAGGTCGGGATGACGCAGCAGCGCGCGCGCGAGCAGCACGCGCTGGGTCTCGCCGCCCGACAGCGACTGCACCGGGCGGTCGATCAGGCGCGCGGCGCCGACCTCGGCAAGCGCCGTGGCGATGTCGCCGCCGCGCGACCCGCGGGCCAGCGACAGCAGCCGGCGCACCGTGATCGGCAGTCCGGGATCGATGCTGAGCTTCTGCGGGACGTAGCCGACCACCATGCCGGGCCGGCGCCGCACGCGGCCCCGGGTCGGCGCGATCAGGCCGAGCACCAGGCGGACCAGCGTCGTCTTGCCGGCGCCGTTCGGTCCGATCAGCGTGACCAGCTCGCCAGGCGCGATCGCGAGGTCGATCTCGTGCAGGATCTCGACTTGGCCGGCGGCGAAGCAGACCCGCTCGACCCGGATCAGCGGCGCCCCGGCGTCCGTCGCCTGCCGCCGGCGAGGCAGCGGTTCAACCGACATGGGCGGCGTTGCAGGCCGGGCAGCGGCCCTGCAGTTCGACGGTCAGGCGTTCGACCGCGAATCCCTCATGCTCCGCGGAGCGGGCGATCGCCGCGTCGATCCGTGCGTCGTCGATCTCGGCGACGCCGCCGCAGCCGGTGCAGATCAGGAACTGGCTGTTGTGGCGGCGCTCCGGAATCGGACAGCCGATGAAGGCATTGAGCGATTCCAGGCGATGGATCAGGCCCTGGGCGAGCAGGAAGTCGAGGGCGCGGTAGACCGTCGGCGGCGCCGCGCTGCCGCGCTCGCGCTGCAGCTGCTCGAGCACCGTGTAGGCGCCGACCGGTTCATGGCTGCGCCAGACCAGCTCGAGCACCCGACGCCGCAGCTCGGTCAGGCGGGCGTCGCGGCTGGCGCACAGCGCCGCCGCCTTGTCGAGGGCGTCGGCGATGCAGCGCCGGTGGTCGTGCCGGCCGGCGCCGAAGGCCAAGCCGACGCCGGTCGGATCTTCGTCCATGGGAACTCCTGTCGGGCCGCGGGATGGAGCCTCGGCTTGGCTCCCGCCCGGAAACCATCCGATCCGGGCGGCGCTCGAAGCCGGAAATTGCCGAATGTTATAACATATCGGAAATCGGAACTCCAGCCGGCCCCGCCGGGGGTAGTGTCTCACTTTGAAATCGGGGGGCTGGGCATAATTCATGGGTCGTGCCGTCCGCCGAGCCGGGGCAAGCATCGAAAAACCGGCCTGAATCACTATATTCATGACATCAGTCTGGCCATGTGGGAGTCTGCCTGGGTGACCGAGTCGGCGTGCCGCTCGTGACGGCGATGATCCTGGTGGCCAGTCTTAGCGCAGGGAGGCGAAAGTAATGTACAGCGTTGCAGCTATCGCCGATGAGCTTCTTCGGATCGCCAAAGAGAGGGGCAAGGCGCTGACTCCGCTTCAACTCATGAAGCTGGTGTATATTGCTCATGGATGGAGTCTTGGGTTAGATCGGGGTGACTTATTCGCTAATCGAATTGAGGCCTGGAAGTATGGCCCGGTCATCCCTGATTTGTATCGCATCACGAAGAAGTACGGCAGAAATGAGATCCCGCTGAGCCTTGTCGGAGCCGGCCCATCTATGGTTGAACTCAGTACATCTGCATTTCTAAAGGACGTGTACGAGAAGTATGGTCATCTGTCTGGAGTCTCGCTGTCTCGGCTTACTCACTTGAGCGGCACTCCGTGGGACGTTATTTACAAAAGCGGGGAGTACAATGCGGAAATCCCCGACGCGCTTATACGCGAGCATTACAAGAGGCTGTTGAATGAGCGAGCCAACAGTTCCGCCGCCGCCTGAAGGGGCGGCGGACGCCCCTTCATGGGCAGAAGATACAGCAGCCAAGCAAGAAGAAAAATTCTGGAGCAAGGAAGACGCGCTACGGGGTCTACAGATAGACAATGATATAATTTGGACCCGAGTATTCGGGTGGATTGTTGCTTTCTTAATGATTTTTTTTACGTCGCTGTTTGTTGTGTCTCTCGGCTCCTGGTTCATTCATTACACGACGTCCTGGTGTTGGCTCAGCCCAGACCAA
The DNA here is from genome assembly GCA_964372215.1 of uncultured Rhodospirillaceae bacterium. GTDB lineage: Bacteria > Pseudomonadota > Alphaproteobacteria > Dongiales > Dongiaceae > DAIMFL01. Next base: position 145,620 of record CAYJQC010000001.1, read on the forward strand.
TTATCAAAAATTCAGTCCATTGTGTTCAGCGGCCTTATCGGCGCCGTGGTTTCTTCGTACGCACAAAAGCATATGGCAATGCGCGCTAAGCGTCCTGAGTAAAACTCTCGCAACTGGCGCCCGATCAGATGGGCCGCCTCATGTATGCGCCGCGCGGACCAGGCTTCGGGGCGCGCGCGTCGATCAGCGAAACAATCCACTCCATATCCCGCATGGTATCGCTGATCCCCGCCGCCATAGCCGGGGTCATCCGCAGCGTCTTGTGCATCCGACAGAAGTTGTAGAACACGAAGTACAGCGACAGCGCGTGAACGTGGGCCTGGAACTTCTTGCTGAAAGCGTTGGTCAGTCGGGTAAAGCGGCGGTTCTGCATTCGGATCGACAGGTTCGCCCGCTCGACGTAGGACGTTGAAATGTGCCCCTGGTCGGGATTGCCCTCGACCACGTTCTTTCGCGCCCCGATGCAGACCGGCGGGCTATAGCGGCCCTGCTTGGCGGCGGGGTCGGTCCGATACACCTTCTCCAAGGTCGCGTAGTCGGCTCCCGCGCCAAAGGCTTCCTCAATCGCCCGGAGATAGGCGCCATGGCCGTCCGTCGTGATCTGGACGCGCTCTGAGGCGATCCGGCTGCGGAGATCGTCGGCAAGGATCAGAGCGCTTTCGCCCGAGCGGTCGCCAACGAAGTAGGAGACGATCAGCTTGCTATCGGCGTCCAGCGCCGTCCAGGTCCAGACATCCCCCGCGCCCTCGGGCGCCGCCTTGGCCATCGCGACGTTACGCTGCTTCGTATAGCAAAACGACCAAATCTCATCGCACTGGACCCGCTTCGCCTCGACGCCCCGAACCGCTTCATCGTGATAGGCGGCACACGCTTCCCCGGCATCTGCCAGCAGCTTTGAGACGGTGTTGATCGAAACGTCGGCCACGCGGGAGATCGACCGCATGGACGATCCCTCACAGAGCATGGAGAGGATTTGGACGCGCTTTTGAAGGGGCAGCTTGTTCATGGCTCTGAGCATACCTCAGCCATGATCAAATGCAAGCATTTTATTTCAGTTTGCGTATTCGCGCAATCATGCCATACTGCCCGCCATGACCACAGAAGACGAAGCCTTTCGCGCTCCCGGACAGCTCATCCAAGCTCTTCTCGAAGAGCGTCGCTGGACCCAGCGCACGCTTGCCATTGTCCTTGGGTGCAGCGAGACGACGATTACGCGGATTGTCGGGAACAAGCAGCCCATCGATGCGAGATGGGCACTGATGCTGGAGGAGGTTTTCCGCGTACCTGCTGAGCGGTTTCTGGCCCTTCAAAGGAGTCTGGAATTGGCTCAGGCGCGGCTCGTACTACAGCCCGACCCGCATCGCGCCAATCGGGCGCTCCTTTACGGGGATCTTCCCGTAGCCGATATGATCAAGCGTGGCTGGATTTCGGCCGACAGTATCCGAGATACGAAGAACGTTCAAACAGGTCTGATGCGGTTCTTCGGCGTCAATCGCCTTGAAGACATTGAGATACTTCCGCACGCAGCCAAGAAGAGGACCGCAGTCAGTACAGAGGTTACACCAGCACAGTTGGCGTGGCTTTACCGAGTCAAGAAAATTGCCGGCGACATGCTGGCTGGAAAGTATTCACCGCAGGCGGTGAAGGCCGTCCTGCCAAAGCTGCGCGCGCTCGCAGTATCCCCCGAAGGCGCCGCGAAAGTGCCGCGTCTCATGATGGAATGCGGCATTAGATTTGTGCTTGTGGAGTCGCTGCCGGGCGCGAAGATCGACGGCGTTTGCTTTTGGTTGAACGATCGCTCGCCCGTGATCGGCATGTCTCTCCGTTTTGATCGGATCGACAATTTTTGGTTCGTTCTTCGGCACGAACTTGAACATGTAATTCGGCTTCACGGCCAAGCGACAGCAATGCTGGACGCTGAGCTAGAAGGAGATCGTGCCGGCACTGGCTCCGACATCGCGGTCGAAGAGCGAGTAGCCAATGAGGCGGCTCAGGATTTCTGTATTCCGGCCGCACAGCTTGAAGCATTTATCGCTCGCAAAGCTCCGTTCTTCTCCGAGCGCGACCTGATCGGATTTGCGCGGATTCTGAAAGTTCACCCCGGCATCTTGGCCGGGCAGCTTCAAAGAAGAACGGGTCGGTACGATCGATTCCGCGATCATCTCGCCAAGGTCCGCGAGATAATTTCCCCTAATGCGATTAGAGATGGGTGGGGAGACGTTGCCCCCGTTGATCTATGAAAGGAACCATTAAATGAGCAAGAGGCAAGAGCGCCAGCGCTTCATCCGGTACTACAGGGAGAAGACCGGAGAAACTGAGATCGATATGCACAAGGTTGCGGAGTACGCAAAGAAAATGGGCTGGAAGATGCCCAAACCGATGTCGGAAGTGGATTTGCTGGCTAAGCGGTTCGCGGATGACGCGCAGGCGGAGCGAAAATACGATGAAAAGACCGGAAGGCCGTACCGGGTGTATCACGCGATCCCGGTTAATAGCGGGCAGCTCAACCTGTTCGTCTACGTTGACATTGACGAAGCCAACCGACCTCAGATGTGGAAATCAGCCGTCCATCGTCGGGAACAGATGGTTAGTGATGGCTATCAGCTAACTCTCGATCTTGACCACTGGAATCGGATTAACGAGAAGGAAGAGCCTATCTCGTTGCCGATGGACCTCACCCTGGATGTCGAAATCCGCAAGGCGGCGGCGGATGATGACGAGCCGGAGGCGGCTTAAGACTTTTTCCAGCGCGCGTCCGCTGCAGTTTTAGCGATTTCGGCGCGCTGTTTTGGCGTAAGCGCCTTGGCTCGCGCCTTCCCGCCCTTCGCGCGATTAGGAGCATTCCCGCAGGAATCCTCGATCTCGCCCGTGGCGATCTTGGCGACCATGATGGCGGCGCCGATCACATCGGCGGGGCGTTTCTGTCCCTTCGGTCCCTTAGGCATGCTCACTCCGGTCAATGCTTTCCGCTAAGCATATAGGAGCCGGGACCGGCGGGCGACAGGGCGTCAAGGGCCTTTGATTTCAAAGTGAGACACTACCCCGCCGGGGCTCGAACGCCCAACTCGGCCCGCCGGGCGGCGCCGGGCGGCCATGTCCGGCCGGAGGAATGGCGGGATCGCAATGGCGCCGGCGCGGGACAGTTCGGCGGCCGGCGCGGCCCTGGCGGCCCGTTCCGGGCCGGAACTATCCCAAGGGATAGGCCGTTACCCCGGTTCCTATGCGGAGGCGTGCTTTCGTTTGGCGGCGGCTCGGCCAAAATGATGCTCGTGAAAACGCGCTGAAGGACTTGGCCGTCATGAACGATCCCATCCTCGACCACGCCCAGGAATACTACCGCTTGCGGGCTCTGCGGGAGGACCTCCTGTTCGACGACCAGATCTCGGTCGACGACGAAGAGCTGTTCGTCGACGCGCGTCAAGCTCTCGAACTCAGGCTTCTGCTCGCCGAGCGCCGCATGGTGACGACGCGACCGGAATCGCTGAAGGGGCTCGAGGTTCTACTCACCTACGCGCTTCAGAACGCTGAAGCGGGCGAGGTCTCCGAGGCGCTGAAGACGGCCCTCGAATGCGTCTCGGAGTGCTGCGTCGGCGGGCGGTGGGCCAATCCCACCCCCGCCGGCGACAGCCCCTCGGTGCTGCTCCAATGAACACCTCTGCCGTGCAAGCGCTGCGCCTCCTGGAACAGGCCCTGGGGCATCGCGAGCTTTCCTCGCGGCAGCGTCAGGAACTGCAGCCGATGTTCGAGCTGTTGGCCGACCGTCTGGCGCAGCAGGCCGGCGACCGCACGGGCTCCTGAACCGTATCGGCCGCCGAGCGCTTGCTCAGCCGCCGCCGCCGGCCCGCATAGACCGCCAGACCGACAACGCCCGGACGCGCGCCAGCCCATGATCGACACAGGGGAACGGATACCTGGTGCCCAGGGATACGCCGGCATCGGCGAGCGCGTCGGGTGGCGCCGTCCAGGGGCGATGGACCCAGCGGTCAGGCAGCGCCGCCAGCTCGGGCACCCAGCGCCGCACATAGGCTCCTCGCGGATCGAATTTCTCGCCCTGGGTGACCGGGTTGAAGACCCGGAAATACGGCGCGGCATCGGCGCCCGAACCGGCGACCCATTGCCAGCTCGCCGCGTTCTGCGCCAGGTCGGCATCGACCAGGGTGTCCCAGAACCAGGCCTCGCCCGATTGCCAGGGCAGCAACAGATCCTTGACCAGAAACGAGGCTGCGATCATCCGCACCCGATTATGCATCCAGCCGGTGGCCCACAATTCGCGCATGCCGGCATCGACGATGGGATAGCCGGTGCGACCCCGGCGCCAGGCCTCGAGACCAGCCGGATCGTCGCGCCAGGCGAAGGCGCCGAACTCGGCACGCCAGGGCGCTTCGGGCAGCTCCGGCCAGTGGAACAGCAGGTGATGGCTGAACTCGCGCCAGCCGAGCTGGCGCAGGAAGCCTTCGGCTGCGTCGGCCAGGGCCGGCTCGGCGGCGGCGCGCATGGCCAGCGCCTGCCAGACCTGGCGCGGGCCGATCTCGCCCCAATGGAGATGCGGCGACAGCCGCGAGGTTCCGGCGAGATCGGGCCGGTCGCGCCCGGCGCGATAGCCGGACAGGGATTCGTCGAGAAACGCGTCGAGGCGGCGCCGTGCACCGTCCTCACCGGGAGTCCAGGCGTCGTCCAGGCCGCCGGTCCAGCCGAACTGCGGCAGCAGGGCCCAGTCGTCGAGCCGGTCGGACACCGGCGGCACGGCCGGCATCGGAATGTGCGTCGGCGTGCCGTGCGTCGCCGGCTGGACCGGCCGGCCGCGCAGCGCGCGCCAGAACGGGGTGAACACCTTGTAGGGCTGGCCGGCCCCGGTCGCCAGTTCCCAGGGCTCGGCGATCAGCGCCGCGTTGTGGCTGTGCGCGGCGATGCCGCGCCGTTTCATCGTGTCCTTGATCCGCGCGTCCCGGTGGATCGCCCAGGGCTCGTACAGCCGGCTCCAGTGGATCTCGCCAGCCCCGGTCTCGGCGAGCAGCCGCTCGATCGCCGCGCCGGCGGGGCCACGGCGCAGGATCAGGCGCGCGCCGCGCGCCTGCAGCGCTTCGTCGAGCCGCGCCAGGCTGTGATGCAGCCACCAGCGCGACACGGCGCCGGGGCGCCACGATCCCGCCGCCGCGTCGTCGAGCACGTAGAGCGGCAGGAGCGGCCGGCCGCTCGCCAGGGCGGCGGCCAGGGCGGGGTTGTCGGCGAGTCGCAGATCACGCCGGAACCACAGAATCACCGGTTCGAGGGATGCCATGACTGCTAGATTGCTCGCTCCGTCGCTGCGGCAAGGGAGCCGCCGTCGATCCGCCCCCGCCGCCAAGGCGTTCCGCGCCTCGGAGAAGGGCAAGATGTCCGGAGACCATACGGTGCCGAAGGAAACGCCGCTCGGGGTGATCTGCGCCATGCCCGAGGAAATCGAGCATCTGACCGCCGCGATCGATCGCCGGGACGAGCGCCGCGAGGTCGGGCCGAGCGGCTTCGCCTTCCGCGAAGGCCGGCTCGACGGCCACCCCGTGGTGCTGGTCGAGGCCGGGATCGGCAAGGTCAATGCCGCGCTGGTGGCGACGCTGCTGCTCGATCGCTTCGGCTGCCACGGGCTGATCCTGTCCGGGGTCGCCGGCGGGCTCGACCCGAGCCTGGGGATCGGCGACGTGGTCATCGCCGACCGGCTGCTCCAGCACGACTACGGCGCCACCATCGACAGTGCGATCCGACCCTATCGTCCGGGCGAAACGCCGATCGGCGAGAGGCTTCGGCCGCTTGCCTACGAGCTCGCCCCCGGCCTGCGCGAGAATCTCGAGCAGGCGCTGGAGGGGCTGGATCTGGCACCGATCCCGGCGATCGCCACCGGCGATGTCACGCGCCGGCCGCAGCTGCGCTTCGGCACCGTGCTGACCGGCGACCAGTTCATCAACTGCGAGGCCACGCGCCGGCGGCTCCATGCCGGCTTCGCCGCCCTGGCGGTCGAGATGGAAGGTGCCGCGGTCGCCCAGATCGCCGAGCGCTTCGACGTGCCCTGCGTCGTGGTGCGCAGCCTGAGCGACCTGGCCGGCGCCGAGAGCCACATGGACATCCGCGCCTTCCTGTCGTTGACGGCGGGGCAGGCCGCGACCGTGGTGCGGCGGATCATTCCGGTGATCTGAGGGGACCCGCCGCCGCGCGGGCGCGCGCGGCCTCAGCCCAGCGCCGCGCGGATCTGCGCCAGGCGCCCGGCGATGCCGTTCGCGTCGAGATGGTCGGGCGGCAGGGCGCCCCAGACCGGCCCCGGCCAGGCGGGATCGCCCCGATGGCGGGCGATCACATGGACATGAAGCTGCGGCACCAGGTTGCCGAGCGCCCCGACATTGATCTTGTCCGCGCCGAACCCGCGCGCCAGCGCCTCGCCCGCGCGGGAGATTTCCTCGATCAGCACCGCCCGCTCCGCGGGTGCCAGCTCGTGGATCTCGCGCAGGGCCGCACGGTGCGGCACCAGCACCAGCCAGGGCCAGCGCCGCTCGCGCATCATCCGCACCTGGCTCAGGCCCCAATCGGCGAGCTCTACCGTGTCGCGCGCAAGTTGCGGATGGAGCTCGAATCCGGTCTCGTTCATGTCCGTCGCTCCGGTTGCCGGCTGCCGCCCCGCCGGCGGTCGATCGGCGCGCCACGTCGCACAGGCTCAATACTGCGGCGCTCCGCAGCTTGCGGCGGATGCCGCGGAAGCGCATCAAAGCTGGAGCGCCCGCCCACCCCGGAGGACCTGTCGCCGTGCTGCCCGCCTTCCGCGCCGTCGCCTCGCTGCTCGCCGGTGCGGGCATCCTGATGCTCGGCACCGGCATGCTCGGACTCGTCCTGCCGATCCGGCTCAGTGACTCCGGCCTGCCGACCGAGGTGATCGGCCTGGTGATGGCGGGACTCTATGCCGGGCTGGTGCTGGGCGCCATCTACGGCAAGAACCTGATCTCCCGGGTCGGCCACATCCGCGCCTTCGCCGCCTTTGCCGCGGTCGCCGCCGCCGCGGTGCTGGGCCATGCCCTGTGGTTCAACCCGATCACCTGGGGCCTGCTGCGGGTGGTCACCGGGTTCTGCTCGGCCGGGCTGTTCGCGGCGATCGAGAGCTGGATCAACGAGCGCAGCTCCAACGAGCTGCGCGGCCGGGTGCTGTCGCTCTACATGGTGACGACCTATGCCTGCTCGGGTGCCAGCCAGCTCATGGTCAATCTGTGGGACATCGATGCGCTGCAGCTGATCGCCCTGCCGGCGATCCTGATCAGCCTGTCCCTGGTGCCGGTGGTGCTGACCCGGGTGGCGGCGCCGGATATCAGCGCGATCCGGCCGCTGGGGATGCGCGAGCTGTTCGCCCTGTCGCCGCTCGCGGTGGCGGGCGCCTTCGCCTCGGGCCTGAGCCAGGGGTCGATCCACGGCATGGGCGCGGTGTTCGCCGGGGAGGTCGGGTTCTCGGTGTTCCAGGTCTCGCTGTTCATGGGCTGCGCGATCTTCGGCGGGCTGGTGCTGCAATGGCCGATCGGCCGGCTGTCGGATCGTTTCGATCGTCGCACCGTGCTGGTCTGGGTGCTGGCGGCGCTGGCGGTGTCGAGCCTGGTGATGGTGGCGGTGGTCGCGGCCGACCGGGGCGCGCCGTTGCTGATCGCCGCGCTCGGGCTCATCCCGCTGCTCGCGGGCATGTCGTCCTGCATCTATCCGCTCTCGCTGGCGCAGGCCTTCGACTATGTCGAGCGCGAGCGCATGGTGGGCGCCGCGAGCACGCTGCTGCTGGGCTACGCGCTGGGGGCGACCGGCGGGCCGTTCCTCGCCGCCGTGCTGATGAGTCATATCGGACCCCAGGGGCTGTTCGTTGCCGTGGCCGTCAATGCCATCGCCCTCGCGGGGTTCGCGCTCTACCGCATGCGCCGGCGCGCCGCGCCGCCGGCGGCGGCGCAGACGGAGTTCGTCGCCGTGCCCGCGACCTCGGCGGTGGCCGGCCAGCTCGACCCGCGGACCGAACCGTAGAGGCGAGCGTCTCAGCCGCCGAAGCGCCTAACGCTGGCGGCTGATATCGGCCTGGTAGACCGGGGCGTCGGAGGGCGGCAACGCGGGCCGGCCGAGGATGCCGTCGGCCAGCTTCTCCGCCATCATGATGGTCGGCGCGTTGAGATTGCCGCTCACCACGTTCGGCATGATCGACGCGTCGATGACGCGCAACGCCTCCATGCCATGGACCCGCCCGGCGCCGTCGACCACCGCCATGCGATCGGTCGGCAGCCCCATGCGGCAGGTGCAGGACGGGTGATAGGCGCTCTCCGCCTTGCGCCGCAGATGGGCGTCGATCTCGGCGTCGGTCGTCACCCCGGGGCCGGGGGCGAGCTCCGGCCCGCGAAACGGTTCGAACGCCCTCTGGGCCAGGATCTCGCGAGTCAGCTTGATGCCGTCGCGGAACTCCTGCCGGTCCTGCATCGTGGTCAGATAGTTGAACAGGATCGTCGGCGGCTGGCGCGGATCGGCGGAGCGCAGCTTCACGTGGCCGCGGCTGGTCGGGCGCATCGGTCCGACATGGGCCTGGTAGCCGTGGGTCTTGGCCGGGTTGGTGCCGTCGTAGTTCATCGCGATCGGCAGGAAGTGGTACTGCAGGTCGGGATGCTCGACTCCCGGACGGCTGCGGATGAAGCCGCCGGCCTCGAACTGGTTGCTGGTGCCGATACCCTTGCGGAACAGGATCCACTCGAGGCCGATCTTGAGCTGGTTCAGCGGCTTGGTGGCGCTGTACAGGGTGATCGGCTGCAGGCAGGCGTGCTGCACGTAGGTTTCGATGTGGTCCTGCAGGTTCTCGCCGACGCCGGGCAGGTCCGCCACGACAGCGATGCCATGTCCGTGCAAGTGGTCGGCCGGCCCGATGCCGGAGATCATCAGGAGCTGCGGCGAGTTGATGGCGCCGGCCGAGACGATGACCTCGCGCTCGGCGCGCGCCTCGGTGGCGCGCCCGCCGACCGCATAGGAGACGCCGGCCGCGCGTGCGCCCTCGAACAGCAGCTTCAGCACCAGCGCGCGCTTGACCAGGGTGAGGTTCGGCCGCGCGAGCGCCGGGCGCAGATAGGCCTTGGCCGCGCTCCAGCGCTCGCCGTTCCGGGTCGTCCGGTCCATCGGACCGACGCCTTCCTGCTGATGCCCGTTGAGATCCTGGGTCAGCGGATAGCCGGCCTGGACGCCGGCCTCGAGCCAGGCCTTGAACAGCGGGTTGTCCATCCGCCCGGCGCTGACATGGAGCGGTCCGTCGCCGCCGCGGTAGTCGTCGGCGCCGAGTTCGTGGGTCTGCGCCTTGCGGAAATAGGGCAGGCAGTCGGCGTAGCTCCAGCCCCGCAGGCCCATCTGCGCCCAGCGGTCGTAGTCGCGCGCGTGGCCGCGGATATAGACCATGCCGTTGATCGAGGACGAGCCGCCGATGACCTTGCCGCGCGGGCAGTACATGCGCCGGCCGTCCATGCCCGGCTCGGGCTCGGAGTGATAGTACCAGTTCACCTTGTCGGTCGCGAGCGGGTGGGCGAGGGCCGCCGGCATGTTGATCTTCCAGCCGCCGTCATTGCCGCCGGCTTCGAGCAGCAGCACTTTGATCGCCGGGTCGGCGCTCAATCGATTGGCCAGCACGCAGCCGGCCGAGCCGGCGCCGACGATGATGTAGTCGTAGCCGTCGCGCATCGCCATCAAGCGTCTTCCTTGTCGATTGCGGTTGCCGTTTGCCGCCGCACGCGTCCATCGAGGGCCAGGCACTTGTCGAGATAGTCGTGCGCCAGCGCGGTCGCGTCCGTGTGCGTGATGCCGCCGTCGGTCAGCGCCGCGCGCAGCCACAGCCCGTCGAGCAGGGTGCCGATGCCGGCGGCAGCCTGCTCGAGTCGGTCCGCCGTCACGATCGGCCGCAACGCGTGGACGAGATTGCCACGCAGCCGGCGGATGATGATGTTCTGGATGCGCGCGAAGCGCGGATTGTTCGGCGTCTCGCCCCAGAAGGCCAGCCAGGCGGTGACCCCAGCGCGGTGGAACAGGCTGGGCGCCAAGTTGCCGTCGATGATGGCGAGCACCCGCTGGCGCGGATTCTGCGCCTGGTTCAGCCGGTCGACGACCTCGCGCCTGAGCGTCCCGGCGAGGTCGCGCAGGGTCGCCTCCAGCAGGTCGTTCTTGTTGCCGAAATAGTGGTGCACGACCCCGGTCGAGACCCCGGCCCGGGCGCTGATGCGCGACACCGTGGTCTCCGAGAAACCGTTCGCCTCGATCGCCGCGATGGTGGCATCGATCAGCTGCCGACGTCGGATCGGCTCCATCCCGAGCTTGGGCACGCGCACTCCTCCGCTGGCCGACCGCCAGCCTCGGCCGCCAAACGCCCGGGGCGGCGCCGACGGCCCCCCGCCGATCCAGCGGGACGGCCACCCGGCTGGATTTTTAGGTTTATTTATATTGAGCGATCAATTTAAAATCCGCAACTGCACAGGCCCGGCGAAACGGGGATGTGCGGCAAGACGCCGCCGGCCCATAATCAGGCGGTACAGGGAGCAGAAATCGCGGTCCGGGACATTCCGGCCAGACATCACGGTCGTCGCTGCGCGATCCCGCCCCGTCTTTGGGGGAACCGCCCACCAGGGGCGGGGATCTGCCAGCAACCGGTGGCTGTCACGGCGCCACATGCCGAAAGCCGGTCCGTGCCAGGCCGATTTCCACCAGGCCGATCCGCGATTTCCGCCGGGCGAAACAAGGATAGTGTCGGGACCGGGGCGCCCCTCCGGCCCGCAACAGACGGAGGCAAGGCGCATGTCGTTCAACAAGATTCTCGCCGCGACGACCATCTCGCTGTCGCTCGCGGTTGCTGCCGGCGCGGCACAGGCGGCCGATCCGGACTCCTGCAAGGCGGTCCGCTTCTCGGACGTGGGCTGGACCGACATCACCGCCACCACGGCGGCGACCTCGGTGGTGCTGCAGGCGCTGGGCTACCAGCCGGAGGTGCAGCTGCTCTCGGTGCCGGTGACCTATACCAGCCTCAAGAACAAGGACATCGACGTCTTCCTCGGCAACTGGATGCCGACCATGACGGCCGATATCGACCCCTATCTGAAGGACGGCAGCGTCGAACAGCTGCGGGTCAACCTCAAGGGCGCCAAGTACACCCTCGCGGTGCCGAAATACGTCGCCGATGGCGGCCTCAAGGACTTCGCCGACATCGCCAAGTTCAAGGACCAGCTCAACGGCAAGATCTACGGCATCGAGCCCGGCAATGACGGCAACCGCCTGATCCAGGACATGATCGACACCGACGCTTTCGGCCTGAAGGGCTTCGAGGTCGTCGAGTCCAGCGAGCAGGGCATGCTGGCCGAAGTGGCGCGCTCCACCCGTTCCAACGGCTGGATCGTGTTTCTCGGTTGGGAGCCCCACCCCATGAACAGCAACTTCGATCTCGCCTATCTCTCGGGCGGCGACGACTATTTCGGTCCGGATTATGGCGGCGCGACGGTCTACACCAACGTGCGCGCCGGCTATGCCGGGGAATGCCCGAATGTCGGGAAACTGCTCGGCAATCTCTCCTTCACCCTGGCGATGGAGAACGAGATCATGGGCAAGATTCTCGACGGCGGCATGGAGGGGAACGCGGCGGCGACGGAATGGCTGAAGGCCAACCCCGGCGTGCTCGACGCTTGGCTCGACGGCGTCACCACGCTCGATGGCGGCGACGGCATGGCTGCGGTGAAATCTGGCCTCGGCCTCTGATCCGACGCAGTTCGGCGATCCGCGGGCGGTCCTGGCGCTGAGCGCGATCGGGGCCGCCCGCGACGGCGCACCACGCAGGGGCGTCAGGCGATGGGGGGTGGGCTATGGATGGTTTCGATCAGGCGATCGCGGACAACAAGATTCCGATCGGGGCTTGGGGCAAGAGCGCGGTCAACTGGATCCTCGACAATTTCGGCCTGTTCATCGACGCGATCACCGACGGACTGCGGATTCCGATCAACGGGTCCGTCGACCTGCTGGAGGCGGTTCCGTCGCCGATCTTCATCGTGATCATTGCCGCCATCGCCTACGGACTGCAGCGCAGCTGGAAGCTGTCGCTGTTCGTCGTGCTCGGGCTGCTGCTGATCCTGAACCAGGGGCTGTGGAAGGAGATGGTCGAGACGCTCGTGCTCATCATTTACGCCACCGGTCTGTCGCTGGCGATCGGCATCCCAATCGGCATCCTGGCGACGCGCCGGCCCTGGATCTATCCGTTCCTATCGCCGATCCTCGACATGATGCAGACCATCCCGACCTTCGTGTACCTGATCCCGACCCTGATCCTGTTCGGCCTGGGCCTGGTGCCGGGCCTCATCGCCACCATCATCTTCGCCGTGCCGGCGCCGATCCGGCTGACCTATCTCGGCATCTCCGAAGTGCCGAAACAGCTGGTCGAGGCCGGCGAGGCGTTCGGCTGCACGCGCTGGCAGCTGCTCACCCGGGTCAAGCTGCCGGCGGCACTCCCCACCATCATGGCCGGCGTCAACCAGTGCATCATGCTGTCGCTGTCGATGGTGGTGATCGCCGCGCTGGTCGGGGCCGGCGGACTCGGCAAGCCGGTGGTGCGTTCGCTCAACCAGGTGAACATCCCGCTCGGAATCGAATCCGGACTCGCCATCGTCCTCGTCGCCATCATGCTCGACCGGCTGGTCCGCAGGCGGCGCACCGGCAAGCCGCCCAAGCCGGCGAAGGGTTGAGGCCATGACGACAGCCGTCAGGTTCGAGAATGTCGACGTCGTCTTCGGCCCGAAGCCGCCGGAGGCGCTGGGCCTGCTCGACGCCGGCCAGGGGCGCGACCGGATCTATGCGGACACCGGCAACCTGGTCGCCGTCCACGACGCCTCGCTGTTCGTCGACGAGGGCGAGATCCTGGTGCTGATGGGGCTCTCGGGCTCCGGCAAGTCGTCGCTGCTGCGTTGCGTCAACGGTCTCAACAAGGTGAGCCGGGGCCGGGTGCTGGTCCATGACGGGCAGAGCGAGGTGGACGTGGCGAGCTGCGACGCGGCCACGTTGCGGCGCCTGCGGCAGAACCGCATCTCCATGGTGTTCCAGCAGTTCGCCCTGATGCCCTGGCTGACGGTGCGGGAGAACGTGGGATTCGGTCTCGACATCCGCGGCGTGGACCGGACCGAGCGCGACCGCATCGTCGATGCGAACCTGAAGCTGGTCCGTCTCGACACCTTCGCCGACAAGTACGGGCACGAACTGTCCGGCGGCATGCAGCAGCGCGTGGGCTTGGCCCGCGCTTTCGCCACCGACGCCGACATCCTGCTGATGGACGAGCCGTTCTCGGCCCTCGACCCGCTGATCCGCGAGCATCTGCAGGACGAGCTGATCGAGCTGCAGCAGAAGCTGAACAAGACCATCGTGTTCGTCAGCCACGATCTCGACGAGGCGCTGAAGATCGGCACCCGGATCGCCATCATGGAGGCCGGCAAGGTGGTGCAGTTCGGCGTGCCCGAGGACATCGTGCTGCGGCCGCAGAACGACTACGTGCGCAAGTTCGTCGCCTCGATGAACCCGTTGACCGTGCTCAAGGGCGGCACGCTGATGCGCCCGGTCAACGACCTCGCGCGCGCCGGCGACGATTCGTCGCAGCTCCTGCTCGACCGCGGCGGCCGCTGCCGGGTCCGACTGGACGCGGCCGGCCGGCCGGCCGGGCTGACGGTGGCCGGCGCGCCCGGAGAGTTCGTGCCGTATTCCGCCGAGCTCGACCTGGCGGCGATGGCGGAGAACACGATGGTGGCGGGCGGCGAGCGCACGCCGATGCGCGCCGCGGTCATGGTCCGCCAGATCACCCGCAAGCCGCTGGTGCTGCTGGGCGACGACGGCGAGCTCATCGGCGTCGTAGGTGAACACGAGCTGTACCGTGGTATGCTGAAGCAGACCGAACTCGGCGATTCCGATACCCTGGCGCCGGTTGCTGCGAGGTGACACAGTGCGACATGACAAACACATCGAGCCCAAATCCATGAAGACCCTGCCGTTTGGCGGCATACAGGCGGTGCTGTTCGACAAGGACGGTGCGCTGTTCGACTTCGTCGGCACCTGGATGCCGGCCTACGAGGCGATCGCCAGGACTCTTGCCCATGGCAATTCCGATCTGGCGGCGGAACTGCTCAAGGCGGCGGGCCGCGACGTGGCGACCGGCCGGATCGAGCCGCGCTCGATCGTCGCCAGCGGCTCCAACCTCGAGCTGGCGAAGCTCTGGGGCAAGATGCTGCGGCGCCGGCATGTCGGCGTTCTAGAGCGGGAACTGGACCAGTTCTTCTGCGAGCATGGCCGCACCAGCAACAAGCCGGTGACCGACCTGCCGAAGCTGTTCGATCGGCTGCGCGCCCGCGGCCTGCGCCTCGGGGTCGCCACCATGGACAGCCACGCGGCGGCCGAAATCGCGCTGCACAGCGCCGGAGTCGCCGGGCTGGTCGACTTCTTCGCCGGCTACGACACCGGCTTCGGCCAGAAGCCGGGACCGGGCATGGTCGAGGGCTTCTGCCGGGCGATCGGCCTGCCGGCGACCTCCGTCGCCGTGGTCGGCGACACGCTCGACGACATCGCCATGGGGCGTGCGGCCGGGGCGGGGCTGGTGCTTGGGGTGCTGACCGGGGCGACGCCGCGCGAGGTGCTGGAGGCCGAGGCCGATGCGGTGCTCGGGTCGATCGCCGATCTGGAAGCGCTGCTCGACGACCCGAACACCGCCCAGGCGGTGGCGCAGATGTCGACGCGGCGCCTGCGCGGCGAGCGGTCCGGTCGACCGGCACCCGTGCCCGCGCATTGATCGGTCTGCACCGGTACGGGAGCGGGCGATCGTAGGCAACCGGCGCATCGGAAGCCTGCGCGAGGCAGTCCCGTCGCCGGCCGGCCGCATCCCATGAGCCAATCCGCCAATCGCGCGATCCCCGACATCCGGGCCGTGTTGTTCGACAAGGACGGCACGCTGTTCGATTTCTTCGGCACCTGGGCGCCGGCCTACGAGACCATCGCCGCCGAGCTGGCCGAGGGTGACGCGGCGCTTGCGCTGCGCCTGCTCCGGGCCGGCGGCCATGACCCGGCGGCCGGCACGATCACGCCGCGCTCGGTGCTGTCCGGCGGCACCAACCGCGAGATCGCCGCGATCTGGTGCCCGCTGCTCGGGCGCGACGATGTCACCACTCTCGAGGCCCAGCTCGACCTGTTCTTCCGCGCCCATGCCGGCGGCAACGCCAAGCCGGTGACCGACCTGCCGGCGCTGTTCCGCCGCCTGCGCGGGCGCGGGCTGAAGCTCGGCGTCGCCACCATGGACAGCCACGGCGCGGCCGAGGCGGCGCTGGCCGCCTTCGGCCTGACCGGCCTGGTCGATTTCTTCACCGGCTACGACAGCGGCCACGGCACCAAGCCCGGTCCCGGCATGGTCGACGGCTTCTGCCGCGCGGTGGGCATCCCGGCCGCCGCCGTCGCCGTGGTCGGCGACACCCTGCACGACATGGAGATGGCGCGCGCCGCCGGTGCCGGGCTCGCGATCGGCGTGCTCACCGGCGCCACCCCGCGCGCCGCGCTGGCGCCCCACGCCGACCGCGTGCTGGCCTCGATCGCCGAATTGGAAGCGCTGCTGGGATAGGCCCTCACCCGCCTCGCTGTCGCTCGGCACCCTCTCCCGCGCGGCGGGAGAGGGAGGGGCCCATCGCGTCAGCGATGGGAGGGTGAGGGTGACTCAGAACGCCGAGTCGGTGCTGCCTTCGCGCCGCCGCCGGCCGGCGCGACGGCCGCCGGCGCCGCCGCCGGTTTCCAGCGCGACGCCGTCGCGCAAGGCCGCGAACTGCGCTTCCGCCCCGGTCGAGATCTGGCCGAGCCGCGCCACGATGGCGGCGAGGTCGGGCTTCTCGGCGGCGGGCTCATGATTCTCCAGCGCCGCGCGCATCGCCTTGATGTGTGCAGGGCTGGTGCCGCAGCAGCCGCCGATGATGCGCACGCCGATGTCGCGGGCCAGGCGCGCGTAGTCGGCCATCAGCTCCGGCGTGCCGTCATAGCGGATCTTGCCGTCGTCGAAATAGGGAATCCCGCAATTGCCCTTGGCGATCATCACGTCGCCGGGCTCCGCCGTGCCCGACATGTTGAGCAGCGCCGCCAGCAGCTCGGCCGCGCCGACCCCGCAATTGGCGCCGTAGGCGATCGGGCGGGGCTCGAGAGAATGGAACATCGCCACCGCCTCGGCCGCGGTCACCCCCATCATGGTGCGGCCGTTGGTGTCGAAGCTGAGGGTGGTGACGATCGGCAGGCCGGTGGTGGCGGCACCGGCGACGGCGGCCGCGACCTCGTCCTTCGACGACATGGTCTCGATCCACAGCACGTCGACCCCGCCATCGGCCAGGGCGCGCGCCTGCTCGGCGAAGGCCTCGGTGCCGTCCGCGATGGTGAGCGGGCCGAGCGGCTCGAACAGCTCGCCGGTCGGACCCATGGAGCCGCCGACCACGATCTCGCGGCCGGCCTTGGCGCCCTCGGAATCGGCGACGCCTCGGCAGATCCTGGCCGCAGTCTCGTTCACCGCCTGCACCCGGTCCTGCCACTTGTGCAGCTTGAGGCGGTGCCGGCTGCCGCCGAAGCTGTTGGTCAGCACGATGTCCGAGCCGGCCTGGATCATGGTGCGGTGCAGGGTCTCGATCCGGTCGGGATGGTCGAAGTTCCATAGCTCCGGCGCGTCGCCGGTCTGCAGCCCGGCGTCGAACAGGTTAGTGCCGGTCGCCCCGTCGGCCAGGAGCCAGGGTCGGGCAGCGAGCAGGCGTTGCAGACGGTCGGACATGGGCGTTTCGCAGTTCCAGGCTGTTCGAAAGGCCGGAATTTTAGCCCCAATCGCCCCGGGATGCGACGCCGCAATGGGATAGAGAATACTTGGGTCTTCCGGGGGACTCCGCCGGAAACCGGGGCCCCGTGCTTCGACAGGCTCAGCATGAGGCCCTTCCTTCGACCGTCCGGTGCGCCTCATCCTGAGCTTGTCGAAGGATGAGGGAAGCCTGCCGTCTACGCCCGCAGGCGCTTGTTCTCCGGGTCCCAGGGGCTCTCGGGGATCACCACCGCCGGGCACTTCTTGCCGAGGATCTCGATCTTGAGCTCGGTGCCGATCGCGGCGGCGTCCGGCTTCACATAGGCGACGGCCAGCGACTTGCCGATTGTGTAGCCGTAGGCGCCCGAGGTGGCGCGGCCGACCATCTTGCGGCCCTGGTAGATCGGCTCGTTGCCGAGCGGGTCGGCGTTCTTGACCTCGCAGGCCAGGGTCACGAAGCGGTTCGGCACGCCCTGCTGCTGCTGGCGGACCAGCGCCTCGCGGCCCTTGAACTCGGCCTTGTTGAGCTGCACGAAGCGGTCGAGCCCGGATTCGAACGGCGTGTAGTCGGACGTGAGATCCACCTTCCAGTAGCGATAGCCCTTCTCGATGCGGAGCGAATCCATCGCCCGCATGCCGTACGGCGCGATGCCGTGTTCCTTGCCGGCTTCCATCAGCGCGTCGAAGATCTGGTTCTGGTAGACCAGGGAGTGATGCAGTTCCCAACCGAGCTCGCCGACGAAGTTGACGCGCAGCGCGCGCACCGGCGCCACGCCGATCGTGATGTCCTTGCCCGACAGCCACGGGAAGGCGGCGTTCGACACGTCGGCGTCGGTCACCTTTTGCAGCACGTCGCGCGCCTTCGGCCCGGCGATGACCAGCACGCCGTTGTCCAGCGTCACGTCGCGGATGGCGACGCTGCCGTCCTGCGGCGCGTTCCTCAGCAGCAGGTCATGGTCGTGGCGGTTCGCCGCCGCCGCGCTGATCAGGTAGAACCGATCGGGCCCGAGCCGGGTGATGGTGAACTCGGCCGCGATGCCGCCCTTGTGGGTCAGCACATGGGCGAGGCCGATCCGGTAGTGCTTCTGCGGCAGCTTGTTCGCCACCAGGCCGTCGAGGAAGGCTTCCGCGCCGGGGCCGGAGACCTCGAACTTCGAGAACCCGGTGAGGTCCTGGATGCCGACGCGCTCGCGCACCGCGGCCACCTCGCCGCGCACCGGCTCGAACGCGTTGGAGCGGCGGAACGACAGCTTCTCCACCGGCTTGCGGCCCTTGGGCGCGAACCAGCTGGTGCGCTCCCAGCCGTATTTCTGGCCGAACACGGCGCCGAGCGCCTTCATCCGGTCGTAGCACGGCGCGGTCTTGGCCGGTCGCGCTGCCGGGCGCTCCTCGAACGGGTAGTGAATGATGAAGATGTGCTCGTAGGTCTCTTCGTTCTTGAGCTTGGTGTAGCGTTTGTTGGCGTAGGGGCCGAAGCGGCGCGGGTCGGCATCCCACATGTCGATGCCGGGCTCGCCCTCGGTGATCCATTCCGCGAGCTGCCAGCCGGAGCCGCCGGCGGCGGTGACGCCGAAGCTGTGGCCTTCCGACATCCAGTAATTGCGGAGGCCCCAGGCCGGGCCGATCATCGGGCTGCCGTCGGGGGTGTAGGCGATCGGGCCGTTGATCACGTTCTTGATGCCGGCTTCGCCGAAGATCGGCACCCGGTTGATCGCCGCTTCGATATAGGGCTCGAGCCGGTCGAGATCGCCCGGGAACAGATCCTGGCCGAAGGTGTCGGGCACGCCATCGACGAAGCAGGCCGGCGCGTGTTTCTCGTACGGCCCGAGGATCAGGCCCTGGCGCTCCTCGCGCATGTAGTAGGAGGCATCGCTTTCGCGCAGCACCGCCATCTCCGGCAGGCCCTGCTCCTTGCGCTTGACCAACTCGGGATGGGGCTCGGTCACGATGTACTGGTGCTCGACCGGGATCACGGGAATGTCGAGCCCGACCATGGCGGCGGTCTGGCGCGCATAGTTGCCGGTCGCGGTCACCACGTGCTCGCAGGTGATGTCGCCCTTGGCGGTCTTCACCAGCCATTCGCCGCCGGGGAGCTGGTGGATCGCGCTGACCGGCGTGTTGCGATAGATCTCGGCGCCGCCGTTGCGCGCGCCGATCGCCATGGCGTTGGTCACGTCCACTGGCGCGATGTGGCCGTCCTGGGGATGATAGAGCGCGCCGACCAGCCCGTCGGTGTTGCACAGCGGCCAGAGCTCCTTGATCCGCTTCGGCGTCACGATCTCGAACGGCACGCCGATCGAGTTCGCGGTGCCGCAATACTTCTGGTACTCGTCCATCCGCTCGCGGTTGGTCGCCAGGCGCAGATTGCCGGTGACGTGGAACGAGACGTCCTGGCCGGTCTCGGCCGGCAGCTTCTTGTAGAGGTCGACCGAGTACTTGTGCAGCTGGCCGACGCAGTAGCTCATGTTGAACAGCGGCAGCAGGCCGGCGGCGTGCCAGGTCGAGCCGGCGGTCAGCTCGGTGCGCTCGCACAGCACGACGTCCGACCAGCCCTTCTTGGTCAGGTGATAGAGGATGCTGACGCCGACCACCCCGCCGCCGATCACCACCACCCGCGCATGCGTCTTCATGAGCCCCTAGGCCTCCCCGCCGAATTCGTTGTCGCTCTTAGATAACCCTCTGAAAACTAAGGGCTTGCGTTTGCGCGACAGCAATTTACGGATTCGCGCCAGGGCAGTACACCGCCGATGAGGCGCGGCAGCGGCCCTCGTCCTTCGACCGGCTCGGGACGAGGGAAACGTAGGTGCAAGCGCTCGGAAGGAGGAGCCTCACCCTGAGCTTGTCGAAGGGTGAGGCGGCGCGCTCCCGCCCTACGACCCGCCGAGCGACTCCCAGAACCGGATGTTGGTCCTGACCACCAGCCGGTCGTGGCTGCCCTCCAGGCAGTCGCGCATCGAGAACACGTGATGGGTCACGTCGACCCTGGTGACGCAGCTGCCGTGGATCTCACGCGCCAGCGCGATGCCGGACGGGTCGGCCGCCGCGCCCTGGGCGGTCATGGCGGTGCCGAGCAGCCGGCCGTCGCTGTCGCTCGGGCTGCGGCCGGTGGCGGGCAGGGCGTTGATCATGGCGTTGGTCGCGCGGATCGCGTCCGACGCCTCGCCCGGCGCGTCGAAGAACTGCTCGGCGGCGGCGCGCACCGCGCCCGTCGCCGCGGCGATCTCGTCCGCCATCTGGGGGCTCGGGTCGTCGTCGGCGGCGACCGGCAGCAGGGATACGTCCGGGCCGATCTCGAGGGCGATCTCGGCGAGCCCGAGCCGGCGCAGGTCCTCGGCCGAGACCTCCGCCGTCACCGCGGTGAAGCCGCGGCTGCTGCTGAAACGAAGAAAGGGCGCCGCGGGAAGTCGAACCGCGGCGCCCTCGAGGTCGGTGCCGACCAGGTAGATCTCGGCGTCCGCCGCCGGGAGGTAAGCGGTGTCGGGCGCCGGGTTGGCCCGCGGCTGCTGCAGGCAGAAGCTGCTGAGCTCGGCGCGGCAGCCGCCGGCATCGCAGCTCAGGTGGACCGGGGCCGCGCTCGCCACCAGGCCCAGCACCTGCGGTGCCGCCTCGGCCGGCGCCGCCACCGCGGCAAGCAGGCCCACCGCGGCGACAGCGGGAAGCCAGGATCGGGACGCCCAGGATCGGGGCGCCCAGGATCGAGACGCCATGGCGCGCCGCTCCACCGGGCGGCTCAAGAGCCGCCCGCCGCGGTCCAGAACTTCCGGTTGGTATTGACCATCAGATCGGCGTGGCGCAGCCGCAGGCATTCCCGCATCGAGAACATCGAGCTCGATTCGACGGAGATGCGGCATTCCGCGAACAGTCCATGGGCCCGCTCGATGCCCGCCGGACTGAGCGCGCCGACCGCGGGCAGCGCCGCGATCTGCTCGAACAGCTCATTGCGATCCGCCGCAGTCTCGCGACCGCGCTGCGGCAGGCTGTTGATCAGCAGGGTGGCGATCCGGGCGGCATCGGACGATACCCCGGGCGCTTCGAACAGCGTCTGCGCGAGGTCGCGCAGCGGCCCGGTGGCGAGGGCGAGCTCGGCGTCGGTCTGGGGATCGGGATCGTTGGCGACCGGCGCCGGGACCAGGGATACCGACGGGGCCACCGCGACGGCGAGGCGGAGCGCCTGCGGCGCCACCCCGAGGGTCCCGGCGATGTGGTCGCGCTCGGACTGCGGCAGGCTCATGGCGACCGAGGTGAAGCCGATCATGGTGGCGATCCGCAGGGTCCCGGCGGCCGGCAGGCGCAGCTCGCGGCCGTCCGGCGCGCTCGCCACCAGGACGATCTCGCCTTCGGGTCCCGGAACATAGGCGGTGCCGGTGGACGGCGAGGAGCGCCCCTCCTGCAGGCAGAAGCTGCTGAACTGGGCGCTGCATTCATAGCCGTCGCAAATCAGCGGGGTCGGGAAGCCGTTGTCGGCGACCAGGCCGAGCACCTGCGGCGCCGCCGTCGCGGGGCTCGTCCACAGCGCGACGGCCACGCTGGAGCAGGCCAGGGCGGCGGCAAGGTAGCCGGTGAAACGTCGCAGAACGCGGTTGGCTGCAGCCATTGCACGGTCACTCCCACGGCTGTGCGCCGGGGCGGCCCAGGGCGGCATGCGGTGACCTGCCAAGCTCGGCAGACCGTCCTGCCGCAGACAGAGCCGTCCGGCTCCTCGATCTCGCGCCCGCTGCGGAAGCGGGCCCAAATCCTGCAGAATCATCGCACCCGCTGGCACCGTGGTCAACCGGCGGGGCGAGTCGCGCCGGGCACGAACCCGTGAGCAGCGGCCCGGGCGGCGGCGGCGCGCAAATCCGCGCCCATCACGGCGCGCGGCGGGCTTGGCGCTAACGCACCAGGGGCGGTCGTTGCAGCGCAAGTTGGCGCCGCCCGTCAGACCAATAATTCCCAGGGAATCCTCGGCATTTCTTCCAGCTTCTTGCGGAGTGACGGCATGACCGGCGCAGTCGAAACCGATGGGATGACGCCGGGCGTGAGCCCGGAAGCCAGCGCCGGCGGGCGCCGCGCACGCGGCGGCGCCGAGGCGCGGCGCGCGGTGCGCAGCAAGCCGAAGCTCGAGCAGCTCCCGTACATCACCCGCAAGATTCCGGTGACCGAGGTGCTCGGCGAGGAGGGACTCGCGATCATCGAGGGCAATGCCGACACCATCCTCGAGGAGACCGGGATCGAGTTCCGCGACGACGAGGAGGCGCTGCAGCTCTGGCGCGATGCCGGCGCCGACGTCAAGGGAACCCGCATCCATTTCCCGCGCGGCCTGCCGCGCAGCCTGATCCAGAAGACTGCGCCCCGGCAATACACCCAGCATGCCCGCAATCCCGCGCGCAATGTCGAGATCGGCGGCAGCCACACGGTGTTCGCGCCGGTCTACGGTCCGCCCTTCATCCGCAATCTCGACGAAGGGCGGCGCTACGCCACGATCGAGGACTTCCGCAATTTCGTGAAGCTCGCCTACATGTCGCCGGCGATCCATCATTCCGGCGGAACGGTGTGCGAGCCGGTCGACCTGCCGGTGAACAAGCGGCATCTCGACATGGTGTACAGCCATATCCGCTATTCCGATAAGCCGTTCATGGGCTCGGTGACCCAGCCCGAGCGCGCGGCCGACACCGTGGAGATGGCGAAGATCCTGTTCGGCGCCGACTTCCTCGACACGCACACGGTGATCACCAGCCTGATCAACGCCAACTCGCCGATGGTGTGGGACGGCACCATGCTGGGCGCCCTGAAGGTCTATGCCCGCGCCAACCAGGCCTGCGTGGTGACGCCGTTCATCCTGGCCGGCGCCATGAGCCCGGTGACGGTGGCCGGCACGCTGGCCCAGGTGCTGGCCGAGGTGCTGGCGGGGGCCGCCACCACCCAGCTGGTGCGCCCGGGCGCGCCGGTCATCTTCGGCGTGTTCGCCAGCTCGATCTCGATGCAGTCGGGCGCGCCGACCTTCGGCACGCCGGAGCCGACCCTGGTGTCGCTGGCGGCCGGGCAGCTCGCGCGCCGGCTCGGCATCCCGTTCCGCACCGGCGGCTCGCTCTGCGCCTCCAAGGTGCCCGACGCCCAGGCCGCCTATGAGAGCGCCCAGACCATCCTGCCGACGATCCTCGCCGGCACCAATTTCGTGCTGCACGGGGCGGGCTGGCTCGAGGGCGGCCTCGCCTCGGGCTACGAGAAGTTCGTCATGGACACCGACCAGCTCGGCATGATGCAGAAGCTGTCGGGCGGCGTCGACCTCAGTGAGAACGGCCAGGCGATGGACGCGATCCGCGAAGTAGGGCCGGGCAGCCATTTCCTCGGCTGCGCCCATACCCAGGCCAATTTCGAGACCGCGTTCTATCGCTCGACCATCGCCGACAACAACAGCTACGAGCAGTGGGAGTCGGAAGGCGCCCTCGACGCGGCGCAGCGCGCCAACAAGCTGTGGAAGCGCATGCTCTCCGAGTACGAGGCGCCGGCCCTCGATCCCGCCATCGACGAAGCGCTCACGGCCTACATCGCCGGCAAGAAGGCGGCGGTGCCGGATTCGAACGTCTGAGCCGATGAGCGGCGCGCTGCGTGCCACCGGCGGGTGCCTGTGCGGCGCCGTGCGCTACCACGTGAAGATCCCGACGGCGCAGGCAAAGCGGGAATGAAGCGCCGCGGCCCTCAGAACGCGAGCGCCCGGCCCGGGATCAGCACCGAGTCATAGCGCTTGGCGGCCTCCGGAACGCCCCAAATGATGTGATCGCCGTCGCGGTAGATGTCGTAGCAGCTCTCGCCCGACATCGCCCAGACCGAGCAGTAGCGGTCGTCCCGGACCCGCCAGCTTCCGGTATCGGGCTGCCGGCCCTTCGGCGCATCGATCGTCGCGCCGCCGGCGTCGAAGTAGCTGCGATACTCGGTGGCGCCCCACATGCCGTAGACCGTGTTGCCGGTGAGCGCCTCGGCGATCTCCGGCCCGGTCAGCTTGCGCGCCTCGGCGTTCGCCGTGGCGCTGATCGCCAGCAGCGCAATGGCGAGCGCAGCGGCCTTCATGGCCGTCGCCTACCCGGCAACCGCCACGCCGAACTCGCGGCAGGCGCCCTCGAGCCAGCTCCAGAGATAGTCGGCGAAGCTGTTGAGCACGTGGAGCTCGTAGCTCGGCCCGTCGTCGAGCTGGCGCAGGATCACGTTGGCCGCGGCGAGCGCGGTCTGGGCGCATTGCCCCGGCCCGAACACGCGCGGGTGCAGGTCGATCGGGGTGCCCTTGGCCAGCAGGTCGCGGGCACGGGGTCCGGCGATAGCGATGACGGTGCGCGCCTCCGACACGTCGGTCGCCGCGGCATGCCGGCCGGCGAGGGCGACGCGCAGGGTGCCGACGAGCGCCGCCTCGCGCCCCGCCGTGGCCGGGTCGCCTGGGCCGGTGATCAGCCACTCGTCGGGCGCCAGCCAGAGGGCGGCGAGATCGCCGGCGGTCGCCACCGTGTTGGCGACGGTCGGCAGGGCGAGCCCGGTCGCCTGGCGCACCGCGCTGGTGAAGCCGGGATCGCCGGCTGGTCCGCGCAGGTTGACCTGCAGGCGATGCGCCCGCTCGGACAGGGTGACGCCGGCCCGGGCCGTGCCGGCCGCCGCGGCGCGCGCCGGCAGGCCGAGATGGGTCAGGGCGGTCTGGCGGAGATAGGCCTCAACCATCGATGCGCTTCCCTTCCGGGTCGTAGAACTTGGGCTCGACGATGCTCGCCCGGATGACGCGGTCGACGAGCGGGACGAACACGGTCTGGCCCATGCGGTTGCGGCCGTTCCGGATGACGCCCATGGCGATCGAGCGGCCGCAATTGGGGCTCCAGTAACTCGAGGTGACGTGGCCGATCATGTCCATCGGCGGCTTGTCCTTGAGCACCTCCACCACCTGGGCGCCCTCGGTGATCACCTCGCTCGGGTTCTCGGTCAGCAGCCCGACCAGGTGCTTGCGGTCGGGACGGGCGGTGTCGGCGCGGGCGAGCGAGCGCTTGCCGATGAAATCCGGCTTCGCCTTGCTGACGATCCAGCCCATGCCGAGATCGTGCGGCGTCTGGGTGCCGTCGGTCTCCTGGCCGACGATGATGAAGCCCTTCTCGGCCCGCAGCACATGCATCGCCTCGGTGCCGTAGGGCGTGATCTGGTACTTCTCTCCCGCCGTCATCAGCGCCTGCCACAGCGCGGTGGCGAAGCTCGGCGCCACGTTGATCTCGTAGGACAGCTCGCCGGTGAAGCTGATGCGATAGACCCGCGCCGGGATGCCGGCGACATGGCCCTCCTTCAGCGACATGAACGGGAAGGTCGCGGGATCGAGATCGATGTCGCTGGTGAGCTCGGCCAGCAGCTTGCGGCTCATCGGGCCGGCGATGCCGACCGTCGCCCACTGTTCGGTGACGCTGGTGCAATGGACCTTCATGTCCGGCCATTCGCATTGCAGCCAGTTCTCGAGCCAGGCCAGCACCCGCGCCGCGCCGCCGGTCGTGGTCGTCATGAGATAGTGGTGCTCGCCGAGGCGGGTGGTGACGCCGTCGTCGAACACCATGCCGTCCTCGCCCAGCATCAGGCCGTAGCGGCTCTGGCCGATGGCGAGCTTGTTCCAGGCATTGGTGTAGACCCAGTTCAGCAGCGCGATCGCGTCCGGTCCCTGGATGTCGATCTTGCCCAGCGTCGAGGCGTCGACGATGCCGACGCTGGTGCGGACCGCCTTCACCTCGCGGTTGACCGCGTCGTGCATGGCCTCGCCCGGCTTCGGGTAGTACCAGGCGCGGCGCCACTGGCCGACATTCTCGAACGGCGCGCCGACGCTCTCGTGCCAGTGGTGCAGCGGCGAGCGGCGGATCGGGTCGAGCAGGTCGCCCTTCTCGTGGCCGGCGAAGACGCTGATGGTCACCGGCGTATAGGGCGGCCGGAAGGTGGTGGTGCCGACCGCCGGGATCTCGGCGCCGAGCGTCTGGGACAGGATCGCCAGGGCGTTCACGTTGCTGGTCTTGCCCTGGTCGGTGCCCATGCCGGTGGTGGTGTAGCGCTTGACATGCTCGACCGAGCGATAGCCCTCGCGCGACGCCAGTTGCAGGTCGGCGGCGGTCACGTCGTTCTGATAATCGACGAAATGCTTGGCGCCATGGCCGACCGGCTTGCCATGCGGCACCAGCCAGACCGGCTTCAGCGGTTCCTCCGCCAGTGCCGCCGCGGCGCTCGGCGCCGCGCCGGGCTTGCCGTCGAGGCCGGCGTCCCTGGCCGCCGCCGCGCCGGCTTCGAAGCCCTGGGCCAGGCATGCGGCCAGGGCGAAGCGGCCGTCGCAGGCGCCGGCGTTGCGCAGCTTCTGGATGCATTTGTCCGGCACGAAGGCGGCGAGGCCCTCGTCGAAACGCAGCTTGCCGATCGCCTGGGAGAACAGATGCACGGTCGGGTTCCAGCCGCCGGACATGCACACGACGTCGCAGGAGATGGCGCGCGCCGGCCCGGCCAGGGCGCCGCCGGCGGCATCGAGCGGCGCGACCGAGACGCCATTCACCTGCTTGCGGCCGGCGGTGGCGACGATGCCGTGGCCGGCCAGGATCTCGATCCCCTTGTCGCGCGCGGCGGCGGCGAGCGGCCCGCGCGGCTCGGCGCGCAGATCGACGATCGCCGCTACGGTGACCCCGGCTTCGGCGAGGTCGAGGGCGGTGCGGTAGGCGCTGTCGTTGTTGGTGAAGACCACCGCGCGCCGGCCCGGCGCCACGCCGAAGCGGTTGACGTAGATGTGCGCCGCGCTCGCCAGCATGACTCCGGGCAGGTCGTTGTCGGCGAACACCAGCGGCCGCTCGAGCGCGCCGGTCGCCAGCACCACCTGCCCGGCGCGCAGCTTCCACAGGCGCTGGCGCGGCTGGTTCGCCGGCGCCGCGGCGCCGAGATGGTCGGTCACCCGCTCGATCAGCTCGAGCCGGTTGTGATCGTAGTAGCCGTAGGCGGTGGTGCGGGCGAGGATCCTGACCTCGGGCATGCCCGCCAGCTCGGCCAGGGCGGCGGCGACCCATTCCGATGCCGGCTTGCCGTCGATGGTCTCGTGGGCGGAGAGCAGCGCGCCGCCCGGCTCCGGCTGCTCGTCGCACAGCACCACGCGGGCGCCGCTGCGGGCCGCGGCGAGCGCCGCGGCGAGACCGGCCGGGCCGGCGCCCACCACCGCCACGTCGCAATGAGCAAAGGTCTTGTCGTAGTGATCGGGGTCCGGCGCCTCCGGGCAGCGGCCGAGGCCGGCGGCCCGGCGGATGAAGTGCTCGTACTTCATCCAGAAGCTCTTCGGCCACATGAAGGTCTTGTAGTAGAAGCCGGCGGGGAACAGGCGCGACATCGCACCGTTGACCGCGCCGATGTCGAACTCCACCGACGGCCAGGCGTTCTGGCTGGCCGCTGCCAGCCCGTCGAACAGCTCGACCTGGGTGGCGCGCAGGTTGGGCTCGGTGCGCGCGCCGGCGCCGAGCTGCACCAGCGCGTTCGGCTCTTCCGAGCCGGCGCTCATGATGCCGCGCGGGCGGTGGTACTTGAAGCTCCGGCCGACCAGGGAAACGCCGCTCGCGATCAGCGCCGAGGCCAGGGTGTCGCCCTGGAATCCCGTAAGGTCCTGGCCGTTGAAGCGGAAGCGCAGCGGCTTCGAGCGGTCGATGCGGCCGCCCTGCGCCAGGCGATGGCCCTGTCCGTTCACGTCGGAACTCCCGTCACTTCGTGGAGGCGGGCGGCTGCTCGCCCATCCGGTAGACCGCCAGAATCTCGTGGGTCACGGTGTGGCGCGCGATGTTGAACCAGCGGCGGCAGCCGCGCGCGTGGTTCCAGCGCTCGTAGTGCACGCCCTTGGGATTCTTGCGCATGAACAGGTAGTCGGCCCACTGGGCGTCGTTCATGGCGTCGGAACCGGCCGGGCGTGCGATATGCGCCTCGCCGCCGCAGGAGAATTCGCTCTCGTCGCGCGGCCCGCAATGCGGGCAGTGAATCAGCAGCATGTCCGTGTTCCTAATGCGCGACGCCGGCGGCGCCGTGCTCGTCGATCAGGTAGCCCGAGGTGAAGCGTTCGAGCGCGAAGGGCAGGGCGAGGGGGTGCGGCCGGTCGTTGGCGATGGTGTCGGCGAACACCCAGCCCGAGCCCGGCGTCGCCTTGAAGCCGCCGGTGCCCCAGCCGCAGTTGAAGAACATGCCGGCGACCGGCGTCTTGCCGATGATCGGGCTGGCGTCGGGGCAGACGTCGACGATGCCGCCCCATTGCCGCATCATCTTCAGGCGCCCGAAGATCGGGAACAGCTCGGTCAGCGACCCGAGCTGGTGCTCGACGACGTGCGGGCTGCCGCGCTGGGCGTAGGAGTTGTAGCCGTCGATGCCGGCGCCCAGCACCAGCTCGCCCTTGTCGGACTGGCTGACATAGACATGGACCGCCGGCGACATGACGACCGTGTCGAGCACCGGCTTGACCGGCTCCGACACCAGCGCCTGCAGCGGGTGGCTCTCGATCGGCAGGCGGAAGCCGGCCATGCCGGCCATCACGCTGGAATGGCCGGCGGTCACCACGCCGACCTTCTTGGCGCCGATGAAGCCCTTGCTGGTCTCGATCCCCTCGACCCGGCCGTTGGCGGTGCGGAAGCCGGTGACCTCGCAGTTCTGGATGATGTCGACGCCGCGGGAATCGGCGCCGCGGGCGAAGCCCCAGGCGACCGCATCGTGGCGCGCGGTGCCGCCGCGCCGCTGCAGCGAGGCGCCGAGCACCGGGTGGCGCGCCTTCGGGTCGCAGTTCAGGATCGGGCAGAATTCCTTGATCTGGGCGACGTCGAGGATGTCGGAGTCGATGCCGTTCAGGCGGATCGCGTTGACCCGGCGCCGGAGATCCCTGAGCTCGTGCTGGTTGTGCGCCAGGCTCATCAGCCCGCGCTGGCTGAACATGGTGTTGAAGTTGAGCTCCTGGGAGAGCCCCTCCCACAGCTTCAGCGAATGCTCATAGAGATGGGCGCTCTCGTCCCACAGGTAGTTGGAGCGCACGATGGTGGTGTTGCGTCCGGTATTGCCGCCGCCGAGCCAGCCCTTCTCGATCACCGCCACGTTGGCGACGCCGTGGTTCTTCGCCAAGTAGTAGGCGGTGGCGAGGCCGTGGCCGCCGCCGCCGACGATCACCACGTCGTAGGCCGCCTTGGGCGCCGGGCTGCGCCACGCCTCCTGCCAGTCGCGGTGATGGCTGAGGGCGTTGCGGGCAAGGCTGAAGATCGAATAGCGGGATTTCATCGCGGGCGTCGAGCCTTCCCCTGTTGAGATCCCACGGAGCCTCCACCAGGAGCCTCCACGGGGACACTTGCGCGGAACCGCCATGGTCGGCCCCGGCCGGCCGAAGGCGATGGTGGCAGCGCCCCCCACCGGATTCAATGGCCGGTTTCAGCTTACGCCCTCGGCGGCGGAAATCCGCCCTTGCGCGTCATCGCGGCGGGCCGGCGGCGCCCCCCGGTTTTCAGCCTGATTCCGCGCGGCCGGCTGCGGGCGACAGCACCTGAGCGCCACGCCCCTCGCAAGCGGCTCAACGTCACCATTTATTCGGTTTGCGACATGGCCTATGGTGCGCCCGGTTTCGGCCTCGTTGGATCACGTAGAGCCATGTTCGGAGCGGCCTCGGCGGTACTGCCCCAGCGCATCGCCTTCATCCTGGTTCCCCAGTTCTCGATGATCGCCTTCACCTCGGCGGTGGAGCCCCTGCGCCTCGCCAACCGGGCCAGCGGCAAGGCGCTGTACGACTGGCACCTGTTCTCGACCGACGGCAAGCCGGTGGCGGCGAGCAACGGCATCGTGCTGCATCCCGAGAGCGGGATCGAGCAGGCCCAGGGCTACGGCACCGTCGTGCTGTGCAGCGGCATCGACGGCCACCGCTTCCAGGACAAGAACCTGTTCGCCTGGCTGCGGCGCATGGACCGGGCCGGCGCCGACCTCGGCGCGCTGTGCACCGGCAGCCATGTGCTGGCCCATGCCGGGCTGCTGGACGGCCATCGCTGCACCATCCACTGGGAGAACCTGGCGAGCTTCGCCGAGGAATTCCCTGAGATCGAGGTGACGGCGGAGCTGTTCGAGATCGACCGCAACCGCTTCACCTGCGCCGGCGGCACCGCGGCGCTCGACATGATGCTCAACCTGGTCGCGCTGCAGCACGGGCACGAGCTGGCGACCAACGTCTCCGACCAGTTCATGCACGAGCGCATCCGCGACCGGCACGACCAGCAGCGCATGGCGCTGCCGGTGCGGCTCGGCGTGCGCCATCCGAAGCTGATTTCCGTCATCAAGTCGATGGAGGCGAATCTCGAGGAGCCGCTGAGCCGCGGCGATCTGGCGGAGGAGGCGGATCTGTCGAGCCGCCAGCTCGAGCGGCTGTTCCGCAAGTATCTCGGCCGCTCGCCGGCGCGCTATTACGTCGAGCTCAGGCTGAACCGGGCGCGGCTGCTGCTGCTGCAGACCAACATGTCTGTCATCGACGTGGCGCTCGCCTGCGGCTTCGTCTCGGCCTCGCATTTCTCAAAATGCTACCGCGACTATTTCGGCAAGACCCCGCGCCACGAGCGCAGCCGGCCGGCATTGGGGCAGGCAGCCGCGGCGCCGGCGGCGCTCGGCGCCCTCAAGAATGCCGGGGTCTGATCTTCCGGCCTATTCCTGCCAGGCGA
This sequence comes from uncultured Rhodospirillaceae bacterium, assembly GCA_964372215.1. Taxonomy (GTDB): domain Bacteria; phylum Pseudomonadota; class Alphaproteobacteria; order Dongiales; family Dongiaceae; genus DAIMFL01. The sequence goes on from CAYJQC010000001.1 coordinate 176,106, forward strand.
AGGCCTTGCGGCCGAGGATGCGTCGCACCATCGGCTCGAACGCCGTGACTGGCATGGTGTCGTAGGCCGGATCGAACGAGTTCTGGTCCCAGTTCTCGCAGAACGCGGCGCAGGCCTCGAACCAGGGATGGCCGCGATAGCGCTCGCGCTCGTCCCGGTTGCCGCCGGTGTGATGGAAGTAGTAGTAGCCCTGGAACACGCCGTGATGCTGCACGATCCAGTGGTTCTTCTCGGAGACATAGGGCTGCAGCATCGCCGCGGCGAGGTCGGCGTGGTTGTACGGCGCCAGGATGTCGCCGACATCGTGGAGCAGCGCGCAGACCACCGTCTCCTCATCGGCGCCGTCGCGGAACGCCCGGGTCGCGGTCTGCAGGGAATGCTGGTAGCGGTCGATCTTGTAGCCGAGCTTGTCGCCGGCCAGGCGCTGCAGCGCCGCCAATGCCTCGTCCGGGAACTGATCGACCAGCACCCGGTACTTGCGATCGAGGAGCTGGTAGTCCTCATACGTGCCGTCCGCCATGCGCGTGAAGGCGACGGTATCCTCGGTGCCGCTGTCCATCTTCTTCTCTCCCGGCCGCTGTTGCGACGCAGTGTAATACGGAACGACGGGTGGCGGAAACACGCTCTCAACCGGGTGCTTCGGCGGCCATCAGCGCGCCGGTGAAGCCGGCGGCGTCGATGTTGGAGCCGCAGACGACGACCCCGACGCGGCGGCCGGCCAGGCGGTCGCGCAACGGTCCGGTCAGGGCCGCGGTGGCCGCGGCGCCGGCCGGTTCGACCGCCAGCTTCATCTCGCGGAACAACAGGCCCATGGCCCGGCGCAGGGCGTCGTCGTCGACCAGCACGATCTCGTCGAGGAAACGCCGGCACAGGGCGAAGCCGCCGGGCAGCGCGTAGGGCGCGCCCAGGCTGTCGGCGATGGTGCGCACCTTGTCGATGGCCTCCGGCTTGCCGCTGCGGAAGCTGCGCGACATGGAATCCGCGCCCTCGGGCTCGACCCCGAACACCAGGCAGCCGGGCTTCGCCTGCTTGACCGCCGCGGCGACCCCGGCCGCCAGCCCGCCGCCGCCGATGGCGACGATGACGGCATCGAGGTCGGGCGCCTGGCGGATCAGCTCGAGACCGACGGTCGCGGTGCCGAGGGTGGTGTTGGGGCCCTCGAACGGGTGGACGAAGCTGCGGCCCTCCGCGGACTCGATCTCCTTGACCCGGGCGAAGGCCGCCTGCACGTCGTCGGCCAGCACGATCTCGGCGCCATAGCGCCGGCACATCGCCATGCGGTACGGGCTCGCCGTCCGGGTCATCACCACCTTGGCGGTGGTGCCGAGGATCTTGGCGGCATAGGCCACGGCTATGGCATGATTGCCGGCGCTCACCGCGGTCACGCCGCAGGCCAGGGAGCCGGCGCCCAGCGCCTGCATGACGGCGAGCGCGCCCCGCGGCTTGAAGGTGCCGGTGTGCTGCCAGAGTTCGAGCTTCAGGATCACCTCGGTGCCGGCGCCGGCCGCCTCGGCGATCTCGGGGCCGCGCCAGGCATGCACCGGCGTGGTCAGCACGCGATCGCCCAGCCGGGCGCGGGCGGCGTCGATCTCGGCCAGGGACGGGGCGGCGATCTCGTTGGTGTCGGGCATGTCGGGCTCGGGGCTCTATGTGTGAACCGGACTCGCACGGGTCCGGGAGGGAGTTTCGGGTGCATTCCTGTTGTCATGCCCGGACTTGATCCGGGCATCCATCGAACCGTTGCACGATGGATCGCCGGGTCGAGCCCGGCGATGACACATGAGAAGCGTCGAGATCGGCTTGGGCGTGTAGAGATTACTATAGCCGTTTGCCCGCCATGCTGACCCTGGCCGACATCGCCGCCGCCCTCGCACGCCACGGCCTGCTCGCCCGCGGCGGCTTCCATCCGGTCGTATCCGACGGCGTGCCGGCCCTGGCGGAGGGCTCCGCGGCGCAGACCCTGGTGATGGTCGGCAATGCCGGGCCGGCGATGTGGCGGCGGTTCTCGGCGGCGCCGGAACAGCGCGACGGCGCCGCCGACGCGCTCGATCGCTGGACCCGGCGGGTGCTCGCCGGCGTCGCGGCCGAGCTTGGCGCGGCGCCGCTGTTCCCGTTCGGCGGGCCGCCCTATCTGCCGTTCCAGCGCTGGGCCATGCTGGCGGAGCCGGTGCATCCCTCGCCGATCGGCCTGCTGATCCATCCGGAATACGGGCTGTGGCACGCCTATCGCGGCGCGCTCGGCTTCGCCGCCCGGCTGGCGCTGCCGTCGCGCGCCGCCGGCGCCAGCCCATGCGACAGTTGCGCCGGGAGGCCCTGCCTGTCGACCTGCCCGGTCGGCGCCTTCGCCGCCGATGGCTACGACGTGCCGGCCTGCGCCCGCCATCTCGACACCCCGGCGGGTGCCGACTGCATGGGCCTGGGCTGCCGGGCGCGGCGCGCCTGCCCGGTCGGGCAGGGCCATCGCTACGACCCGGCCCAGGCCGAATTCCACATGATTCCCTTCCGCCGCAACGCCCTGGCGCGGCTGGGCAAGCCGTAGGGGCTTTGCCGGTCCTTTACCACTTCGCGCGCAGGATCGCCCGGGTTGACCCCGCCCGGGGCGGTCGCCACCATGCGCCGGCCCGATCGGGCCCGGGGCGGGCCAGGGTCGGGCAGAATCGGGAGCCGTAGGTGACGAAACCCACCGTCCTGTTGATCGGACACAGCAATGCGCGCGAAAGCGGGCGGGTGAAACCGCTGCTCGCCGCCAAGGGCTACGCGACCGAATGGTGCTGCCCGTGCGAGGGCGAGACGCTACCCGAGAACCCCGAGGGCTATGCCGGCGCCATCGTGTTCGGCGGGGTACAAAGCGCCAACGATGCCGAATCCTCCGCTTTCATCCGCCAGGAGATCGACTGGATCGGCCGTTTCGTCGATGCCGGCGGGTGCTATCTCGGCATCTGCCTGGGCGGCCAGCTGCTGGCCCGGGCGCTCGGTGCCCCGGTGCGCCGGCACCCCGACGGCGTCAACGAGATCGGCTATTACCGGGTGCGGCCGACCGAGACCGGCCGGGCGGTGATGGCCGAGCCGCTCCATGTCTATCACTGGCATCAGGAAGGCTTCGACGTGCCTGGAGGCACCGAGCTGCTGGTCCAGGGCGACGACTTTCCCAACCAGGCGTTCCGCTTCGGCGCCCGCGCTTTCGGCCTGCAGTTCCACCCGGAGGTGACCCCCGAGGTGGCGACCCGCTGGATCGACAGCACCGCCGAGCACCTGACCCGGCCGGGCGCCCAGGACCGCGCCACCCAGCTCGCCCACATGACGCGCTTCGACGGCGCGATGCACGACTGGTTCGATCGCTTTCTCGACCGCTGGCTGGACCGCGCCGCCGTCGAGGTCGGATCGCGGGGAAAAGCCGTCGCCCGCGGCTGAGCCGCCCGGCGGGTTCGCCGTCTTCTATCGCTGCAGTCGATCGGGCGCCGTCCTCCGCGGTCCCTCCATCGGCGCGAGAACGGCCGGCGTCCCATGCCCTTCGCCCTGCTGAAATACGGCCTGCGCCGGCGCCATCCGGCGCGCCGCGACATTCCGGCCCGGCCCGAGCTCAAGCCCGCCTACGACGTGGTGGTGATCGGCGGCGGCGGGCACGGCCTGGCGACCGCCTTCCATCTGGCGCGCGACTGGGGCATCCGCCGCGTTGCGGTGATCGAAAAGGGCTATCTGGCGGGCGGCAACACCGCGCGCAACACCACGATCATCCGCGCCAACTACGTCAGCCCGCAGTCGGTGCGGTTCTACGGCGAGTCGCTGGCGCTCTATCGCGATCTCTCGGAGACCCTCGACTTCAACATCCTCTACTCCGAGCGCGGCCAGCTCACCTTCGCCCACACCGATCCCGAGATCCGCACCTGCCGGCTGCGGGCCGAGGTGAACCGGCATTGCGGCGTCGCCTCCGAGCTGATCGGCCCCGACGAGATCCGCCGGGTCTGTCCGGCGGTCGATCCGGATCGGCCGGCCGGCGCGCCGATCCTGGGCGCGCTCTACCACCTGCCGGGCGCGATCGCACGGCATGACGCCGTCGCCTGGGCCTACGCCGCGGCGGCGGCCCGGCTCGGCGTCGAATTGCATCCGCGGACCGAGGTCCTGGGCATCGCGACGGACCGCGGTCGCGTCGCCGGGGTCGAGACCACGCGCGGGCGGGTGAGCGCGCCCATCGTGGTTCAGGCGGTCGCCGGCATGAGCAGCCAGCTGGCGGCGATGGCGGGAGTCCGCCTGCCGATCCGCACGATTCCGCTGCAGGCCTGCGTGTCGACGCCGCTCAAGCCGTTCCTGCATCCGGTGCTGTCGTCCAACCGGCTGCATCTCTATGTCTCGCAGTCGTCGCGCGGCGAGCTGGTGATGGGGGCCGGCAACGATCCGGCGGCGCTGTTCAACCCGCGCTCCACCCTCGAGTTCAAGGAGGCGCTGATCGGCCACCTGCTCGAGCTGTTCCCCTATCTCGGCCATGTCACGCTGCTGCGGCAATGGGCCGGCCTGACCGACCTGACGCCGGATTCCTGTCCGATCCTCGGCCCTTCCGGACTGGACGGGCACTACCTATCGGCCGGCTGGGGCACCTGGGGCTTCAAGGCGATCCCGGTGGGCGGCAAGCGGCTGGCCGAATGCGTGGCCACCGGCCGGGTGCCGGAGTTGATCGCGCCCTTCGCGCTGGCGCGGTTCCACGACCTGGCGCCGATCAACGAGGGCGGCTCCTCGGCGGTCGGGCACTGACGGGTCCGGATCGAAATCCACCGAACGGGCCGGCCCAGCCAGACGGGTTCGGGCCCAGGGGGCCGAAGGAGGGGTCCGGAGGAGGGGTGCGCTTAACCTCGAATTAAGGTAAACTTTGCAGGCTTATTCGGTTGCCGACGGGGCCGCCCACCAGGAATAGCGGCGGGAGCGGCATTGTGCGATCCGTCACTTGTACCGGGCCGGCGCTTCGGCTAGAACGGCGAGCCCCGCCCGGGGGACCCGCTTCGGATCAAATGGGGGAGGAGCGTGAGCAACCAGTTCATTCGCGGCCTGCTCGCGGTGGCGTTCGCCGCGTTGATGGTTTCCACCACCGGCTGCGCCATCGCCGACGAGACCGCCGCGGTTCCGACCCAGCCGCCGATCCCCGCGGGCGTCGCCGCGACCAAGGTGACTTTGAGCGCGGTCATCGCCGACGGCGCCAAGCCGTTGAAGGGCGACATTCTTTGGATCGTCGCCCGGACCGATCAGGGCGGCGCCCAGGTGGTGGCGCAGCAGACCGGCACGCGGCCGGAGCTGACCCTGGTGCCGGGACGCTATCTGGTGACCGCCAGGATCGGCGACGCCCAGATCAGCAACGAGATCGCCATCGGCGACGCCGCCGCCAGCCACGTCCTCAATTTCAACTCCGGCTATGTCCGGCTGCGCATGATCCCGAATGCCGGCGCGCCGGCCGTCACCGACGCCGTGACCTGGGAAGTCTTCGAGTACAGCCGCGCCAAGCCGGAGGACCGCAAGCAGATCACGGTGGCGCGGGCGTCGCAGCACGAGTTCGTGCTGCCGGCCGGCTACTACATCGTGCGCGCCAAGTACAACGACACCACCTCGGAGCTGGTGGTGCCGGTCGAGGCCGGGCACACTTACAAGTACACGGTCAATCTCTACGCCGGAAACATCGGGTTCGCCGCGGTCGGCACCAATGGCAAGACGGTGAACGAGCCGGTGGCCTGGGAGATCGTGCGGGCCACGCCGAACGCCCAGGGCGAGCTCGAAACGGTGACCGTCGACGTCGCGCCGTCGCGCATGTTCACCCTGCGCGAAGGCAGCTACATCGTGCGGGCGCGCACCGGCGACCTGTTCGCCGAGATGCCGTTCGAAGTGCGCGCCGGCAAGACCGCCAAGCTCAAGGTCCAGCTCAAGCCGTCGCCGACGCCGACCTCCGCCGGAGGCTGACCGATCGGCTGACGGCGCGACGGCGGGCAGTTCCCGCGTCGATCGCCCCAGGATAGATCGCAGCCATCGCGAAAAGACAAAGGCCGCCGGAGGGATCCGGCGGCCTTCTTGTTGTCGAGGGGTGCGCACGAGCCTGAACGCCGCGCTGCCACCCTTGTCTTGCCTCCACACCGGTGCCTTACCGCGACCGCACGCACCGCCCGGACCGGGCTGGCGCATCGGCAACACGTCTGGCAATCAGCGGGCTCCGATCGGAGAATTCACGACAGAGCGCTACGCCTCAACCCCGGTGCAGCGGCTCCGACCCCTCGTCCGTACGAACGCCCCCTGGTCGACGCAATCTTCGGCCAGTCTTCGAGATCTCGTGTCAGATCGCTTCCTTGAGATCCTTGGCCGCGCGGAAGGCGACCTTCTTGCTCGCCTTGATCTTGATCTGCTCGCCGGTGGCGGGATTGCGGCCCATGCGCGCGGCACGCTTGCGGACCTGCAGGATGCCGAGCCCGGCGATGCGGATCCGTGCGCCCTTCTTCAGGTGCTTCACCATCAGGCCGACAGTGTCGCTCAGGATCGCATCGGACTGCTTCTTCGAGAGTTCGTGGGAAGCGGCGATGTCGGCGGCGAGGTGCTTCAGCGTGACCGTCGTGGCAGTGCCGGCCTTCGCAGCCTTCGGCTTCGCAGCAGCCTTTGGTTTGGTAGCCATGTGAGATGTCTCTCCTTGATGGGGGAACCGAGTTCCGAAAAGGATCATGCCGCGCCGGCAAAGACAAGAGGCGACGCGCGATTCGCCCCGTGGAATCGGCGTTTTCTGCATTCTCGAACGTGGAAACGCCCATTTGACGGGCGCGACTCGGGACAACGAAGCCTGTCAAGACGCCGCGACTCGCGCAGCGTCGCCGCCGAGTCGCCCGCGACCGCAGCGATCGACATGCGCCGGCGACTCGCATCGGCGTGCTGCTTCGCGGCGCCGTGCGATCGCCAGTCGGTCTTGCACGCAGGGCCGGCAGGCCCGCTGACGGCCTTGTCGTCCGGCGCGTGTCACAGCGACGCAGCGGCTGGATTCGGCTGGCGCAGCGGCGCAACCGCCGAGCATTGCCAGGGCTGTGAATCCGGCGAGGCCGGCGATCAGCCGGCGCCGATGGCATGCCGCTGGGCCCGGCTCACCCGCCCCGCGATGCCCCGGATGATCCGACGCGGTCATGTGCAGCGACTCCGGCTCGATCATGGTGTCCTCCGTTCGGCATCCGACGCGACCTTGCGGCATGGCGGCGGTCCCGGGGCATGTCAGCGCCGCGGCGGCACCACGGGACTTCCGTGGGGAGTCTCGAGATAGGCCCGGCGCCAATCGCTCTGGCGCGCGGCGAGCGCTGCCGGCGTCACCAGGCCGGCTTCGGTCAGCAGGTGTTCCAGCGCGTCGAGCGCCGCGGCGTAGTAGGTCTCCGGGTTGTCCGGTGCGCCGGCCGCGTCGGCCCGGCGCAGCGCGGCGCCAAGCGCCGCGGACCAGGCGGCAGGCGTGAACGCGCCTTGGCGGCACAGCGTATCGGCGAGGGCGAGCAGCTGCGCCTGCCACGGCTCGTCGAACGCGATGCTGTCGTCGTCGCGCCGCAGCGGGCCGAACGGATCGGGTTCAGCGCGGCTCAAGATAGCTCTCCCAGAGGTCGAGGAAGACGCGGTCGCGCCGCCCCGAAGCCTCCGGCCACAGATCCGCCGCCTCGAACGCCACGGAGTACATGTGCTCCGCGCGCTCCTCGCCCCGGGCGCCCGCATCGGCGAACAGATGGGCGCCGTGATGGGCGTGGATGCGGCCCGGCCGGCCCTGGGCGTAGCCGGGCAGGCGGCAATGGCCGGCGGCGCCCATGCGCCGGGTCGCCACCGCATCGCCGGCGGCGAAGCGTGGCGCGGCCTTGATGCTGCGGTCGAAGCGCGCGGTGGTGCGGGCGAACCGGTGCACGGCGTCGGGTGTCAGAACCGGCATGCCGGTCGCGGCCGGGCCCGAGGCGATACCGGTCTCGACTTCCTCGAGGGTCAGCACGCCGGAATCGATCAGCGCCGCGAGGTGGGTTTGGGTCCACGAATCGAAATACGGCCTTGTCAGGTAGTCGACCGGGTCGATCAGCTCGCGCACATGGCGCCACCAGTCGATGGTCCAGCCGGCGACGCGGCAGATGCGCACGATGGCCCAGACCCGGCCTTCCCAGTCGTGGTGGAACGGCACCTCCGGTTCGCCGGCATCGACCGGGCCGAAACCCTGGCGGCCGCCGAGATCGTGCGCGCCGTCCATCAGCGTCGCACCGCGGCGGAAGCGGCGACCCGCGGGCCCAGGTCGCGGTCGGTGCCGATCATCGAATTGCGGGTGACCAGCGCGGCCAGCGCCGTCTCGTCCCAGCCGTCGGTGCCGGCCGGGCGCTCGGGCAGCACCAGGTAGCGCAGCTCCGCCGTGCTGTCCCAGACCCGCACCTCGATTTCTTCGGCCACGGCGACGCCGAATTCGGCCAGCACGCCGCGCGGGTCGCGCACGGCGCGGGCGCGGTAGGCGGCGGTCTTGTACCAGTTGGGGGCGATGCCGAGGATCGAGAACGGATAGCAGGAGCACAGCGTGCAGACGACGAGGTTGTGGATCGCCGGCGTGTTCTCGACCGCCTTCAGGTGCCCGGTGGCATGGCCGAGGAAGCCGAGTTCGTCGACCGCCGCGGTGCCGTCGGCCATCAGGCGCGCCTTGAACGCCGGATCGATCCAGGCCCTGGCGACGATCGCTGCGCCGCGCTTCGGCCCAATCTCCTCGGAATACAGCTCGACCCAGGCGTCGAGGGTGTGCGGGTCGACCAGGCCCTTGTCGACCAGCAGGCTTTCGAGCGTCTTGACCCGGAGCGCCGAGTCCGACGGCAGATGGGTGTGCAGCTCGCGGTGGATGTGGGCGACGCGCGCTGAGTCGAAGCTGGTCATGGGCTTCCTCCGGTGGTCATCGACGGGCCCCTATACATGCTTTCAGGCTAAATCGTAACCGGGGATGCGGACAACCGGCTACGGCTGACCTGCCTTGCCCCGGCATGGATCCGGGTGGGGACCGTCACAAAAATGCTCGTATCCTCGACTCCCGAACGCGCCTATATTGCGGCGCAGCGGAGCCATCCGGGAGCGCTTTTTTGCGCAAGCTGCGAGTAACGATCGTCGATCTCGTCACCAAGGGACCGACGCGCCGCCTCTACAATCGCGTGATGAATGCGAACCTTGCCAGCATCATGCCGCAGGCGATCGGCGTGTGGTGCGAGGAGCTTGGTCACGAGGTGCGCTTCGTCTGCTACACCGGCGCCGAGGACTTGGCCGCCGAGGTGGTGCAGGACACCGATGTCCTGTTCATCGGGGCGTTCACTCGATCGGCGCAGACTGCCTATGCCGTCAGCAATCTTTGCCGGCGCAGCGGCGCGGTGACCGTGCTCGGCGGTCCGCATGCGCGCTGCTATCCGCAGGACGCCGCAAAGTACTTCGACTACGTCCTCGGCTTCACCGACAAGACGGTGATTGCCGACCTGCTCAGCGATCCCGCGCCGCAGCGCCCGGTCGGCCTGCAACTCTCCGCCGCGCGGCAGCCGCCGACACTGCCCAGCCTGCGTGAGCGCTGGAAATTCATCGCCCCGACCCTGGCCAAGGCCTCGTTCCTGAAGATCGTGCCGATGATCGGCAGCATGGGCTGCCCCTATACCTGCAGCTTCTGCATCGATTCCGTCGTTCCCTACCAGCCGCTGCCGTTCGACCAGATCCGCGACGATCTCCAGTTCCTGCTGACCAAGACGCGGCGGCCGCGGGTCGGCTGGCACGATCCCAATTTCGGCGTGCGCTTCGACGACTACATGGACGTGATCGAGTCGGTGGTGCCACCGCGCCGCATGCGCTTCGTTGCCGAGAGCAGCCTGTCGCTGCTCTCCGAGGCCCATGTGAAACGTCTCGAGCGCAACGGCTTCGACGGCCTGCTGCCGGGCATCGAGTCGTGGTACGACCTCGGCCACAAGTCCAAGACCGGGTCGAGCGCGGGCGCCGAGAAGGTGCGCCAGGTCGCCGACCACGTGAACATGATCTTGCGCCACGTGCCCTATGTGCAGACCAACTTCGTGCTCGGCCTGGATTCCGACAGTGGCGCCGAGCCGTTCGAACTGACCAAGCGCTTCATCGACCTGTCGCCAGGCGCCTATCCGGCATTCTCGCTGCTGACGTCCTATGGCCAGGCGGCGCCCCTCAACCTCGAGCTCCAGCGTGCCGGACGGGTGCTGCCGTTCCCGTTCCACTTCCTCGACAGCAACCACGCGATGAACGTCCGGCCGCTCAACTACGGTTGGACGGAGTTCTACGACCGCGCCGTCGACCTGACCCGCTACGCCCTCACCGGCGCCCGGGTCAGGCGGCGGTTCTGGGCCAATCGCGGCGTCACCACCCGCCTGCTCAATGGCGTGCGTGCGGTCACTTCGAACCGCGCGGCCTACCAGGCGACGATCCGCCGGCTGCTGGACACCGACGTCGATGTCCGCCGCTTCATCAACGGCGAAAGCACGGTGCTGCCGAAGTTCTACGAGAACCGGATCCGCAGGAGCCTGGGCCCGCTGTGGGACGCGCTCCCCGAGGGCGCGCTGATGCACGACCAGAACGCCTACCTGAACAGCCAGGATCGCAGCTCGACGGTTGCGCCGGCCCGGCGCCGACCGTTGCCGGCGGCGGCGGAGTAGCCGGCGCGGTCCGCCCGTCGCCGGAATGTGTCCTTGCGCCTGCTGTTCGTCTGCAGCCGCAACCGTCTGCGCAGCCCGAGCGCGGAGGCCGTGTTCAGCGGCCGCGACGGGATCGAGGTGACCTCGGCCGGCACCAGCAACGATGCCGAGACACCGCTTTCCGGCGATCTGATCGAATGGGCCGACATCGTCCTGGTCATGGAGCCGGTGCATCGGCAACGCCTGACGCAACGCTTCGGCGCGCTGCTCCGCGGCAAGCGCGTCGTCGTGCTCGGCATTCCCGACGACTACGGCTACATGCAGCCCGAGCTGGTCGCACTCCTGAAGGCCCGGGTCGGTCGCTTGGCTGTCCTGCCATAGGCGGGCGGCTCCGGCGGCGTCAGTCGACGGCGTGCGCTGGGTCGATTAGGATCGTCGGGGAGCCGAACCATGCAGCCCCGCTTCATCGCAAGTCTGACGCGCCGCGACCTTCTGCTGGCGGGCGCCGCCGGCGCCGCCACCGCGCTGCTGCCCGGTCGCCCGGCGCGGTCGGGCGAGGTTCGCGAGTTCCGCCTCGCCGCCGCGCCGGCCCGGATTCCCCTGGTCGGCCCCGGCTATCCCGAGACCGCCGTCTGGGCGTTCGACGGCACGGTGCCGGGACCCGAACTCCGGGTGCGCCAGGGCGACCGAGTGCGGATCGTCGTCGAGAACCAGCTCGGCGAAGGAACCACCGTCCACTGGCACGGGTTGCGGGTGCCGAATGCCATGGACGGCGTGCCCAACCTGACCCAGGACCCGATCACGCCGGGCGGGAGCTTCACCTACGAGTTCGAGGTGCCCGATGCCGGCACCTACTGGTACCACCCGCACCAGCGCAGCTTCGAGCAGGTCGAGCGCGGCCTCGCCGGCGCCTTCGTGGTCGAGGAGCGCAGGCCGATCGAGGTCGACCGCGACATCACCTGGGTGCTCGACGACTGGCGGCTGCAGGACGACGCGGCGATCAGCGAGGATTTCGGCGATCTGCGTGATGCCGCGCATGCCGGGCGGATCGGCAACACCGTCTCGATCAACGGCCGGGTTTCCGACAGCTTCGAGGTCCGGACCGGCGAACGGATCCGGCTGCGCCTGATCAACGCCGCCAACGCGCGGATCTTCGGACTCGACTTCGCCGGCCACCAGCCGCGCATCGTCGCGCTCGATGGCCAGCCGGTCGCGCCCCACGCGCCCGCGGACGGGCTGGTCGTGCTGGGGCCGGCCATGCGCGCCGACCTGGTGATCGACTTGACCGGGCGCCCGGGCGATCGGATGACCGTCGTCGACCGGTTCTATCGCGGGCGCGAATACCGGCTGGTCGACCTGGTCTACGGCGCGCCGCCGCTGCGCGACCGGCCGCGCGACGCTCCGGTCGAGCTGCCGGCGAACACCATGCCCGAACCCGACGCCGCAGCGGCCACGCGCACCGAGATCGTCCTCGGCGGCGGCATGATGGGCCGAATGACGTCCGCCACGGTCGACGGCAAGCCGATGGACATGCGCGCAATGATGCATGACGGTCTGGTCTGGGCGATCTATGGGGTGGCGGCGCGCGGGCATGTGATGGAACCGCTGTTGATGCTCGAGCGTGGCGGTTCCCACATCCTCGCGCTGCACAACGACACCGCCTGGCATCACCCGATGCACCTGCACGGCCATTCCTTCCGGGTGATCAGCCGCGACGGCGTGGCCACCCCCCGCCGCGATTGGCAGGACACCGTGCTGCTGGCGCCCGACGAGCGCGCCGAAATCGCGTTCGTCGCCGACAACCCGGGCGACTGGATGTTCCACTGCCACATCCTAGAGCATCAGGCCGCGGGGATGATGGCGGTGATCCGTGTGGTCTGAGTGCAGCCCCTCGCGCGCCGGGCCGTGACTGGTGGCGCCTACTCGTTGGCGATGCCGTAGACCTTGCCCTTGTAGGGCGGGTTCGACTGGTCGTCGACCGCCATGACATAGACGGTCTTGCCGTCCGGGCTGAAGGTCAGGTTGGGCGCCGCCGGCGAGGGCACCTCGAGCTTGCGCACCAGCTCGCCGGCCGGGGTCACCACGACGATGCGCCCGGCGCTGTACTGGCCGATGTAGAGGTTGCCGTCGGGCCCGAGCTTGATGCCGTCGGGATAGGCGCCGACCGGCTCGTCGAAATCGGTCAGCCGCACGAACAGGCGGCGGTCGCCGAGGCTGCCGTCTTCGCCGACCGCGAAGGTGATGACGCGCGAGGCCTCGGATTCGTTGACATAGAGCAGCCCGCCGTCGGCCGAGAGCTGGATGCCGTTGGCATAGTGCAGGTCGTCGGCGACGATCTTCAGCGCGCCGTCCGCGCCGAGATGATAGACCTTGCCGATGATCGGCCCGCTCTCCCACGGGCCCGAGGCCGTGACATAGGCGCCGCCCTTGCCGTCGGAGGTCTCGTCGTTGGGGCCGAGGACCGCGACCCCGTCCGCGTCCTTGTCCCAGACCCTTTCCGTGCCGCCGTCGGCGCCGATCTTCACGTAGCTGCCGTTGTCGTAGCAGGTGACCAGCCAGCCGTCCTGGAATGGCATCACCGCCGAGGGGCCGCAGCCGTCCTGGGTCCAAAGCACGGCGTTCTCATTGCCGTCCCAGACGCTCACCCGGTTGCCGCCATACTCGGCGTAGTAGAGCTTGCCGTCCGCGAAATACGGGCCTTCGGGAAAATCGGCGTCGCCGTTGATGATTGTGGCCTCGCCCGCGAGCAGCGGGCCGGCGGCGGTGGCGATGCCGAGCAGAGCCGTGAACGCGAGCGAGCGGCGCATGACGAACCCCCCTGATGCGGGACCGTGGCCGGTCCCGTTGTTCTTGTGCTTGTGCCTCCGGTGCAGTGGAGGGTGATCAGGGTACGGCCGTGCGGTCGCGCCGGCAAGCATGGCGGTCGGCCGCGCCGGATGGCGGCCCGCGGTCTCCGGATTGACGGCGCGCCATGCGGTCGGCCACCCTCTACCCGCTGGTCCGGTCGCGGACTGGACTGGGATCGGTGGAACGGATGAGGGCGCTGCTGCGCAGCCTGTGGCTCGGCGAGATGCCCCTGGCACGGGCATTCTGGGAATTCGCCATCCTGTATGGCTTCGTGCTGAACCTGCTGACCACCATCGGTTCGCTGATGGTGTTCGCGGCCAAGGCGCCGGACGCCTATGGGCTCGGCCTGTTCCTGCTCGCCGTCCCCTACAACCTGTTCGTCATGGTCGCGGTCTGGCGCAGCGCCGGCCGCTACCGGGGCGCCCGGCACTGGGCCGACTTCGCGCGCATCGCCGTGGTGGTCTGGGTGCTCGCGGTGTCCCTGGCGTGATGCCGCCGGTTATCGGCCGTCACATGGCGAACACGATCGGCCCGAGCAGGCTGGCGACGACGTAGACCACGACGATGCCGATCACGTCGAGCAGCGCCCCCGCCTTCAGCATCTGGCGGGCGCTGACCGCGCCGCTGCCGAACACGATGGCGTTGGGCGGGGTCGCCACCGGCAGCATGAAGCCGAGCGAGGCGGCGAGCGCGATCGGCACGGCGAGCGCCAGCGGCGCCACGCCCATGCCGATCGCGGCCGCACCGGCGATCGGCAGGAACACCGCGGCCATGGCGGTGTTGCTGGCGAGCTCGCCGAGATAGACCACCACCGCCATGGCGATCAGCACGAGGACGGCGACCGGCAGCGCCTCCAGGGCGCCGAAGCCGGCGCCGATCCAGTGCGCCAGGCCGCTCGCCTCGATCGCCGCCGCCAGGGCCAGCCCGCCGCCGAACAGGATCAGCACGTCCCAGCGCAGCGCTCGGGCGTCGCCCCAGTCCAGCAGCCGCGTGTCCTCCGAGCCGCCGGCGGGAATGGCGAACAGCAGCAGCGCGCCGGCCATGACGATCCCGGCATCGCCGAGCGCCAGGGCCGAGAACGTCGTGTCGTCCAGGGCGCGCTCGATCAGCGGGCGCAACAGCAGGAGCGCGGCGGTCGCGCCGGCGACCGCGATCAGCCGCTTCTCGGCCCGCGACAGCGGCGGCAGCGCGGCGTCCGCCGCGGCCGGCGGCAGGGCCAGGTCCGGCAGCGGGAAGCTCCAGCGGGTCAGCAGCAGCCAGGCGAGCGGCAGCAGGATCAGCGTCGCCGGCACCCCCACCAGCATCCACTGGCCGAAGCCGATGGCGATCCCGTAGCTGGACTGCAGGAACCCGGCGAGCAGGGCGTTGGGCGGCGTGCCGATCAGGGTCGCCATGCCGCCGATGGTGGCGGAGAAGGCGATACCCAGCATGACCGCCGGCCCGAGATGGCGCGCGCCGAGGGGACCGAGCCGGCCGCCCTGCAGATGGGAGGCGACGATCGACTGGCCGATCGGCACCATGACGATGGCGGCCGCGGTGTTGCTGATCCACATGCTGAGCAACGCGGTCGCCGCCATCAGGCTGCCGACCAGCGCGCGCGGGTTGCCGCCGCCATGGGCCATGACCGCGTAGGCCAGGCGGCGATGGAGCTGCCAGCGCTCCAGCGCCCGGGCGATCAGGAACCCGCCCAGGAACAGGAAGATCAGGGGATGGGCGTAAGAGCGCGCGGTGGTTTCCAGCGCCTCGATGCCGAGCAGCGGGAAGGCGACGATCGGCAGCAGCGCGGTGGCGGCGAGCGGCAGCGCCTCGGTCATCCACCACAGCGCCATCAGCACGCCGATGGCGGCGACCGCCCAGGCCTGGGGCGCGAGCCCGTCCGGCGGGCCGGCGAGCAGCATCAGCAGGCAGGCGGCGAACCCGGCCGCGAGGCCGATCCGCCGGGCCCGCGGCGAGGCGTCGGTGTCCTGGGTCATGCCGGGCGGCAGGCCTTCCGTTCAGTCCCGCGATCGCTCCAGCATAGCCGGTCGGGCCGGCCGGGCCAGCCCGCGGATCGCAGCCCGCGGATCGCCGCTTCGACATGGCCAATCTGCTCGCCGGCGTCGGCGACAACGAGCCGCAGCGGTTCCGCCTTCAGTGGCGCGACCCGCTGCGCATCGACCCCCTCTCCACGCCGGCGAGCCCGGCTTCGCCGGCGGTGAGCAGCGCCTCGACATCGCCCAGTGTCGCTAGCTCCGCCAGCGCCGCCTGCAGATCCGCGAGCTCGCGCACGGCCACCCGGGCGGACTCGTCGAGGAGTCCGCGCGGGGCCGGCACGACCGCGCGCGCCGGCGCCGACCAGCATCCCTCACCCAGCCGCCCCATGAGCGCCTGGCAGCTCCCCCGCCATGATCCGATCCTCCACCGGCCCTCCTCTGCCGCTGTTCCACAACCATGGCGTTCATGGCCCCGCCTAACAAGTCCGGCGCAACCAGGGCCTCGTCGGACCAGCCGGGACCGCTCGCGTTCGACAGCCGACTTGATCTCGCCTCTTGGGGCCGTCGGCGCGTGACACTGACGAGCCGGCCGGCGACTCGCAAGCCTTTGGACTCCAAACCAATCTTGCCTATATTGTGGTGACGCGACACAATGCCGCAGTCCGATTGCCCAACCGCGCCGCGCCGGCCCACCTCCGACCTTGAGGTTCGGAGGAGCATCCGCCGGAAAGTTCTGACGACGTCTGCAGTCCGGACATGCCTCGGCCCGCCGACGCAGATGGGGCGGGCCGACGCCAACTTTCGCGAGGCCTGCATTGATCGGCGCCCGCTCCACACCGCCTCCATCACGCACTTCGCGCGCCCTCCCGATCGGGGCGAAAGGCCGCGCCGCCCGGGCTTCGGCGCGATCCGACCGACCTCATGTTTTCGTCTACAGCCCCAGGAATGAAGGTGCAGACGATGCGCGACGAACCAGCCCGGCATTTCCCAGCCACTGATGGCACCCGCGACCGCATGGTCGCGCTCCTGATCATCCTGATCGCGGCGCTGATGTTCTACGCGGATTTCAGCCTGCCGCTTGGCGTGGCTGCGGCGGTGCCATATGTCGCGGTCGTGCTATTGGGAGCTTGGCTTTCCTGGCGGCACGCCATCTATGCGCTCGCCGTTGCATGCACCGGCCTGGCCGTCGCCGGGTATTACGTTTCGATCCCGGGAGGTCCCGAATGGGTGACCCTGCTCAATCGGGGTTTCTCGCTGTTCGCGATCTGGGTGACGGCGATTCTCCTGGCTCAGCGCAGGGAACTTGAAACATCGCTGCGCTCCCTGAACGACGACCTCGAAGCCCGAGTGGAAGAGCGCACGGCGATGCTTCGTCGACGGGAGGAGCGCGTTCGCGGAATCATGGACAACGCGGTCGACGCCATCATCACGATCGACCTGCATGGCATCGTCGACAGCTTCAACCGGGCGGGCGAGGTCCTGTTCGGTTGTCGTGCCGAGGAGATCCGCGGACGGAACGTTTCGATGCTGATGCCCGAGCCCTATGGAAGCGAGCACGACGGCTATCTCAAGGCGTACCTGCGGACCGGCGAAGGCCGGATCATCAACAAGGGCCCCAGGGAAGTCCTGGCGCGGCGTCTGGACGGCGGGCTGTTCCCCGCCGAGCTTGCCATCAGCGAACTGCAGCTCGATGGCGAGCGCCACTTCATCGGTTTCGTCCGCGACATCACGGCACGGAAGAACATGGAGCAGGCGCTCCATCAGGCCGGGAAAATGGAGGCGATCGGCCAGCTCACCGGCGGCATCGCGCACGACTTCAACAACAGGCTCACCGTCATCATGGGCAACCTCGACCTGTTGGCAGATTCCCTGGAGGGCGACGAGCCTCTCCAGAAGTGCGCGCGCCTGGCAATGGACGCCGCCGAACGTAGCGCCGAGCTGACCCAAGGCCTGCTGGCATTCTCGCGCCAGCAGGTCCTAATGCCACGCACCATCGACGTCAACGCGCTGATTTCCAGGATGGATGACCTGCTGCGGCGCACCCTGGGCGCGCAAATCGCAGTGTCCACCGTTCCCGCAAGAGACCTGTGGACAAGCGAGCTGGACCCGTCCCAGCTCGAAAACGCCTTGCTGAACCTGGCGATCAATGCGCGCGACGCCATGCCCGAGGGCGGCAAGCTGATCATCGAAACATCCAACGAACATCTGGACGAGGATTACGCGAGTCGGCACCAGGAGGTGGCTGCCGGACAATACGTGATGCTGGCCGTGTCCGATACCGGGACCGGCATGACGCCGGAGCAGCTCGCCAGGGCCTTCGACCCGTTCTTCACGACGAAGCCGGTTGGCAAGGGAACAGGGCTTGGCCTCAGCATGCTGTACGGATTCGTCAAGCAGTCGGGGGGCCACGTCAAGATCTACAGCGAGGCAAGGAAGGGAACCTCGGTGAAGATGTACTTTCCGCGCAGCGAGAAGAAAACCGTGGAGGACCGCGCACAAGCGCGCGAGCCGGCCGCGATTCAAGGCGGGGGCGAGACCATCCTCGTTGTCGAAGACGACGCCGACGTGCGCAGGACGGCGGCCGACGACCTCGAACACCGCGGCTATCGCGTTCTGGAAGCTGCCGACGCCGACGCCGCCCTCGACGTGCTGCAGTCGGGGCAAGACGTGGATCTGCTGTTCACGGACGTGATCATGCCGGGCGGCAAGAACGGGGCGGATCTCGCAAGAATCGTCCGCCAGCGCTGGCCGGCCGTCAAGGTGCTGTTCACCTCTGGATACACCGAGAACGCCATCTTCCACCATGGCAGGCTCGACGAAAGCCTGCTCTGGCTGGGCAAGCCCTATTCGGGAACCAAGCTCGCCCGCACGATCCGGCACGCGCTTGATGCGCCAGCCCACCCTCCAGCGCCGGATCGCCCATCTGACTGATCTGGCGTCCGACGTCGGCGCCTGTTCCAGCCGTGCTCTGCAATGCGGCATGTCGGGACCGACGCCCGCGGGAATCGCTTCGACGACATACCCCGCCCGTCGCCATGCCGCTGCCGCGCGATCCCGACCCGTGATGCCTACCGGTCGTGCTGGGACGACAGCGCCTGCTCGACGGCGGAAAGAAGGTCCTTCATGCCGAAGGGTTTGGGGAGCACGCCATCGGCGCCTAGCTTCCTGGCTACCTTCAGGAAATCGAGGTTTCGGGTACGGCCGCCGCCGGACATCGCGATGATCTTGACGTCGGCGGAAATCTTGCGCAGCGCCACGGTCGTTTCGACGCCTTCCATTTCGGGCATGATGATGTCCGTGAGCACCAGATCCGCTCCTTGTTCTCGGAAAGCCCTGAGCGCCAGCGCACCGTCGGCCGCCTCGCGGACCTCGTGCCCTGCCCGCTCGAGGATCTGCCGCACAGTGCTGCGAATGACTTCCTCGTCGTCCACCACCAGGATCCTGGCCATGAGAACTCTCCTTGCGTCTCTGTTGCGGCGTCTGGGTGAACGATCTAGCGTCGTCCGCTGCCACCAGCAGCAGACGGCAGATACACGTCGAACCGCGTGCCGTGTCCGACCTCGCTCGACACCGAAATTGCGCCGCCGTGCGCTCTGACAATTCCGTAAACCACGGATAGACCCAGCCCAGCCCCTTTGCCCACCGGCTTGGTCGTGAAGAACGGATCGAAAATCCGATCAATGACGGCCAATGGTATGCCGATCCCCGAATCACGCACCGACAGGCGTGCGTACGGTCCCGCGGGAATCTGCAGCGCGTCGTCGTTGTCGACGGTTGCATGTTCCAGAGACACGGAAATCGCGCCGCCGTTGATCGTCGCGTGCTCCGCATTTGTCAGCAGGTTCATAAGAATCTGGTGTATCTGGGTTTCATCCGCCATCACGAGCACCGCCGCTTCTCCCAGGTGCGACTCCAGCCTGATCGACGAGGGTAGGGAGTGGCAAAGGTATTGCATCGACTCGGCCACCAGCTCTCGCAGATCGATCATCGAGCGCGACTCCTGGCCGCGCCGACTGAACTCAAGGATCTGCTTGACCATGTCGGAGATTCGCAGCGTGCTGCGTAGAACCTGCGACAGATTGCCGTGTGCCTTGCTGTCCTCCGGCAGGTCCAGCATGGCCAGCTCGGTCAGGCTGACGATCGGCGTCAGCGTGTTGTTTATATCATGCGCGATGCCGCCAGCGAGATTGCCGAGGGCCTCCGCTTTCTGGGACGCATGCAGCAGTCGCTCCAGGTTCTTCTGCCTCTCGACCAGATGTCGCTCTGCAGTGACGTCGAACAGGACGCCGTCCCAGACAGTTCCGCCATCGGCGAGCTGGCGCGGCCTGGAAATCGACCGGATGTAGATTTCACGCCCATCCTTTCGCGTGCCGTGCAACGTCTTGTCGACAGTGCTCATCGTGACAGCGGAAGCGTCGATCTCCGCCTGAAGCGTACTTAGTTGTTCGGCTCCGAGAATTTTCTTCAGCACCTTCTGGGAATCGGCCATCGACTCCTCGGGGCTGTAGCCCGTCAGCTCCTGGTACTGTTTGCTGACGAATGACGTCGAGATCTTACCGTCTTTGGTCAACACCCGCTCGAACAGCGCGCCAGGTATGTTGCTCGCGACGCCGCGCAGCCGGGCCTCGCTGGCGCGCAGTTCGGCTTCGCTTTCCTTGCTCTGGGTCACATCGCCCAGGGATCCCGCCATGCGAAGCGCGCCGCCTGCCTCGTCCCACATGGCTTGGGCGCGATCATGGACCCAGCGATACTCGCCTGAGGCGTGGACTACCCGGTATTCGCATTCAAACAGCGAACTCTCGCGGCTCAGGTAGCTGCGAACCGCGTCTCTATACAGGTCGACGTCCTGGGGAAGGATCTGTTCAACCCACCATTCCTGCGACGTGACGCGAAAAGGCGAACTTGCCGAGGAGTCCGCGCCGATGATCTCGAGCACCCGATCCGACCGCGACACCCGGCCCGCCTTGAGGTCCCAGTCCCACAGCCCTTCGTTGGCGCCCCGCATCGCCAGCGCAAAGCGTTCCTCGTTGTTCATGAGGGCGTCCCGGGATCCGCGACTCTCCACGGCAACGACCGCGCGAGGTCCAGAAGCCTCCCTCAGGATCGCGAGGTAGCCTCGATCAGGACCGCCGCCGAGGGACGCGAATGACGCTTCGGCCGAGAACTCGGACCCGTCCTTTCGGCAGCAGCGGATCGAGCCGCACGGTTGAATGACGGAGCTGTCAGCGCTGTCAGCGAAGGCGCTGAGGCAGACCTGCCGATGCTGGTGGGAGTCCGAGATCAGGATTTGGCGCAGTGGAAGTCCATGTGCCTCGGCCGCGGCGTATCCGAACATCTGCTCGGCCCCACGGCTGAAGCGGAGTATCCGCTGGTCGGAGTCGGCGACGATAATCGCTTCGGCTGCAAGTTCAAGGATGGCGTCCAGTGCACCGCGGGGTATGGGAGCAAGCTTCACTACGTCGAATCCCACGCAGGTCGAACTTTCCGATGACGCCGGGTCGCGGTCCGCTCGCGGTCCGGAGAACGCCCGGCAGGCGGCAATGTGTGCAGTCTGCAGCCTCGAATATTCAAAGTAGTTAAGACTTATAACGTTTTTTGCGTAAGATCAGGTATTTGGATGGGGCGCCCCCGGCAGATGAACTATTCCGGCAATGGATCTGGTGTATGGCTGCGCAGAAATGCTGTCGACCGCCCGCCCATTCGGCCGTCACCAATGCGTTTCGGGCGTCCTCGGTTTACGGGACGTCAAGGGGTTCCACATCAGGATGCCCCGCAATTCCAAGATTTGAAGGTATTGGGCGGAGGGTATCGTTTTGCTGGATTGCCGAGGTCGAAGATGCAGACTACGACACTGATGGATCGCCTCCAGCGCCTGCTGGGGATGGAGGCGGGGGAAGACGAGACGATCGGCGGCGGGGAACCGCATGCAGTTGAGCGTCACACGCCGGAGAATGAGGCGGAGGTCGACGCCGACTTTGAATCCCGGCTGTGCCGAATCCTCGAGACGAACCCCGCGCCGGCCGCCGGGCGGATCTACTGCATCGATCTCGGCCAAGTCGGGAAGGCGAGGCCGGACGGCGGCGGCATCGCCGGCCGCATGTCCTCGATAGCGCCCCGGGTGTTCCAGAAACACCTTTCGCAGGAAGACATCTACCGGCGATACGGGCCTAGCAGTTACTTGGTGGTGTTCGCGGGCCGCTCCGAAGCCGCGGCGACGCTGGTGTGCCAGCGCGTTGCCGACGACATCGCCGGCTATTTTGAGGGTCAAGAGTCGGCGGTGAGCATCAAGGCGGTCGCCGGCATCGCGGACTCGCGGCTTCTGCTGCAGGAGATATCGCAACTCGACGATCCGCGGCAGCCGGTGGGCGTGCGGCCTGCGCCGTCGGATCCGGCATCTCCGACGCGCGAGGGTCGCGCCAAGGGCGATGTCGGCTGGCGGAATTTCCGGCACGATTCCCTGACCACCGACTCATGGTCCGACGAGGCGGGACTACAGGCGCAGGTGCCCGACGCCCCGCAAGTTGCCGACTTCACCTACCTGCCGATCTGGGATCTCAGAAGCAAGCTCCTGTCGACCTACGCCTGCCTCGCGTGCGACGAAGTCGTCGCCGAGGCGCTGGTGACCGGCTTCCCGCTCTCCACGGCGGCCAAGGCCGAGCAGGATCTCCGCAAGGCAGTGCATGCTTTCGAACTGCTGGACGACCTCGTGCGCAACCTGTTTCAGCTATTTCTGTCGACCACCGTGCACGCCGACACGCTGATGGACCCGAGTACCCGCCGGAGTTACCTCAGCGTTGTCCGCGACGTGCCGGAGCGCCTGCGGCGGTTCTTGGCCTTCGAGATCATCGACGTGCCTGCCGGCATTCCGTCCAGCCGTCTGGCGGAGTTCGCTGCCTTTCTGAAACCGTTCTCCGGCGCCGTCCTCGTGGAGGTCGATCCCGAGCTGAACCTGGTGAAGAAATGCGCTGGCATCGGTATCCATGCGGTGGGGATTCGGTTGTCGAGGAGTTGCCGACGCGATGGCGGCGTGCTGCAGCGCATCGAGCGGCTTGCGGTGGCCGCGGAGGAATGTAAGCTCTGGACCTACACCTATGGCGCGCAAAGCTCGAGCGAGGTGATTGCCGCGGCGGCGGCTGGAATTCGCTATGTCAGCGGCGATCGGGTGAAGGCCGTATCCAGCATCCCCATGCATGTCAGGTCGTACACGTTCAACGACTACTACGCGGAGATCACCTGAATTTGCCCGCGCCTCGCTCCTGCCCGGCGATTGCCGCCCTCACTGCGCCGGCGCCAGCCGCAGGATCTCGCCGTCGCCGTCGTCGGTGACGACATAGATTGCGCCGTCCGGTCCCTGCGCCACGTCGCGGATGCGTGCGTTCAGGTCCTCCAGCAGGCGTTCCTCGTGGACCACCCGCTCGCCGTCGAGCTCGAGCCGCACCAGCGCGGTCGAGCGCAAGCCGCCGACGAACAGGTCGCCTTGCCAGTCGGGGAAGGCGTCGCCGCCATAGGACATCATGCCCGAGGGCGCGATCACCGGGGTCCAGGTGTAGATCGCGTCGCGCATGCCCTCGGCGCGAGGTTCGCCGCTGCCGACCGGCGAGCCGTCGTAGTTGACGCCGATCGAGACCACCGGCCAGCCGTAGTTGACGCCGGGGGCGATGACGTTGAGCTCGTCGCCGCCGCGCGGCCCGTGCTCGATCTCCCACAGCACGCCGCTCGCCGGGTCGATCGCCGCCGCCTGCGGGTTGCGGTGGCCGTAAGACCAGATCTCCGGCAGGGCGCCCGCCTGGCCCACGAACGGGTTGTCGTCGGGCACGCTGCCGTCCGGGTTGATCCGTACCACCTTGCCGAGATGGGAACCGAGATCCTGGGCCTGGCCGCGGAACGCATCCTTCGAACGTTCGCCGAGGGTCACGAACATGTGGCCGGCATCGTCGAACACGATGCGCGAGCCGAAATGGGCGGTGCTGGGCAGCTTCGGAAGCTGGCGGAACACGACCTCGACGCGGTCGAGCGTCGCATTGTCGGCGGCGAGCACGCCGCGCGCCACCGCGGTGCCGTTGCCGCCGTCGCCGGCCTCGGCATAGGACAGATACACGAGGCGGCTGGCGGCGAAATCGGGACCGAGGGTCACGTCGAGCAGCCCGCCCTGGCCGCGCGCGTCGACCTCGGGCACCCCGGCGATCGGCGCCGAGACCGCGCCGTCCGCCGTCACGTGCCGGAGGCTGCCGGATCGCTCGGTCACCAGCAGGGAGCCGTCGGGCAGGAAGGCGAGGCCCCAGGGATGGTCGAGGCCGTCGGCCAGGGTGGTCACGGCGATGGCGGGACCCTCGGTCTCGAAGGTCTCGTCGACCGCAAGCGCGGGCGGGGCGGCGAGCGCCAGGGCCGGCGCGGCGGCCCACAGCAGGGCGCGGGCGAGCAGGGATCGGTGCATCTCGTCTCCTGTGCTCCAGGGGCGATAGAGCCGAGATGCGGTCTGCCGGCCCGGCGCGCAAGCCCTGGTATGCCCGGAGACTCGCGGGCGGCCGCGCTGGTGGGTAGCATGTGCCGGCCCCGGGGTCGCAAGGCCCCAGGGCCCCACGTCGCCAGGACCTCGGGGCAAATCAGCCCGGGGGCAGAAGGAGAGAGACGGCCATGTCCATGAGATCGATCGCCGCGGCCGCCGCGGCCCTGGCCCTGGCGCTCGCGCTGCAAGCCTGCGCCGCCGGCACGCCGCCGCCGGCGCCGCCGACCGGGGCCTACGACTACGACCAGTTCTCCCGCGCCATGGCCGCCTATCGGGTCGCCGACTACCGGACCGCCTATGACGAGTTCCGGCCGCTGGCCGAGGACGGCATGGCGGCGGCCCAGTTCCGCCTCGGCCTGCTGTACGAGAACGGCCGCGGCGTGGCCGAGGACCTCGACGCCGCCGAGGCCTGGTACGAGCGGGCGGCCGCGCAAGGGTATGCCGAAGCGTTCTACAATCTCGGCTATCTCAGATATGCCGGCGGCGACGCGGCGGACGCGGTGCGGTGGTGGACCAGCGCGGCGCGGCGCGGCAACGCCGACGCGATGTACGGCCTCGGCCTGCTCTACGACGAAGCGACCCAGGAGCCGCGCGACCTGGTGCTGGCCCATATGTGGTACGACCTCGCCGCCGCCAACGGCGCCGCCGGTGCCGCCGCAAGGCGCGACGCGCTGGCGCCGCTGATGAGCGCCGCGGAGCTGGCGGAGGCGCGGGCGCGGGCTGCCGCGTGGGCGAGCGGCAGCGAGGGGCTCTGACGCCGCCGCCACGCAGGGCCCGGCCGCCGGCCCGGCGGGGCGGCCCGGCAAGCGGTCGACTCCGGAAGGCGCTCCTGGCCCTCCTGGCGATCGCCGCCCTGGCCGGTGCCGGCAGCGCGGCGATGGCGCAGCCGGTGCCGCCCTGCGCGCCCGGCGAGGCCGCGGTCACGCCGTTCTACGGCGCGCCTGCCGGGCCGCCGGCGGTGCGGACCTGGCGCGACCTCGAGATCGACGGAAGCTATCCCTGCCTGGCGCCCTTGCGCGGCCGCAATGCCCTGGTGGTCGCCCTGGCCGGCCGGTTCGAGGGGCCGGCATCTTCCGACGACATCGCCGCCCGGATCGGCGCGATCTCGGCGACCGAAGGGCTGGTCTACTGGTCCACCACCGACCAGCAGTGGCGGACCCTGGTCTCCGACGCCTATGCCATCGACGATCCCGACGCGCGCCACCGCCGGCCCGACTTCACCGCCGCGGAGGTGACGAGCGGCCGGACGCTGTATTTCGGGCAGAACGACACCCGCTCGACCGGGCTCAATGTCTACAGCCTGACGGCCCGATCGGCGGCGCCCGGCCGGCTGGCGGTCGAGATCGTCAACGTGACCGCCATCCGCTTCACCTTCGTGACCTTGTTCGAGGCGGATTCGTTGCGCTCGCTGCATTTCTTCGAGCGCCTGGACGGGAACGGCTGGGGCTATTACGGGATCTCGGCGGTGCGCGCCGGCAGCGTCGCGGGCCATGAGAACTCGTTCGTCAACCGGGCCGGCGCCTTCTACCGCTTCCTGACCGGCGCGCCGGCCGACGCCGAGCCGCCGCTGGCGCGGTGACGGCGCGCCGGGATGGGCAGCCCCGATGGAACGCTAAACGCCGTCGACGATGACCAGGTTGCCGGTGCAGCTCCGGAGGCGCAGCGGCAGCAGCTTCTGGTAGGCCGGCGAGCGGTACCAGCCTTCCGCAGCCTCGCGGCTCGGAAACTCCAGGATGATGAGGCGCGGCAGCGGCCACGCGCCCTCGACCACGGTGAGCGCGCCGCCGCGCACCACGAAGCGGCCGCCGAACGCCGTCACGGTGGCGGGCACGTCCTTGCGATAGGCGTCGAACGTCTCCTGGTCCGTGACGCTCTCCTGGACGACGACATAGGCGCTCATGGCGTTCCGATCTCCTCAGTTGCAGGCTGCGCTGCGCCGCTGCGCCGCTGCACCGCCATCGGCAGCTTCATCCCCTGATCGCGCGCGCAGTCCTTGGCGATGTCGTAGCCGGCAACTGCGTGGCGCATCACGCCGGGGCCGGGGTCGTTGGTGAGTACGCTCTTGAGCCCGGTCCCATTTCTATTCGGTTACGAGTATCCATATCCGCTTTAGCTGCATTTCTGCCTGGAGATCGTCGGGCAGGCGTTCGTAGTTCGCTTGAATCGCGGCAACCAAGTCGCCCGCATCCCAGAGCCGGACCTGAAAATAGAGCTGCCGAGCCTCTCGGATCACGGACTCCCGAAACCCACCCCACGATACGATCAGCCCTTGTTGCGCGCCAAAGCGAGGCATTACCCCTTGAAGCTCGCGCAGCACGCTGACGTCCGATGGGGTGTCGCTGGACTTCACTTGGGCCGCAAGGCGAGGCATGTCGAAGCCTAGCGGACCTGTGCCTGCGATGATATCTACCCCTCCGTCCGCGCCGGGTGGGGATACCTGCACTTTGTACCCTTGCGACTGCAGGACGCCAGCGACAAGCCGGGCGAGGTCGTGTCCTCGAAACTTGCGCGCGATGTGAGAGACAATTTGGTCCCGAGATAACTGCTCCAAGTCTGCGGCGGCGTCAGTGTCTTTCGGCGAGGCTTCAGATAAATCGTCAACACGGTGGTCGATCCGCCGCCCCGATAGGAGGGCGGCCACCCGCGTATCGGCATCGTTTCTTGTGACCTGGAAGACTGCGAGCGAGCTTCCAAGAGAGAACAAGATATCTTGATCCAACTCTGATCGTGAAAGGTCCGTTCGAATCCACTCGACAGCACGTTGGTGTTTCGCTTCGGTGGGAGCGTCAGCAGTGTAGCGATAGGGGCCGGTTATGCGCCCGACAGCGAGAGCGGATCGCGTCTTCAAGGGGATGGCGACGAGATCGCCGATCTTCATCCTTTCTCGCAGCGCCCAGACCTCACCTGTCCAGACACGGGTGGTCGTATCTTTCTCATCCGGATAGGTGTCATCCATGAGTTTCTGAAGCGATTCACGGTCACTTATCGGAGAAAGGTCCCCCAACTCCTCCCAGCCAATGACAACGACACCGTTATCCAGCGCGTAGGGCTCGTTCTCGCCATACTTGCCGGCCCTGACTACCCACAACCCCATGCTGCTTCCTTCCCCGAAATTTCTAGCATGAGTATCATTATGCGGACGGGAAGTGGTCAATACAGGTTGGGAAAGTCCTCACAACTGGCTCACAGAGCGACTCCCATCACCTAGGTGTGCTGGGCAAAGGATACCGATTGCATAGGCTTCCAGAAGGGCACGCAGTCTGGGGTTGCCGACGGCTACGTAGCGATACCTGTACCGGCCTCTCAGCCTCGCCCCATGGCCTCGCAGGTAGACATTGGTGAAGGAAGAGGATCCTGTCATGTGATTGCGCAGTCTCTGAGCTAGACCCGACCTTCCCCTTAGTGTCCTACCAACGTGAACTACTTTCCCCCCGGGTCTGTAGATTACATAGACACCATGGGTAGTTGTCGCGTTAAGCGCTCCACGGGGCTTGGGGAATGTATGCAGCGGCGATCGCTCAAGTTCGCGAAACTTGGTCAGAACTCTTTGGTGCTCTTTCCTAGGTGCCACGGCACTTTACTCCACCATCGGCAGGTTCATCCCCTGCTCCCGCGCGCAGTCCTTGGCGATCTGGTAGCCGGCGTCGGCGTGGCGCATCACGCCGGTGCCGGGGTCGTTGGTCAGCACGCGCTCCAATCTTGCCGCCGCCTCCTTCGTGCCGTCGGCGACGATCACCATGCCGGCATGCTGGGAGAAGCCCATGCCGACGCCGCCGCCGTGATGCAGGCTGACCCAGGTGGCGCCGCTGGCGCAATTCAACAGCGCGTTGAGCAACGGCCAGTCGGAGACGGCGTCGGAGCCGTCGATCATCCCCTCGGTCTCGCGGTTGGGGCTGGCGACCGAGCCTGAATCCAGGTGGTCGCGGCCGATGACGATGGGGGCACTCACCTCGCCCTTCGCCACCATCTCGTTGAAGGCGAGGCCGAGGCGCGCGCGGTCGCCGAGGCCGACCCAGCAGATGCGCGCCGGCAGGCCCTGGAACTGGATGCGCGCCCGCGCCATGTCGAGCCAGATGTGCAGGTGCTTGTCGCCGGGGATCAGCTCCCGGACCTTGGCGTCGGTCTTGTAGATGTCCTCGGGATCGCCCGACAGGGCGACCCAGCGAAACGGACCCACGCCGCGGCAGAACAGCGGGCGGATATAGGCCGGCACGAAGCCCGGGAAGTCGAAGGCGTTGGCGACCCCTTCCTCCTGGGCCATCTGGCGGATGTTGTTGCCATAGTCGAAGGTCGGCACGCCGGCCTGGTGGAAGGCGAGCATGGCCTTGACCTGCAGCGCCATGGAGGCCTTGGCCGCCGCGACCACCTCGTCGGGTGCCCGCGCCTGCATCGCCTCCCAGCGGTCGAGGGTCCAGCCGGCGGGCAGGTAGCCGTTGAGCGGATCGTGGGCGCTGGTCTGGTCGGTCACCATGTCCGGCTTCACGCCGCGCTTCACCAGCTCGGGGAAGATCTCGGCGGCGTTGCCGAGCAGGCCGACCGAGACCGGCGTCTTCGATTTCTTGGCCTCGTCGATCATGGCGAGCGCCGCGTCGAGGGCGTCGGTCTTGCGGTCGAGATAGCGGGTCTCCAGCCGGCGCTCGATGCTGCTCGGCCGGCATTCGACCGCCAACATGGAGGCGCCGGCCATGGTGGCGGCGAGCGGCTGCGCGCCGCCCATGCCGCCGAGGCCGCCGGTCAGGATCCAGCGCCCGCCGAGGTCGCCGCCGTAATGGGCCTTGCCGGCCTCGACGAAGGTCTCATAGGTGCCCTGGACGATGCCCTGGCTGCCGATATAGATCCACGAGCCCGCGGTCATCTGGCCGTACATCATCAGGCCCTTGCGGTCGAGCTCGTGGAACTTGTCCCAGGTCGCCCAGTGCGGCACCAGGTTGGAGTTGGCGATCAGCACGCGCGGCGCATCCGCGTGGGTCTTGAACACGCCGACCGGCTTGCCCGACTGAACAAGAAGCGTCTCGTCACCGCCGAGCGTCTTCAGCACCTCGACGATGCGGTCGAAGCAGTGCCAGTCGCGCGCCGCCCGGCCGATGCCGCCATAGACCACCAGTTCGCCCGGCTTCTCCGCCACCTCGGCGTCGAGATTGTTCATGAGCATGCGCAGCGGCGCCTCGGTCAGCCAGGACTTGGCGCTGAGCGTGGTGCCGCGCGGCGCGCGGATGCGGCGGGCGTTGTCGAGGCGCGGATTGGCGGTCATATCGGCTCCCTGGCCGGCCCTCGGAGCGGGGCAGATTGCGAAGTTGCTGCCGGTAGGGTAGGGGTGATGCACCCCGGCCGCAACGGCGGCCTGCGGCCACTGGACCCTCGTCATCGGACCCCGGCATGGAACCCTATCGCTTCACCCCCGGCGCCGCGCCGCTCCTGGTCTCCATGCCCCATGTCGGGACCCATATCCCGGACTCGATCGCGGCGCGCATGACCCCGGCGGCGCTCGAGGTGCCCGACACCGACTGGCATGTCGACCGGCTCTACGATTTCCTGGGCGAGCTCGGCGCGGCCTCGATCGCCGCCACCCATTCGCGCTACGTGATCGACTTGAACCGGGCGCCGGACGGCGCGGCGCTCTATCCCGGCGCCAGCAACACCGAGCTGTGCCCGACCGCGCGGTTCGACAACGCGCCGATCTATGGCGCCGGTCCCGACGGCCGGCCGGGGGCGCCGAGCGGCACCGAGATCGTCGGGCGGACCGAGCGGTACTGGCGGCCCTATCACGAGCGCCTGGACATGGAACTCGCCGCCATGCGCGCGCGCCACGGCATCGTCGTGCTGTTCGACGCCCATTCGATCCGCAGCCGGGTGCCGCGCTTCTTCGAGGGCCGGCTGCCCGACATCAATCTCGGCACCGGCGGCGGCGGCGGCGCCCCCCCCGCGGGGGGGGGGGGCCCCGCGGGGGGGGGGGGGGCGGCCGGGTGGGGAGAACCCCGG
>CAYJQC010000001.1:206048-268005 GCA_964372215.1 uncultured Rhodospirillaceae bacterium
AGCCGCGCCCGGGCGGCGGGCCCCGCGCCGTGCCGGCGCCGGCGGCGGCCGCGATCGAGGCGGCGGCCGAGGCGGATGGCTATACCAGCGTGCTGAACGGCCGCTTCCAGGGCGGCTACATCACCCGGCAGTACGGCCGGCCCGACAAGAACGTCCACGCGATCCAGCTCGAGTTGTCCTGGATCACCTACATGGACGAGGACCCGCCGTTCGGCTTCCGCGAGGACCTGGCGGCGGACGTGCGCCCGGCGCTCCGGCGCATCGTCGCCGCGCTGATCGACTGGGCGCGCGAGGCCGCGGGCCGGGCCGCGGGGTAGATCGTTGCGCCCGGCATGCTAGACTCTGCCGACTGCATGGACCCTCACCCGCCGCGCGCCTTGCGGCGCTCGGCACCCGCTCCCGCCTTGCGGGAGAGGGAGGGGACCCGCGCGACGCGTGGGGAGGGTGAGGGCGCGGCCGAGGGTGAAGAGGAGAAGACGCGATGCCATCGATGGCGGAGATGACCCGCGAACTGGGCTGGCAGGCCGGGGACTTCGAGCTCGACGGCGTCGACGGCAAGCGCCACCGCCTGAGCGAGATGCGCGGCCGGAACGGCACGCTGGTCATGTTCATCTGCAACCACTGCCCCTATGTGCAGGCGGTGGCCGCCGACATCGCGCGCGACTGCCGCGAGCTGGCCAAGGACGGCGTCGCCGCGATCGCCGTCATGTCGAACGACACCGACAACTACCCGGCGGATTCCTTCGACAACATGAAATTCTTCGCCAAGCAGCACGGCTTCGGCTTCCCGTACGTCATCGACCGGAGCCAGGACGTGGCGCGCGGCTTCGGCGCGCTCTGCACGCCGGATTTCTTCGGCCTCGACCGCGACCTGCGCTTGCGCTATCGCGGCCGCATCCACGAGATGCGCGGCGCGACGCCGGCGCCGGGGGGAAGGCGGGAGCTGCTCGAGGCGATGCGCCAGGTGGCGCGCGACGGCACCGCCCCGGCGAACCAGGAGCCCAGCATCGGCTGCTCGATCAAGTGGCGGCGCTGAGGCGGTCGCCTCATGCTTCGACGGGCTCATGCTTCGACGGGCTCAGCATGAGGAGCGAGTGTTGGATATCTGAAAAGGCCTCGTCCTGAGCCTGTCGAAGGGCGAGGCTGCGGCGGTCAGCCCAGGCGTGCACTGCGCCACCGCAGGAAGCCGCCGACCGCGAGGCCGATCGCGAAGCCGCCGAGATGGGCGCGCCAGCCGATGAGATAGGGGCCGGTGAAGCCCATCTCGCTCAACAGCCCGATCACCACGTTCAGTCCGATCAGCGCGATCACGATGCGCAGCAGGGCGAGGCGCATCCGGCGCGCGAGCTGCGGGTCGACGCGCTGGCCCGGATGCGCCGGCAGGCCGAGTCCGGTCAGCAGCGCGGTGCCCATCAGCCCCATGACCCCGCCGGAGGCGCCGATCATCGGCACGCCGAGGGTCGCGGCGTCGGGGAAGAACCAGGTCTCGAACAGGGCGCCGGCGATGCCGCTCGCCAGGAACAGCAGCAGGAAGCGGGCGGCGCCCAGGCGGCGCTCCACCGGACTGGCGAAGGCGAACAGGAACCCGACATTCACCGCCACGTGCACGGCGTCGTAGTGCAGGAACATGTGGCTGACCAGGGTGGTGAGCGCCGGCCAGAGCGCCGCGCGGCCGTCGAGCGCGGCGTGCAGCCTGGCGGCGTTGAAGCTCAGCGCCTCGCCGAGGACGGCGGCGGTCAGCGCCGGCAGGAACTGCAGCGCGGCGTAGATCGCCACCAGCGCCAGGGCCAGGACCAGGGTCGCCGGCGGCACGTTGAAGGCCGGCGGCTGGGGCGCGCCGTCGGGCCTCGCGGCCGGCGGCGTCAGCCAGGGCGGGCGCGCCATCAGCCGCCCTCGGTGCCGATTTTCAGCACCGTGCCGCAATGCTTGCAGTGGATGGCGTCGGCGTCGTGGCGGCTGAGGCCGCATTTCGGGCACTCGTGATGCACCCGGCCCGGGCGGAACAGGGTTTGGATCAGCCGCAGGAACAGGGAGATGCCGAACACCATGATCAGCACCGACAGGATCTTGCCGCTGGTGCCGACCAGGATGACGTCGCCGAAGCCGGTGGTGGAGAGCGCGGTCACCGTGAAGTAGAGCGCATCGAGATAGTTGTGGATGCTCGGATTGACGCCGACCTGGAAGACGTAGACCAGGGCCGTCACCACGAACACGAACACCACCAGGCTGACGATGCTGGTGAAGACGTCCTCGTGCCGGGCGAACACCGGATAGCGGCGCCGGAGCTGGGCGAGCGCGTGATAGGTGCGCAACAGCCGGAGCGCGCGCAGCACCCGCAGGAACGCGAAGTTCTCGTACAGCAGCGCGGTCAGCAGCGAGACGATGACGATCAGGTCGGCGAGCGACACCGGATGCAGCAGGAAGCGCAACGGCCGGTCGCTGATCGCCAGGCGCGCCGCGTAGTCGAGCAGGAACAGCAGCGCGAGCACGAACTCGGCGGCGTAGAGCGGCGCGCTGTGATGCAGGAACGAGACGACGATGAAGAAGGTGATGGCGACGAGGTCGAGAATCAGCAGCCCGGTCTGGAAGCGCACGGCGCGCCGGCTGCGGCCTTCGTAGAGCTCGCGCAGGATCGCGCGCGGCCCGCGGCGCGCCGCCGCCTTGCTCACCGGCCGGCCTGCCCGGCGATTTCCTCGCCGGCCTGGATCACCATGCGCGCCGGGTTGAAGCCGATGCGATAGGCGAGCTCGGCCGGGCGCTCGATCTCCCAGACCACGAAATCGGCGACCTTGCCGGTCTCCAGCGTGCCGTGGCTCTCGCCCAGGCCGAGCGCGCGCGCGGCATTGCGGGTGATGCCGGCGAGCGCCTCCTCCGGGGTCATGCGGAACAGCGTGCAGGCCATGTTGAGCATCAGCAGCAGCGAGGTCGCCGGCGAGCTGCCGGGATTGCAGTCGGTGGCCAGCGCGATCGGCACGCCGAAGCGGCGGAACGCCGCGATCGGCGGCAGCTTGCTTTCGCGCAGGAAATAGAAGGCGCCGGGCAGCAGCACCGCGACGCAGCCGGCCTTCGCCAGGGCGGCGACGCCGTCCTCGCTGGTGTATTCGAGGTGATCGGCGGACAGCGCGCCGTAACGCGCCGCGAGCGCCGCGCCGCCGAGATCGGAGAGCTGATCAGCATGGAGCTTCACTGGCAGGCCCTGGGCCCGCGCCGCCTCGAGCACCCGCGCGGTCTGCTCCGGCGTGAAGCCGATCTTCTCGCAGAACGCGTCGACTGCGTCGGCCAGCCCGTCGGCCGCCACCGCGCCCAGCATCTCGCCGACCACCAGATCGACATAGGCGTCGGCGCGGCCCTCGTACTCGGCCGGCAGCGCATGGGCGCCGAGGAAGGTGGTGCGCACCGTCACCGGGCGCTCCTGCTCGAGCCGGCGGGCGGCGCGCAGCATCCGGCATTCCGTCTCGGTATCGAGACCGTAGCCCGACTTGATCTCGACCGTGGTGACGCCTTCGGCCAGCAGCGCGTCGAGCCGCGGTAGCGCGGCGGCGACCAGCGCGTCCTCGTCGGCGGCGCGGGTCGCGGTCACGGTCGAGCGGATGCCGCCGCCGGCGCGCGCGATCTCCTCGTAGGTGGCGCCCTGGAGCCGGAGCTCGAACTCGTGGGCCCGGTCGCCGCCGAACACCAGATGGGTGTGGCAGTCGATCAGCCCGGGGGTCACCCAGCGGCCGTCGAGGTCGCGCACCTCGCGGGTCCGCCGCGCGGCGTCGTCCGGCAGGGATGCCAGCGGCCCGATCCAGGCGATCTGGCCGTCCTTGACCGCGATGCCGCCGGGCTCGATGGCGCCATAGGACGCCGCCCCGGCCGCCATGGTGGCGAGCCGGGCATTGGTCCACAGGCAGTCCCACGGCGAATCGCCGGAACCGCGGTCGCTATCGTTGGGCGGAGTGTCGCTCATGGTCCTGCCGGTCGTCATTGTGCGGGCGAGTATAGGGCCGTAACCTTCCAATGCGCACCCTTCGCAACCTGGACCGGGCATGACCCACACCACCCTGTTCGCAGACCAGGCGCTGCTCCCCGGCGGCTGGGCCCGTGACGTGCTGTTCGAGATCGCCGCCGACGGCTCGCTCGCCGGGGTGACTCCGGAGGCCGCTGCCGACCCGCGCGCGGCGCGCGCGCGGCGCGCCGGCGGGCCGGTGCTGCCCGGCATGCCCAATCTGCATTCCCACGCCTTCCAGCGCGCCATGGCCGGCCTCGCCGAGCGGGCGGGAGAGGCGGGAACGCCCGGCGCCGACGACAGCTTCTGGACCTGGCGCGAGGTGATGTACGGCTTCGTCAACCGGCTGTCGCCGGGCCAGGTGGAGGCGATCGCCGCGCAGCTCTATGTCGAGATGCTGAAATCCGGCTATACCGCGGTCGGCGAGTTCCACTATCTCCATCACGATCTCGACGGCGCGCCCTATGCCGACCGGGCCGAGCTGTCGGAACGGGTGATCCGCGCCGCCCGGCAGACCGGGATCGGCATCACCCATCTGCCGGTGCTCTATGCCCAGGGCGGCTTCGGCGCCAAGCCGCCGGGGCCGGGGCAGCGCCGCTTCCTCAACGATCTCGACGGCTTCCTCGCGATCGTCGAGACCCTGCGCGCGCGCCACGGCGGCGATCCGCAGGTCCGCATCGGCATCGCGCCGCACTCGCTGCGCGCGGTGACGCCGGAGCTGCTGACCGGCGCCATCGCCGGGCTCGACGCGATGGACGCCGACGCGCCGATCCACATCCACATCGCCGAGCAGACCAAGGAGGTTGCCGATTGCCAGGAATGGTGCGGCCAGCGCCCGGTCGAGTGGCTGTTCGCCCAGCAGGCGGTCGGGCCGCGCTGGTGCCTGGTGCACGCCACCCACATGTCGACCGCCGAGATGATCCAGCTCGCCGACAGCCGCGCCGTCGCCGGGCTGTGCCCGACCACCGAGGCCAATCTCGGCGACGGGCTGTTCTCGGCGCCCGACTATCTTGCGCGCGGCGGCGTCTTCGGCATCGGCTCCGACAGCCACATCTCGGTGAGCCCGATCGAGGAGCTGCGCTGGCTGGAGTACGGCCAGCGACTGCTGTACCGC
Source organism: uncultured Rhodospirillaceae bacterium (assembly GCA_964372215.1). Classification (GTDB taxonomy): domain Bacteria; phylum Pseudomonadota; class Alphaproteobacteria; order Dongiales; family Dongiaceae; genus DAIMFL01. The sequence goes on from CAYJQC010000001.1 coordinate 211,151, forward strand.
CAGCGCAACGTGCTGCACGGCGCGCGCGCCGCCGCCGGGGTGGCGGGCAATCCATCGGTCGGGGCGACCCTGTTCGCCGGCGCCCTGGCCGGCGGGGCCCAGGCGCTCGGCCGTGCGATCGGCCGGCTGGCGGCGGGCAGCCGCGCCGATCTGCTGGTGCTGGATCCGCAGGCGCCGACTCTCGCCGGCCGCGCCGGCGACCGGCTGATCGACGCCGCGGTGTTCGCCGGCAACGTCAACCCGGTGCGCGACGTGATGGTCGGCGGCAAATGGGTCGTCGAGTCCGGTGCCCACATGGCCGAGCACGCCGTGCTGGCGCGCTTCCGGACCGCGATGAGCGAGCTGGCGGCTTGAGCGGCCGGTCAGGCCGGATACTGGTTGGGATCGATGCCGCAATCGGTGAGGAAATGGCGGAGCTGGAGCACTTCTTCCTTGGGCAGGCCGTGCTGGGCGTGGGAAAACGCCACGGTCTTGCCGCTCAGCGTGACGCCGACCCGGTTGCCCGAGCGGTTGTCGATCTCGGCACCGAGCTCGCGCAGCATCGCCTCGACGTCACGGAACGCGATGTTGCTGCTGACCGGATGATCGAACAGGGCGTGCAGGACCTTGCGATGGCGGTGGTTCATGAGTCTCGCTTTCTGGTGTTGCCGCGATGGGCCGGATCCGGGCGCCGGCGGCCGCAAAACCAACACGCTCATAGGCGGCGGTCAAGCGCGCTGCTGTCGCAGGACGGACCGATTCGGCGGCGCCGTGGACCGGTGCGCCGGCGATGAACGCGGGCGCACCGGCAGGGATCCACTTCACCTATCTGAACGGCCCGGACATCGAGCGCCTGGCGATGACCGACGACGAGATCCTAGCTGCAGTCGAGGCCGGCCTCGATGCCCAGGGCCGCGGGCTCACGGTCATCGAGCCCCGGGTGCATCTCGAGCCCGATCCGGCGTTCCGCGGACATTTCAACGTGCTGCGCGGCTACGTCGCGCCGCTCGGCCTGGCGGGAGTCAAGATCGTCGGCGACTATGTCGACAACTACCGGCGCGGGCTGCCCTCGGAGATGGCGCTGCTGAACCTGTTCGACCCGCGCACCGGCATGCCGGTGGCGCTGATCGACGCCACCGCCATCACGGAGATGCGCACCGGCGCGGTTACCGCGCTCGGCGCCAGGCATCTGGCGCGCAAGGGGTCCAAGCGGCTCGGCCATGTCGGCGCGCGCGGTACCGCCTATTGGAACGTGCGCCTACTCGACCATCTGTTCGATTTCGACGAGATCCGCGTGCATTCGAGGCGCCCGGAGAGCCGCGACGGCTTTGCCGCCCGGCTGTCGGCCGATCTCGGCAAGGCGGTGGTGGCGACCGCCGACTGGCAAGGCTGCCTCGCGGGCGCGGACATCATGGTCGAGGCCTCGCGGCTGGAACGGCCCGAGCCGCTGTTCAGGACGGAGTGGGTCAAGCCGGGAGCCTTCGTGGTGCCCTACGGCACCATGAGCGCGGTCGAGCTCAGCCTGACCGACGTGATGGACAAGCTGGTGGTCGACGACTGGGGCCAGTGCCGCGGCGGCAAGCTCGGCGCGCTGCGGGCCCATGTGGAGACCGGCCGGCTCAGCGAGTCGACGCTGCATGCCGAGCTGTGCCAGATCGTCACCGGCGCGAAGCCCGGGCGCGAGCGCGACGACGAGACCATCCTGTTCTGGCATCGCGGCCTGTCGCTGTCGGATATCGCCCTGGGGGCCGCGATGCTGGACAAGGCCGGGCGTCTCGGCCTCGGGACCCGGCTGCGCTATGCATGAGCCGCCGCTCCCCGGATTCACCGACGCCGACCCGGTCGCCCGGTACTACGACGACCTGGCGGGCTTCTACCACCTGCTGTTCGACGATTGGGACGCGGCGGTCGAGCGTCAGGCGCATGCCGTGGACGCGCTGCTGACCCGTCTCGCCGGGCCGGGGCCGAAGCGGATTCTCGACGCCGCCTGCGGCATCGGCACCCAGGCGATCGGCCTGGCGAGGCTCGGCCACGAGGTCCGCGGCACCGATCTGTCGGGTGCCGCGGTGGTGCGTGCCCGGCGCGAGGCCGAGCGCCTGGGGGCCAAGCTCAAGATCGGCGTCGCCGACATGCGCGCGCTGTCGGGCTACGTCGCCGGTCCGTTCGACGTGGTCTGCGCGCTGGACAATGCGCTGCCCCATCTGATGACCGACGAGGAGCTGGCGACTGCCTTGCGGGAAGCTGCGGCCGTGCTGGCGCCCGGTGGCTGGCTCGTCGCCAGCCTGCGGGACTACGACCGCCTGATCGCCGAGCGGCCGCGCTCCACGCCGGTGCGGGTGATCGCCGAGCCCGGCGGCTACCGCGTCCTGTTCCAGATCTGGGACTGGCGGGCCGATGGCGAATTCTATCGGCTGCATCAGCATGTCATACGATGGCGTGACGGTGCCTCGCATTCCCATGTGTTCGACAGCGAGTACCGGGCGCTGACCCGCGGCGCGGTCGAGCGCGGCTTGGCGGCGGCCGGATTCGCCGACTGGCACTGGCTGGAGCCGGACGACAGCCAGTTCTACCAACCGGTGGTGGCAGCCCGGCGGAGATAGGACGCCTGTGGTCCTGACGCCAGACCGTGGCAGGCAACGGTTCCTTAACCGCCATTTCCTTAGAGTTTCGAACTGCCTCGCGATCCGAGGCGCGGTTCGTGGAAGCGGCATGTTCCGGCTGACGCGGTATTTTTCGGTTGCAGCGCTCGTCGTCATCATCGCGGCGACGGCGATCATCGCCACGTTCAATCGGCACGTGGCGATGGACAGCCTTGCGCGCCTCGGACAGAGCCGCAACGAGACCCTGGCACAGGCGATGGCGAACGCCATGTGGCCGCGCTTCAACAGCTACGTCGCCACCACCGTGGAGTTGGATCCGACGACCCTCGCCAAGCGCGCGGAGACCCGGGTCATCGATTCGCGGGTGCGCGCCCTGACCGACAATCTCCCGGTCCTCAAGGTCAAGATCTACAACCTGTCCGGCATCACCGTGTATTCGTCCCAGACGAGTCAGATCGGCGACGACAAGAGCACCAATGCCGGCTTCGCCAGCGCCCGTCATCAGCAGGTCGTCTCGGAACTCACCCATCGCGACGAGTTCGATTCCTTCGAGGGCGAGCGCGTCGACGTCGACGTGCTGTCGAGCTACGTGCCCGTGGTCGATGCCAATGGCAACACGACCGCGGTCATCGAGGTGTACAGCGACGTGACGCCGCTGGTCGCGCAGATGTACCAGGACGGACGCACGCTCATGGTCGTGGTCATCGCGACCTTCGCCGTGCTCTATGTCGCGCTGTTCCTGATCGTGCGCCATGCCGACCGCCTGGTGGTGCGTCGCCACGAGGCGATCCTGCTCGAGCAGCGCGCCCAGTCATTGCAGGAAACCAACCGCGAGCTGGAGCAGGAGGTCGCGCAGCGCCGGCATGCCGAGCAGGAGCTGCGCCGCGCCCGCGACGAGTCCGAGCTGGCCAACCGCAGCAAGACCGAGTTTCTCGCCAACATGAGCCACGAGCTGCGCACGCCGCTCAACGCCATCATCGGCTTCTCCGAGATCATGCGCGACGAGCTGCTGGGCGCGCTCGGCGACCGCCGCTACGCCCAGTACGCCGCCGACATCCACGGCTCCGGCGCGCATCTGCTGGAGATCATCAACGACATTCTCGACCTGTCCAAGATCGAAGCCGGCAAGCACGAGCTGATCGAGGAGACGGTCGAGCTGCCGGCGATCGTGCGGAGCTGCGTGATGTTCCTCAGCGAGCGGGCGAGCGGCGGCGGGGTCGAGCTGGTGCAGCGGCTGCCCGACGACCTGCCGTCGCTGCGTGCGGATCCGCGCAAGATCAAGCAGATCCTGCTCAACCTGCTGAGCAATGCGGTCAAGTTCACCGCCGCCGGCGGCACCGTGACCGTGGCGGCGGCGCGCGACGCTTCCGGCGGCATCACGCTCGAGGTCGCCGACACGGGAATCGGCATCGACCCGGCGGACTTCGCCAAGGTGCTGGCGCCGTTCGGCCAGGTCGACAGTGGACTGGGCCGCAAGTACGAGGGCACCGGCCTCGGCCTGCCGCTCGCCCGCGCGTTCGCCGAGCTGCATGGCGGAAGCCTGGTGCTGGCCAGCAGGCCGGGGGTCGGCACCCAGGTCACGGTCCAGGTTCCGCCCAGCCGGGTGATCGGCCGCGACATGGCTGCCTAGAGCGTGATCCGATCGAACCCGCTCGGTTCGATCGGTGAATCACGCTCTACTCTATCGAAAGAAGGGCACGATTCACCGATCAGGTTGATTCAACCTGATCGGATCGTGCCCTAGACCAAGGTCGCGCTGTTTCAGCGCGATCTGGCCATGCGCTACGCCGCCGCCACCCGGCGCAGCAGCTCCCCGCTGTCCAGCAGTTCCGCCGCGACGCGCTCCACCTCGGCGCCGAGCGGACGGTCCTCGCCGAGTGCCGGCACCAGGCCCCGCACCGCGCGATAGGCGGCTCCGGTGCCGTGGCCGAGACGGTCGATCCCGGCCATCTCCACTGCCTGCGCCGCGACCACCAGCTCGAACGCGATCAGCAGGCGCGCCCGCGCGACCATGCGCGCCGCCTTGGCGACCGCATAGGGCGCGTTGGTCGAGTCGTCCTCGACATTGTCGGCGCCGGCCCGCGAGTCGACGCTGACCGGATTGGCGAGGTGGCGGATCTCCGCGGCCAGCGCCTCGAGGGTCTTGGTGGTGGCCCATAAGCCGACCCGGGTGACGCCGCGGGTGGTGAGCCCGGTGGGCAGCGCGGACAGGCGCTCGGTCAGCAGGCGCTGCACCCGGTTGGTCAGCAGATTGGCGAGCTGGGCGATCGCCAGGCCGAGCGTGTCGAAGGCCAGTGCCAGGGCCGGGGTGTGGAAGTTGCCGGTCGAGATCATCTCGCCCGATCCGGCGTCGACCAGCGGATTGTCGCCGGCGCCGTTCAGCTCGGGATCGAGCGCCGCGCGAACGAACTCGAGCGTCGCCAGCAGGCTGCCATGCACCTGCGATACGCAGCGCAGGGACAGCGGGTCCTGGACCCGCCGCGCCGCCCCCGACTGGGTCAGGCTGGCGCCGGCGAGGAAGCGCGCGAGGCGGGCCGCGCTCGCCGCCTGGCCCGGCGCCGGCCGGGCGGCGACGGCGCGCGGATCGATCGGGGTCAGGCTGGCGCGAAAGCCCTCCATGGTCAGGGCCGCCGCGAGATCGGCCTGGGCGGCCAGGGCCTGGGCGTCCCACAGGACCAGGGCGCCGTGTCCGGCACTGACCGCATTGGCGCTGCAGATCGCCAGGCCGTCCTTGGGCCCGAGCACGAGCGGGGCGAGGCCGGCGCGCAGCAACGCCGTGGCGGCCGGCAATACCTCCCCGCCATGCTCCGCCGCGCCCTCGCCGATCAGGGCGAGGCCGATATGCGCCATCAGGCACAGATCGGCGGCGCCGACCGAAGCGATCGAGGGCACCACCGGCTGTACGCCGGCGTTGAGCAGGGCGACGAGCGCCTCGGCCACCGCCGCCTGGGCGCCGCTGGCACCATGGGCGAGCCCGTTGACGCGCGCCAGCATCGCCGCGCGCACCACCTCCGCCGGCAGGGCCTCGCCGACCGCCTGGGCGCGGCCGAGGATGGTGAGCCGGGAGAACTGGGCCAGCTCGTCGCGCGGCACCCGATCGACGACCCGCGGGCCGAGCCCGGTGGTGAGTCCATAGGCCGGCCGGTCCTCGGCGAGGTAGCGCTCGACCACGGCGCGCGAGGCCGCCATGCGCGCGCCGGCCTCCGGCGACAGCGCGACCGGGCGGCGGTCGCGCGCCACCTCGGCGACCGCTTCGGGGGTCAGGTCCGCGCCGGTGAGGAGCAGGCTTTCGATCGCCATGGGCCGGAGAAAACGCGCCGTAGAGCTGGAGATTTTGGGACGAGAGGCCGTATATACAGGCCGTGCCAACCCATGTATAGACTGCGCCGATCCACGCGCCGCGCGGCTGGCCGAGGTTAGCGCCACACGGGCCGGTGGGGCCACGAACCACGAGGTTTCATGTCGCGCGATACGACCCGCCGTCGCGAACGGCGCGCCTCCGGCCTCAAGCAGCTGCCCTGGCGGCACTATCGCAATCCCTATCGGCCGGTCGAGGTGCTGAGCGCCGACCAGGTCGAAGCGATTCACGTCGCCTCGATGCGGATACTCGAGGAGCAGGGCATCGAGTTCCTCGATGCCGAGGCGCTGGCGATCGCCAGGAGCGCCGGCGCCGAGGTGGCGGCCGGCGACCAGCGCGTCCGCTTCGACCGCGGGCTGATCCAGGACTGCATCGCCAAGGTGCCGAGCGAGGTGACGTTGCATGCGCGCAACCCCGAGCGCAGCCTCACCTTCGGCGGCAACCACGTCAATTTCGGCACGGTGGCGAGCGCGCCCAACGTGTCGGATCTGGACAACGGCCGCCGGCCCGGCAGTTTCGAGGACTACTGCAACCTGCTGAAGCTGGCCCAGAGCCTCAACATCGTGCAGTTCATCGCCGGCTATCCGGTGGAGCCGGCCGACCTGCCGGCAGCGACCCGCCATCTCGACGCCCACTACGCGGCGATCACGCTCACCGACCGCATCTGGCACCCCTATTCGCTGGGCCGCGAGCGCATCGCCGATGCGATCGAGATGATCTGCATCGCCCGGGGCATCGAGAAGGAGCAGCTCGAGCGCGAGCCGAGCCTGTTCTCGGTCGTCAACTCGAACTCGCCGCTGCGGCTGGACATCCCGATGCTGCAGGGCCTGATGGAGATGGCGCGGCACGGCCAGCCGGTGGTGCTCACTCCCTTCACGCTGTCGGGGGCGATGTCGCCGGCGACCATCGCCGGCGCGCTCGCGCAGCAGAACGCCGAGGCGCTGGCCGGCATCGCCTTCATCCAGATGGTGGCGCCCGGCGCGCCGGCGATCTATGGCGGCTTCACCTCGAATGTCGACATGAAGACCGGTGCGCCGGCCTTCGGCACGCCGGAATACACCCGCGCGGCGATGGCCGGCGGCCAGCTCGCCCGCCGCTACAACATGCCCTATCGCTCGTCCAACACCTGCGCCGCCAACGCGGTCGACGCCCAGGCCGCCTACGAATCCCAGATGTCGCTGTGGGGCGCGGTGATGGGCCACGCCAACATGATCATGCATGGTGCCGGCTGGATGGAGGGCGGGCTGGTCGCCTCGTTCGAGAAGACCATCGTCGACGCCGAGATGCTGCAGATGATGGGCGAGTTCCTGCAGCCGATCGAGGTGACCGAGGACACGCTGGCGCTCGACGCCATCGCCGAGGTCGGCCCCGGCGGGCATTTCTTCGGTGCTGCCCACACATTGGCGCGCTACGAGAATGCGTTCTATGCGCCCATGCTGTCCGACTGGCGCAACTTCGAAACCTGGCGCGAGGCCGGGGCGAAGGACGCTGCGCAACGGGCGAATGGGATCTGGAAGCAGCTTGTGGCCGATTTCCAGCCGCCGTCGCTCGATCCGGCGGTCGACGAGGCGCTCAGGGACTTCGTCGCCAGGCGCAAGCGCGAGGGCGGGTCGCTGGCGGCCTGATGGCTTTCCCGCCGATCGAGACTGCTGCGAGAAGTCACAGGGCAGTTGCTTCGATTGGCATGCCGGCGCCGCGTATGCTCTGCTGGCCGGGTGCGTCTCCCGCGGCGAAGCGTTGAGGAGCCTGCATGAACTATGAGCTTGCCGTCGTTGGCGCCATCCTGGTGGGCGCGCTCGCCCTCTTCATCTGGGATCGCCTGCGCTACGACCTGGTGGCTGTGGCGGCCCTGCTCGCCGCCGTCGTGGCTGGCGTGGTCCCGGCCGAAGACGCGTTTCTGGGCTTTTCCGACCCCGCCGTGGTGACGGTCGCGGCGGTGCTGGTCATCAGCCGCGCGATCCGAACCTCCGGGCTGCTCGATATCGTCCTGCGGGCCCTGGGGCCGGTGATCGAACGGCCGGGCACCCAGGTGGCGGTGTTCGTGACCCTGGTGACGGTCCTGTCGGGCTTCATGAACAACGTGGGCGCGCTGGCGCTGTTCCTGCCGATGACCATCCAGGCCGCGCGCAAGGCCGGGCGTTCGCCGTCCGAGTTGCTGATGCCGCTCGCCTTCGGGTCGCTGCTGGGCGGGCTCATCACCCTCATCGGCACGCCGCCCAACATCCTGATCTCCGGCATGCGGCAGCAATTCACCGGCGAGCCGTTCCAGATGTTCGACTTCGCGCCGGTCGGCATCGGGATCGCCGTGGTGGGCGCAATCTTCCTGAGCTTCGGCTGGCGGCTGATTCCGCGCGGGCGCCGGGGCGCGTCGTCGCCGGAAGACAGCTTCAAGATCGAGGACTATCTGACCGAGATCCGGGTGCCGCCGGACACCCCGCTGGTCGGCAAGACCATCGCCGCCCTGGAGGCGATGGCCGAGGGCGACCTCACCGTGCTCGCCGTCATCCATGACGAGACCCGCCGCCTGGTGCCGTCGAGCCGCATGGTGATCCGTGCCGGCGACGTGATCGTCCTGGAAACCGACCCGGCGGTGCTGAAGAAGGTCATCGACTCCGGCAAGGTCAAGCTGGTCGGCAGCAAGGAGATCATGCCGGAACACGTGCGGTCCGAGGAGGTCGGCGTGATCGAGGCGGTGGTGATGCCGGAATCCCGGCTTGCCGGCTGGTCGCCGGCCGCCTTTTCGCTGCGCGCCCGATACGGCGTCAACCTGCTGGCGATCCGCCGGCATGGCCGCCGCATCCACGAGCGCCTGAGCCGGGTCGAGCTGGCGGCCGGCGACGTGCTGGTGCTGCAGGCCAATCTGGAGCGCATGACGGAGACCCTGGCGCAGCTCGGCTGCCTGCCGCTCGCCGATCGCAAGCTCCAGCTCGGCGCGCCGGCCCGCATGTTCATGCCGACGGTCCTGCTCGGCATCGCGGTGACGCTCGCCGCCTTCGGCCTGCTGCCGGCGGCGGTCGCGTTCGTCGGCGCCGTGCTGGCGATCGCGGTGCTTCGGCTGCTGCCGATCTCCGAGCTCTACACCGCCATCGACTGGCCGGTCATCGTCCTGTTGGGCGCCATGCTCCCGGTCACCCAGGCCCTGCAGACGACCGGCGGCACCGAGCTGATCGCGGCCTGGATCGCCGATATCGGCGGCACGCTCTCGCCGACCATGCTGATCGGGCTGGTGATGGTGGCGACGATGCTGGTGACGCCGGTGCTGAACAACGCCGCGACCGTGCTGCTGATGGGACCGATCGCGGCGAGCCTGGCGCTGCGGCTCGATCTCAACCTGGATCCGTTCCTGATGGCGGTCGCCGTCGGCGCGTCCTGCGCGTTCCTGACGCCCATCGGCCACCAGTCCAATACGCTGGTGATGGGGCCGGGCGGCTACCGGTTCGGCGACTATTGGCGGCTCGGCCTGCCGGTGTCGATTCTGGTGCTGGTGGTCGGGGTGCCGCTCATCGCGATGTTCTGGCCGGTCCGCTGATTTTCGGCTGCGAGATCCGGGCGATTTGATCTGTCGCAACCGAGGCGTATATGGTCGATGCTACTGGATGACGTCCGAAAAGCCGTAGCGCGACGTCGAGGCAGCGCCAAAACATGGATCCCAAGGCCAAGTTCAATCTCTGGTACGTGGTCGCCGCGATCGTCGGCGTGATCCTGCTGCAGAACCTGTTCATCCAGAGCCAGCAGGTCGAGACGATTCCCTACAGCCAGTTCGAGGCATATCTGAAGGACGGCAAGATCGGCGAGATCACGGTCACGCCGAACCACATCCAGGGCACGTTGAAGCCCGAGGCGGGCAGCGGCGAGCGGCGCTTCGTCACTGTCCGGGTCGAGCCCGAGTTCGCCGACCAGCTCCAGCAATACGGCGTCACCTATACCGGCGCCCAGGAGAGCACGTTCCTGCGCGACCTCTTGTCCTGGATCGTGCCGATGCTGCTGTTCTTCGGCCTGTACATGTTCGTCTTCCGCAAGATGGCGGAGAAGGCCGGCTTCGGCGGCGGCGGGTTCATGACGGTCGGCAAGAGCAAGGCCAAGGTCTATGTCGAGACCGACACCAAGGTGACGTTCGAGGACGTGGCCGGGGTCGACGAGGCCAAGGAGGAGCTGGAGGAGATCATCGGCTTCCTCAAGAACCCCGACAAATACGGGCGGCTGGGGGCGCGGATCCCCAAGGGCATCCTGCTGGTCGGTCCGCCCGGCACCGGCAAGACCCTGCTGGCCCGCGCCGTGGCCGGTGAAGCGAGCGTGCCGTTCTTCTCGATCAGCGGCTCCGAGTTCGTCGAGATGTTCGTCGGCGTCGGCGCCGCACGGGTGCGCGACCTGTTCGAGCAGGCACGGCAGAAGGCGCCGGCGATCATCTTCATCGACGAGCTCGACGCGCTGGGCCGCGCCCGCACCGCCTATCCCTTCGGCGGCGGCCATGACGAGAAGGAGCAGACCCTGAACCAGCTCCTGGCCGAGCTCGACGGCTTCGACCCCAGCGAGGGGCTGGTGCTGCTGGCCGCCACCAACCGGCCGGAAATCCTCGATCCGGCGCTGTTGCGGGCCGGGCGCTTCGACCGCCAGGTGCTGGTCGACCGGCCCGACAAGAAGGGCCGGGTGCAGATCCTCGGCGTGCATCTGAAGAAGGCCAAGCTCGGCACCGACGTCGACCCCGAGGTGATCGCCGCGCTCATCCCCGGCTTCACCGGCGCCGACATCGCCAACCTGGTCAACGAGGCGGCGCTGCTGGCGACCCGCCGCGGCGGCAGTTCGGTCGCCATGGAGGACTTCACCGCGGCGGTCGAGCGCATCGTCGCCGGGCTCGAAAAGAAGAGCCGGGTGCTGAACCCGCGCGAGCGCAACGTGATCGCCCATCACGAGATGGGGCACGCCCTGGTCGCCCTGTCGCTGAAGGCGGCCGACCCCGTGCACAAGGTGTCGATCATCCCGCGCGGTATCGGCGCGCTCGGCTACACCATCCAGCGACCGACCGAGGACCGCTTCCTGATGACCCGGGAGGAGCTGGAGACCAAGATGTGCGTGCTGCTCGGCGGCCGCGCGGCCGAGCTCGCGGTGTTCGCCGAACTGTCGACCGGCGCGCAGGACGATCTCGCCAAGGTCACCGACATCGCCCGCGCCATGGTGACCCGCTTCGGCATGGCGGAGAAGCTCGGCAACGTCACCTACGAGCAGCAGCCCCACAGCTTCCTCGGCGGCCCGGCCGACGTGCCGCTGCCGGGCGAGCGGCGCTATTCCGAGGAGACCGCGCGCGAGATCGACTGCGCGGTGCGCGACATCGTGGCGGCGGCGTTCGCGCGTGCCACCGAGATCGTCAACAGCAAGCGCGACATCCTGGAACGCGGCGCCAGCCTTCTGCTCGAGCGCGAGACGCTCAACGAGGACGACCTGCGCGAGCTGGTCGGCCGGCCGAAGCGGGCGGCGGAATAGAGGCTGGCGCCTCAGCGGGCGGCGCCGCCGTCGCCTGCTCCTCGGGGTTGCCGGCGGCGCGGCGCAGAACTGCGGTTCCCCTCGCAGAGCCGTTGCCGGCAGAAGCCGACGAGGAAGAGGAACTGGGCGCCGGTCCATGCCCCGACCGCACCGAGAAGCGGGAGCCCGCTGGCACTGTCCATCACATCCGCCGCGACGCGCAGGGTCAATGCCGCAACCAGCAGCGCGATGGCGCCGTTCAGCGCGCCCGACGACGCGAACGGGTGTCCCGAATGCCGGCGGATCATGCTCGCCATGACCGCGACGCTCATCAGTCCGATGGCACCGATCGTCCACACATGCAGGGCGGCGGTCGGCATGCCGCCCGGAACAACCATGCCCGACGCGACCAGGGCGAATCCGAGCGGGATGCAGGCATAGGCGGCGTGCAGAGCGAGCAGCGGCGCAAAGCCGGTGACCTGCCATGGCCGCCAGCGCAGCCATCGCGCGACCTGTGCGACCGCGGCCACCGCGCCCAGGCAGCCGGTCGGCAGCGTTGCAGGTGCCAGCACCCACGTGCCGAGGGCCGCCGCGGCGGCCGTGGCGGCGACGATTTCAAGCGGTCGGTACGCCGGCGGCACGGTGCGCCCGCCGCTGCGTTCGAGGTGGGCCGCGGTCAGGCTGGGGATGATGCGCCCGCCCAGCACCATGACCTGCCCGAGGATGGCGGCGATCGCGAGGCGGAACGGCGCGGCCGGCGTCTCGGAGATGCCGAGTGCATCGATCACCGCGGCGCCGGCGAGCAGCGCCAGAAGCGGCAGGAGCTTGTAGTTGCGATGGCTCCCGGTCCGCAGGACATGGTGGCCGACGATCGCGGCCAGTACCACCGCATAGCCGGCCGCCACCGCCGGCCTTGCCGCGGGCTGCAGCAGCAGGCTCGCCGGCCCCGCCAGCCAGAGCAGCGCCAACAGGCCGGGAAGCTGCGCGGGCCCGACCGGGCGCCCCGTCCAGCGCGGCAGGGCCGTCAGGAGAAATCCCGAGATCACCGCCGGAAAGGCGCCGAACAGCAGCTCGCGCGCGTGCCAGGCCGCGGCGGCCGCTGCGTCGATGTCCAAACTGGGCCATCCCAAGAGAACCGGCAGCCATACGGCGACGCCCGCGATCGCATCGAGCGTTCCAAGCACGAAGAACGGTCCGAACGGCGGATCGGGCCGCGCGAGCCCCGCGCCACGCTTCAACAGCGCCGCGTACATCGTCCACCTGCCTACGGCCCGTGATCGACGAGCTCCGCCCCTGCCGCGCCGTACAGGAAGCCGTTGGACAGGGGCGCGAAGGTCTGCACCCCCGCCAGTCGGGCCATGGCCTCGTCGGCATCGATCGCGCCTTGCAGGCGGTCGCGGTAGAGCCGGGAAACCGCGATCATGTCGCAGTCATGCGGAGACAGACGGAACGAGTTCACGCCCGCGACCCGCAACCGGTCGACCTCCCGGAGCGTCGTCGCGCAGGTGTGCGACAGGGTCTGCACGCCATTGACGGCGAGGAACCCCTGGCGGTCGAGCGTCTGGACGGGCAGCCCGTTGGTGTCCCGTTCGCACACGAACTGGCAGGAGTCCTTGGTAAGCCCATGGATGCGGGCGTGGTAGCAGCGCCCCGAGATCGCCAGGGGCACTCGCCCGAACGACCAGACCTCGGTGTCGACGCCATCTGCCTTGGCGGCGCCGGCGAGAATCTCGACCGACTCGATCGGCAGCTCCGGCGGCAGGCACACCCGGCGCGCCCCGCGTCGGGCAAGATAACCCAGCGTGGCTTCGTTATAGACGTTGACCAGCGGACCCACCGCGAAGCCGGTGCGGGCCGGGATCGTCGCCAGCAATGTCAGGTCGTTGACCTCGACCTCGATTTCGTCGACGTCCCACAGGCCGGCGGCAAGCCGACGCTCCCGTTCAGTGGTCACCAGGGCGAGGGAGCAGAGCGCCACCGCCTTGCCGGCGCGCAGCAAACGCTCTACGACCGGCAGAATCCGTTCGGCGTAGAACGGCAATCGCTTGGAGCACACGAGTTCGCCGATCACGACCCGGTCGATGTCGGCCTCGTCGGCGATCCCGGCGTAGAAGTCCTCCCAGGCGTCGACCGGCCAATTGAACAGCACGGGCCCAAGCGTAAGCGTCGAATTGGCAATCGGCACAGCGGCTTCCTCGATCTGAGCGGCCCGGGGCGCCGCGCTGGCGCCCCCGTCCGCACCCGGCTAGCGCCAGGCCTTGCGGTAGGCTCCGGTGGTGGAGTTCTGGCCCTCGGTCAGCCGTCGCAGTTCGCCGGCCGGCATCGGCCGGCCCTCCGCCTGGGCGTCCACCGCCCGGCGGAAGTTGCGCACGACCGCCTCGGTATAGGCGCGGCTGCGCTGCCGCCCTTCGATCTTGAGGGCGGCGACGCCGGCCTCGGCAAGACGGGGGATGAGGCTGGCGGCGTCAAGGCTCGCCGGGTCCTCGAACACGTGGCCGCTGTACCCGCCTGCCCGGAACGCGCCCTTGCAGATCGTCGGATAGGGTGCCGGCGCGCCGCGCCCGACCCGATCGATCGTGAAGCCGCCGAGGCGCGACACCATGTCGTCGCCGTCCTCCCGATACACGACGTGGCTTGCCGGCGAGCACACGCCATGCATGTTGGGCGACTTCCCCGTCGCATAGGACGACATCGAGCAGCGCCCTTCGGCCATGACGCAGAGACCGCCGAACACGAACACCTCGGTTTCGCAGTCAACGGCACGATTGATGGCGGCGATCTCGGCGACGCTGAGCACGCGTGGCAGGACCACGCGCTTGACGCCGAAGCTCTCCACGTAGAAGCGGATCGCGTCGGCGTTGGCCGCCGCGGCCTGGACCGATAGATGGCGCCGCAGCGCCGGATGCCGGGATGCGGCATAGTCCAGCAGGCCGAGATCGGCCAGGATCACCGCGTCGACCCCGAACCTGGCCGCGTCGTCGACCGCGCGCGCCCACAGGCCAAAGTCGCCGGCGCGGGGAAAGGTATTCACCGCCAAAAGGACCTTCACGTCCCGCTCGTGAGCCTGCCGGACCGCGGTCGACAATTCCTGGCGCGAGAAGTTCAGGCCCGGAAAGTTCCGCGCATTGGTCTCGTCGTTGAATCCGCAGTAGACGGCATCGGCCCCGGCCGCAACTGCAGTGCGAAAGGCGGCAGGAGTCCCGGCCGGACAGACCAGCTCGAGCCGGCGCGGCATTGCTGAGCCCGGAATGGTCACGTCCACGCTCCGCGCGCCCGCCGCAACCTCACCCCGGTAAGCCGCTCGACGATCGGCAGGATGCCGTGCGCCGATCGTTCCACGAGCGAGCTCAGCGGGCCGAAGATGGCAGCGATTTCAGTCGCCAGATCAATCTCGGCGTCGTCGATCGCGTTGCGGAGCGCGAGGATCGCTTCGGTATCGCCTTCGAACGCGATGTCGCCGGAGAAGAACAACGCATCGCCGTCGAGCGCGCCATGGACCATGCCCAGCAGCGCCGCCAAGGGCCCGGCGATGCGTGCGTCCCACTGCGCGTCGACCGGCTTGCGCAAGATCTCGACCCGCGGCGCGCCCGGGCGCGGCCACAGCCGGAACGCGACCGGCAGATCGCTGGGGTCGATCAGGAACGTCGCGTTGCCGTGCTCGCCAAGCCGGACGAACAGCGAAGGATGGCGGGTTCCGGCGGCTGCCACCACCCGTGCGAGGGGAAAGCCGATCATCGGCAACGGGATCGCACCCAGCAGTGCCGCAAGCGACGGCGGGAGAATGGGAATTGCGGACCTGTCGCTCATGATGCCGCGCATCGGGGACGCTGGCGGGCTTGCCGGCCCGGCGTTCGCGCGGCAGCAACGGACGCGGTCTGCCTGCGCCTGCGCCGTGCCAGCCAGGCGCCGCTCGCAGATCCGCGCAGACGCTGCGCGGCCCGCGACCGTGGCGCCATGGACGACACTTGACCCGGGTCGAGTTCTGGCGGCAGAGCGACCGCGAGCAGCCACGACAGCGGATCGGGCACTGGCACGGGCATCTAGCCCGTCGCCCGCCGAAACACGACTCGCCAGTGTTCGGCCGCGAGCTGGCGGGCGCTGCTGGCGAATCCGCGGCCGCCGAGAAGCCGGCGCAGCGGCAACGGATGGAACGGCGCTTCGATGACCAGGTCGGTTCCGCCCGGCAGCCTGGCCACGGCGTCGAGAATCATGGCAAGCGGTTCCTGTCCAAGCTCGAAGAGGGGTCTGAGGTCCAGTATCTTCTCGCTGGAGCCCGGAGCGATCGAAGGGGACGAAGGGGCCTCGCCGATCCGATCCTCCGGCCTGCGGTCCTGGGTTCCGCCCGCTGCAATGCGCAGGATCGCCTCGGTTGTGAGGCCGAGAATGCGCGCAATGTCCGCGACGTGAAGCTCCGTCGCGACGCGCTCGTCGTTCATCACGCCCCTGAAATGGGCGAACTTCGGGTCATAGGCGACAAGACGATCGACGATCGCCTCGTCCGATAGCAACGCGTCGATCCAGCGGGTATCAGGCCCAAGAGTCATGATGCTTCCACAAGCCAGCGGCCGGATGCCTGGTCGATTTTCGGCAACATACGTCCGGCGAGCGGTTCAACGGTTGCGGCCTACCCGCCAAGTCCAGGCGCATCGGCCGCCTCCGCCTTCGAGAGGTCGCTGCGCTCCAGTGCGTCAATGATCTCACGGAAAACCCTGGCCGCCTCGTCCTCGTCGAATTCCATGTGGAAGCGCTTCCTGATCCCCATGTCGGTCAGCGTCGCGTGCAGCGACGGTTCGAGTTCGTGGCGTGCGAGGCAGCGACTAACGCAATGCAGCGAGCAGCCGTCGATCGCGACAATCGAGCGACCGGACTTGGCGATGCGGACCAGGGGCGCTACGTCGCCACCCACCCCGGCAATGCAGGACATCTCCGCATACCGGTCGCGGTCCAGGCAAAGCGCGACATAGTTGGCCATTTGGGCGGCGCTTGAGCAGCCCGAGCAGGAGTACACCAAAGGCAATTTCCGTACGCCGCGTGGCATGATTCACTCTGCTGGCAACTGGTCATGAGCCTGTTACTTGTAATGGTTCCGCTCCGGCGGAGCGGCGTCTTTGCGCTTGCGCAAACACGCGAATTGCAGAGGTGCGGCAAGTCGTCTGCCAGGACTCATTTGCGTGCAAGTGCGACATCGTGGGAGGTGCGCCGGTCTGCTTTGCGACCGCGAGATGCTGGCCGGGCGCGACCTGCCCGAGCTGGCCGTCCGGCCGGAGCAGGCGGCGGAGCAGGGGTCAGCCCCTGCGCGGGCGGGGCGCCGTTCGAGCACTGGCTTGCCAAGCCGAGCGCCGCCAAGTCGGGCCCTGCGTATTCAGACCGGTTGCGGCCCTGTCTCCCGACGACCGTGGACGCTGGTGGGAGGCTCTGCAGAGATACCGGTTGCCATGCAAACCGGTATGGCTCACGCTGACCCATCTCATCGTCTTTCATTGCGCCTCGTCCATCTGCGGAACGCAGTTGGCGAACGCTTCAGCGAAAAGGAAACAACAACTCGCACCGGCGAGGCACACAGGGGAGAGATGTCATGAATGTCCGTCCGGACCCGACCTTCCACGCCACGGCGAAGCTGGCGATGGAAGCGCCTGTTGAGACATACGCCTACACCCTCATGCTGAGCCCCGACTTCTCGAATCCCGACGGCCTGGGTGTCGTCGACGTCGATCCGCGTTCATCGGACTACGGCAAGATCGTCCACAGCGTGATGATGCCGAACAAGGGCGACGAGTTTCACCATTTCGGGTGGAACGCCTGCTCCTCGGCCTTGTCGCCGCTGACCGGTCACGCGTTCCTGGAACGGCGATACCTGATCATTCCGGGAATCCGATCCTCGCGGATCTACGTGATCGACACCAAGCCGGACCCCAAGCAGGCGAAAATCCACAAGATCATCGAGCCGGAGGAGGTGTTCCGCAAGACCGGCTATTCCCGGCCCCACACGATCCATTGCGGGCCGGAGGGCATCTATGTCTCGACGCTCGGCGGTGGCGGGCCGGACGGGACCGATGGCCCGCCGGGCATCTTCATCATGGACTGCGAGACCTTCGAGGTGATCGGGCGCTGGGAGATCGACCGCGGAGCGCAGGAGAAGCATTACGATTTCTGGTGGAACCTGCCGCGCGACTACATGGTCTCGAGCGAATGGGCCCTGCCGCCGCAGTTCGAGAACGGCATCGTTCCCGAGGACCTGCTCGGCAACAAGTATGGCCACCGGATTCACTTCTGGGACCTGCGCGCGCGACGCAACGTCCAGACCATCGATCTCGGCGCCAATCATCAGATGGCCCTGGAAGTCCGCCCGGCGCACGACCCGATCAAGGAGTACGGCTTCGTCGGTGTCGTGGTGGACACCACCAACCTCGAGGGCTCGATCTGGACCTGGTGGCGCGAGGGCGGCAAATTCCACTGCGAGAAGTCCGCGGTGATTCCGCCGGAGCCGGCGGAGAAGGACATGTTGCCGCCGCTGCTGCAGGGGTTCGGCGCCGTGCCGCCGCTGATCAGCGACATCGACCTCTCGCTCGACGATCGGTTCCTCTACGTGTCCTGCTGGGGCACCGGCGAGATGCGCCAGTATGACGTGAGTGACCCGCGCAAGCCCAAGCTGGCCGGCTCGGTTCACATCGGCGGCATCGCGCGCCGCACCGCCCACCCCAACGGCAAGGCGTTCGGCGGCGGGCCGCAAATGGTCGAGATCAGCCGTGACGGCAAGCGTGTCTACTGGACCAACTCGCTGTACTCGACCTGGGACGATCAGTTCTATCCCGGCGGGATCCCCGGCGCGATGGTCAAGGCCGACATCGGCGCCAAGGGTGGCATCAAGCTGGACAAGGAGTTCTGGGTCGAGTTTCCCAAGGGATACCGATCGCACCAGATCCGGCTCGAGGGCGGCGACTGCTCGACCGACTCGTTCTGCTACCCGTCCGCCTAGGGTTGGACGGGCTTCACTGGACCACGGCCGGGCTCTGGCTGGCCGTGGTCGCGAGCGGCGCGTATCACGGCGTCAATCCGGGCATGGGATGGCCGCTTGCGGTTTCCGCCGGGCTGATGGGCAAGGGCGGCCGGGACGTGGCGGCGGCGCTGGTGCCGCTGGCGGCCGGGCACCTGCTGGCCATGGTCGTCATTCTCCTGCCGTTCGCGCTGATGACCGCTCTGCTCGACTGGCAGCGCGAGATCCGGATCGGCGCCGGCGGCGCGGTCTTCGCCTTCGGCGCATATCGCCTGCTCGACCGCCGGCACCCGCGGGCGCTCGCCCGGATCAGGCCAAGCCAGCTCGTCCTATGGTCCTTCGCGATCGCGACCGCCCACGGCGCCGGGCTGATGCTGCTGCCGATCTATCTCGGCCTCTGTTCCGCCGAGGATCTCGATGCGGCCCATCGGGCATCGTCGATCCTGATGGCGGGCAATGCAGGGATGGCGGTCCTGGTGTCGCTCGTGCACGCGCTCGCCGTGGTCACCGCCGGCGGCCTCATCGCCCTGCTGGTCCATCGCTGGCTCGGGCTGAAGTTCATCTCCAGGAGCTGGTTCAATCTGGACGTGCTGTGGGCCGGCAGCCTGATGCTGATCGGCGCGATCGGCCTCCTGACCGCGTGAGGTGCCCGGCCAGGGGAGCGGGCCGGCCGAAGCGGGCGGGATGTGCCGGGACGGCCGCTCAGCCCGCCAGCGGATGCACCGGCGAGCCGCGCCGGTGCAGCAGGAAGCGGCGGAAGATCTCGCGATAGCCGTGGAACAGGTAGCCGCCGTTCAGTTCCAGCAGGCGGTCGCGATGCCGCCGATACAGGGCCGGCAGCCGATACCAGGCGACACCGGGTTCGGCGTGGTGCACGACATGCAGGTTGTTGTTGAGGAACAGGAGCGAGAAGAACGGCCCGCTCTCGACCACCGCGGTGCGATGTCCGACCTCCTCCGCGGCGCGGTGCTCGGCATAGGAGCGCAGCACTGTCAGCGCGAAGCCGGGATAGACGAACAGCAGCACGTATTCGCCGAACGGAATGCCGCACACGCCGATCACCCAGCCGAGGGTGATGCCGACGGCGACGACGTGCAGCGGCCAGTGCGACAGGTAATGCCGGTCGCCGGCGAGCAGGGCGCGCGCGAGGTCGCGCAAGGTGAGGGCGGTGTAGTAGGGCGGGCTCAGCACCATCCGCCCGACCACGGTCATCATCGCCTGGCGGAGCGCCCGATGCAGCGTCGTCATTCCGGCCCAGCGCGCCTCGGTCACGTAGCTCGACTCCGGATCCTCCAGCGGGTCGGTCAGCCGGTCGTCGTCATGATGGGCCAGATGAGTCTCGCGGTAGCGGCTGTGGGGCAGCCAGAGCCACAGCGAGGGCAGGACGAACAAGCTGTTCAGCCATTGCCATCGTGTCGGGTGGCCATGCACCACCTCATGCTGGAGCGACCCGTGCAGGCAGACCAGACAGCCGCCGAGCGGCAGCACCAGCCACCACGGGAGCGCGGCGTAATACCAGGTGACCAGTCCGAAACCGGCATAGATGCCGGCGGCGAGTCCGACCGTCTGCCATTCGACGGCCGGCCGCAGCGATACGCGTAGGTCATTGATCCCGCAGGCATTGGCCATGTGACAATAATGGGGCGGAATAGCCCCGCTGCCCATGTGGGAATGCGCACAAAGCGTAACTAATAATAACGTTACACCGCAAATGTTGACTATCCACCACAGTCGTGGCGAAATAGAGCAATGAGCTCTGGGCATCAGGATCGACCCTTGGCTGCCGGCGGCGCCCCGGCGACGACCCGGGAAGGCCGCGCCGACCGGCGCGACACCGTCGCGGTGTTCCGCCGGCGCCTGGACGAGGTGATCGGCCGCTCCGGCCTCAACCGCACCGGCTTCGCCGCCCGCATCGGGGTCGACCGCTCGACCCTGGCGCAGGTGCTGTCGGCGGCCAACGATCGCCTGCCGCGCGCCGAGACCCTGGCGTCGATCGCGGCGACCCAGCATGTCAGCGTCGACTGGCTGCTCGGCCTGTCCCAGGAAGGTCCGCTCGCCACCGACATCATCAGCCAGCCGCTGGAGATCGCGCCGGGTGCCCATTCGCCGGCGGACGAGCGGCTGACCCGCTGGCACGCCGAGGCGGCCGGCTACAAGATCCGCTACGTCCCGGCGACGCTGCCGGATCTGCTGAAGACCGAGGAGACCATCCGCTACGAGTACCGCGACTACCACGAGCCGGTGCCGGAATCGCGCATCGAGGCGGCGGTGGCGCGGCTCGCCAATCTGCGCCGCCCCGAAGGCGACATGGAGGTGTGCAGCACGGTCCAGATGCTGGAGGGCTTCACGCGCGCCGAGGGAATCTGGCGCGACATGCCGCGGCACGCCCGCCGCCGCCAGCTCCAGCACATGATCCAGCTGGTC
The DNA here is from genome assembly GCA_964372215.1 of uncultured Rhodospirillaceae bacterium. GTDB lineage: Bacteria > Pseudomonadota > Alphaproteobacteria > Dongiales > Dongiaceae > DAIMFL01. The sequence continues at coordinate 231,963 of CAYJQC010000001.1, forward strand.
GACGAGCTGTACCCGGCGTTCCGCTGGTTCTTCTACAGCGGCACTAGCCGCTATTCTGTGCCGGTCACCATCTTCGGCCCGAAGCGCGCGGCGATCTATGTCGGCCACATGTTCCTGGTGTTCAACAGCACCGAGCATATCCGCATGCTGAGCAGCCATTTCGACGCGCTGATCCGGGCGGCTGTGGTACAGCCGAACCAGGCCGCCGAGTTCCTGATGCGGCTGCTGGGCGAGCTCGACTAGGGAAACAGGGGGAGAACCCATGACGGCAGAAGCGGCAGGGATTGCGGAGCGGCACGCCGACCCGGCGCGCCATCAGGGCGGCTGCCTGTGCGGCGCCGTGCGTTTCGAGGTGCGCGGCAGCCTGCGCCCGGTGGTCAACTGCCATTGCGGGCAATGCCTGCGCTTTCACGGCCATCACGGCGCCTATAGCGGCGCCCCGTGGGAGAACGTGACGATCGCCGGCGACGGCTTGCGCTGGTACCAGTCGTCCGACGCCGCGCGCCGCGGCTTCTGCGGCATCTGCGGCGCGTCCATGTTCTGGGAGCGGATCGGCAGCGGCTTTCTGTCGATCGCCGCCGGCTGCCTCGACCGGCCGACCGGATTGAAGACGGTGCAGCACATCTACACCGCGGATCGCGCCGACTACTACGAGATCACCGACGGGCTGGAGCAGTTGCTGGACACGATGGGCGCCGCGCTGCCGGCCGCCGAATGATGGGCCGCCGATGATCGTATCCCTGCCCGTGGCTTCGTTGCCCATGTATGGCCTGCCCGAGGTGGCGGGGGCGACCGCCGCCTGGTGGCAGGGGCTGGCCCGCGCGTTCCGCGCCGAAGGCGTTGCCGAGGTGCCGGAATACCTCAGCGCGCAGCCGACGTTGCCCGACCATTGGCTGCAGCCCGACCTGCTGTTCAGCCAGACCTGCGGCTATCCCCTGACCCATGCGCTGGCCGGACGGGTGCGCCTGGTGGCGACACCGGCCTACGCCGCGCGCGGCTGCACCGGAACCTCCTATTGCAGCCTGCTGATCGTTGCCGAGGACAATGCGGCCGCGCGCCTCGAGGATTTGCGCGGGTGCCGTTGCGCCTTCAACAACCCGGACTCGCAGTCGGGCTACAACGTGCTGCGCGCCATGGTGGCGCCGCTCGCGCGCGGCGGCCGGTTTTTCGGCGCGACGATCGAGAGCGGCGGCCATCGCGCCAGCATCGCCGCCGTCGCCTCGGGCCAGGCCGATCTCTGTGCCGTCGACGGCGTCACCCACGCCATGCTGGCGCGCCACGCGCCGGCGACGCTCGCCGGCACCCGGGTGCTGGCAGAATCTCCGTCGGCGCCGGGACTGCCGTTCATCACCGCCGGCGGCGCCGGCGACGACCTGGTCGAACGGCTGCAGGCCGGTCTTGCCCGCGCGCTCGCCGATCCCGCGCTCGCCGCGGCGCGCGACGACCTGCTGATCGCCGGCACGGAAGTCCTGCCGCTCTCGGCCTATGACGCAATACTGGAGATGGAGCGGGCGGCCATCGGCATGTCTTACGAGTTTAGTCATGTCACGAAGCGCGTCATACTCATCGGCACCAGCCACGAGTATCAGTTGCCAGGAAGAGCAGGGTCGCATGATTTTCGCGCGTTTGTTGAACGCCTATGCTTTGATCATCATGTTCGCGCAGTTGCAGAAGAATGCAGTCAAGAGGCACTGCAGGCGCAAGATGCTGCCCACTCCGTGTGTGAGCTGATCGCCGGAACTCTAAGCGTCGATCATCAGTATTGCGATCCGGATCGTCGCCAGCGCATAGAGCTTGGAATCCTGCAGGAGAATGATATCGAGATACTGGCGTGGTGGTCTAGCGATGGCGGCGTAGACACTGATCGACAATTGAAACTCTCGCATTCGAAGCGAGAGAGCTACTGGCTCGATCGTTTGTTGGCGTTGGACCGCTGGCCGGCATTGTTTGTATGCGGCGCCAATCATGTCGAGGGATTTTCACATCTCCTTGTTTCGCACGGGCTATCCGTACACATCAGCGAGTCAGACTGGTCGCCCAGCAAGTAGATCGCGCTCGCGGGCTAAAGTGGAATCGTCCAATTTGGCCGAGGCGGAACCTACATCAGCACGTCTATACCTCTGCGATCCACGATGCTGAGCAGCTTGAGAGACGCGCCCTGCGGCTTCTTCACGCCTTGTTCCCATTGTTGGACGGTGGACTTGCCGACATTCATGACGGCGGCGAAGACCGCCTGACTGACGCGGGCGCGCTGGCGGATGTGGCGGATCTCCAATGCGGAGTAAGGCTTCACCGGCGGGATGCAGAGCGCGTCGAATTCGCGCATGGTCACGTCGCCGACGAGCCCGGCCTTGTGCAGATCGCGGGCCGCTTCATGAACGGCATCGAGAATCTTACTCATCGGAAATGATCTCCAGCAGCGCGCCGGTATCCAAGGCATGGCGCAAGGCGCGGTCATCGAAATCGAGATAGAGCTTCGCCAGCTTCTTCAGTCCTTCGAGTTCCCGTGTGCCGACATTCGTCCGCTCTGCCTTGCCGAAGCCGACGATGAAAATGGCGCGGTTCCCCGCCTGATAGGCGATGATCGTCCGGTAGGATTCGCTCTTGCCACGGCCTGTTGCGGCAATGCGCTTCTTGACAAGCTGGCTGCCCAGAGAAGCATCGATCAGGCCGCTTTCCATCTCCGCCACAGCGGCGCGCAGACTTCGGTCGGACATGCCTTCCCGACGCGCCCATTTCGCGAAGGCTCTGGACTTGAGAACCCACATGTGGACGTCTATATCACGCAGTGATATAGACGTCCACATGATTGGCTCAAGCGGGTGGAGTTGAGCTGAGAAATCGCCCTATTTGACGGTTATTGGCACTGTTGTTACGCCACCCTGGCCTGATCGCCGGTCAGCGGATAGTGGCACAGCACGCGGTGGCCCGGCTCCAGGTCGCGCGGCGCCGGCGTTTCGCTGCGGCAGTTGTCGCGGGCGTAGGGGCAGCGGTTGTGGAACTCGCAGCCGGACGGCCGGTGCGCCAGGCTCGGCACCTCGCCCTTGAGCTCGACCGTTTCCCGGCGACGGTCGGGATCGGGATGGGGCTCGGCCGCCAGCAGGCCGTGGGTATAGGGATGGGACGGCGCGTCGAAGATGCGCGCGGTCGGCCCGTGTTCGACGAAGCGGCCCATATACATGATCGCCATCTCGTCGCTGATGTGGCGCACCACCGCGAGGTTGTGGGTGATGATGAGATAGGCGATGCCGAGCTCGGCCTGCAGGCGGTTCATCAGGTTGAGGATTTCGCCCTGCACGGAGACGTCGAGGCCGGCGGTCGGCTCGTCGGCGATGATCAGCTTGGGCGCCAGCGCCAGCGCGCGGGCGACGCCGACGCGGCGCGCCTGGCCGCCCGACAGCTCATGCGGATAGCGCGCGACGAAGTCGGGCGGCAGCCCGACCATGTCGAGCAGGCGCTTCGCCTCGGTCTCCAGGTTGCGGTCGGTCTGGCCGTGGATCAGGAACGGCTCGGTGATCAGCGACTTCACCGTGAGCCGCGGCGACAGCGAGGCGACCGGATCCTGGAACATCATGGCGATCTGGCGCCGCAGCGGCTGGAAGGCGTGGTCCGAGACGCCCTCGACCGCCTTGCCCTCGAAGCGGACGGCGCCGCCATGGACCGGCACCAGCCCGAGGATCGCGCGCCCCAGGGTGGTCTTGCCCGAGCCGCTCTCGCCCACCAGCGCGAAGGTGGTGCCGGCCTTGAGCGCGAAGGAGACGTCGAGCACGGCGTCGAGGAACGGGTCGGCGACGCCGGCGATGCGCGCGCGGATCGCCCCCAGGGTGCGAAATCGCACGCGCAGGCGCTCGACCTCCAGCAGGACCGGTGCGGCCGGGGCGGTGTCAGCCATCGGCGCCCGCCAGGTGGCAGCTCGCGGCGTGGCCGTCGCCGATCGGCCGCGGTGCCGGCGCCTCGGCGCGGCAGCGCTCGAACGCCTTGGGGCAACGCGCCGCGAACACGCAGCCCTGGGGCAGGTCGAGCAGGTCCGGCACGTCGCCGGAGATGGTCGGCAGGTCGCGCGTCGCCTGCTTGATGCGCGCGGGGTCGCAGGTCAGCAGCGCCTGGGTATAGGGGTGCTGCGGCCGATGGAAGATGTCGTGCACGCTGCCGCGCTCGACCACCTCGCCGGCATAGAGGATGAGCACGCGGTCACACAGCTCGGCGATCAGGCCGAGATGGTGCGAGATGAACAGGATCGAGGCCTTGAACTCGCGCTGCAGCTCGCGCAGCAAATGGATGATCTGCGCCTCCATGGTGACGTCGAGCGCGGTGGTCGGCTCGTCGGCGATCAGGAGGTCGGGGTTGCCGAGCAGCGCCATGGCGATGGCGATGCGCTGGCGCATGCCGCCGCTGAACTCGAACGGATAGTTGCCGAGGCGCTGCACGGGGTCGGGCATGCCGACCCGGCGCAGCATCTCCGCCGCCCGGGCGCGCTTCTCGGCCGTGGAGATTGACTCGCGATACTGGATGTCGACCATCTGCCGGCCGACGGTCAGCACCGGGTTGAGCGCGGTCATCGGATCCTGGAACACCACCGACAGCTTGCGGCCGCGCAGGGCGCGCAGGGCCGCCTCGCTCATGGTCAGCACGTTGTCGCCGTCGAGCAGCACCTCGCCGCTCTTGACCACGGCGTTCTGCGGCAGCAGGCGCATGGCCGCCGAGATCAGCGTGGTCTTGCCCGAGCCGCTCTCGCCGACCACCCCGACCACGCTGCCGCGCGGCACGTCGAGATCGACATGGCGCAGCGCCTGGGCCCGCCCGCGCCGGGTCAGGAACTCGACCGATAGGTCACGGATGGATAGGACCGAGTCCGCGCTCATCGATCGCGCCGGAGCTTCGGGTCGAGCTGGTCGCGCAGCGCCTCGCCCAGGAAGGTGAAGCCGAGCGTCGCCAGGATCAGCGGCACGCCGCCGGCGATCACGATCCACGGGGTATCGCGGATGAACGAGAATCCGTCGTTCAGGATGTTGCCCCAGCTCGGCGCCGGCGGTCGCACGCCGAGGCCCAGGAACGACAGGCCGGCCTCGATGGCGATCACCACCGGCACGTCCATGCTGGCGATGATCAGCAGCGGTCCGACCACGTTGGGCAGCAGGTGGCGGCCCATGATGCGCGGCATCGAGGCGCCCATGGAACGTTCCGCCAGGATGAACTCCGAGGTCTTGACGCTGAGGGTCGAGGTGCGCACCAGCCGCGCATAGGCCGGCACGGTGGTGACGACGATCACCAGCACGACGGTGCCGAGGCTGGGACCGAGCAGGGTGATCAGCGTGAGCTGCAGCATGATGCTGGGGAAGGAATAGACCGCATCGAAGATCAGCAGCAGGACGTTGTCGAGCCAACGCGGCCCGTAGCCGGCGAGCAGCCCGAGGCTGAGGCCGCCGATCACCGACAGCAGGGTGGTCGAGCCGGCGACGATGAGGGCGATGGTGCTGCCCTTGATGACCCGGGAGAACACGTCGCGGCCGATATTGTCGGTCCCGAGCCAGTGCGCCCAGGACGGATCGGCGAGACGGTACTTCACGTCGATCTTGATCGGGTCGTAGGGCACCAGGAAGTCGGCGAACAGGCCGGTGAAGATCAGCAGCGCCACCAGGCTCAAACCCAGCAGGCCCATGGGGTCGGACGCGACGCGCTGGATCAGCCCGAGGAAGCCGCTGCGGGCGGGGCGGAAGGCCACCGTGGCGGTGGCGGGATCAGAGGCTGGAGCGGACACGGGGGTCGAGCCAGGCGATGAGCATGTCGGCGAACAGCGTGCACAGCACGAACAGGAACACGGTGGTCAGCACCGCGCCCTGCACCACCGGATAGTTGCGGTTGGCGACGGAATCGTAGACCAGCCGGCCGAGGCCGGGGCGGGTGAACACGATCTCGGCGAACACCGCGCCGGACAGCAGGCTGCCGAAGGCGATGCCGAGCAGGGTGATGGTGGGCAGCACGGCGAGGCGCAGGGCGTAGCGGAACACGATGACCCGCTCGGGCAGGCCGAAGGCGCGGGCGGTGCGCACGTGGTTCTCGCCCATCACCTCGAGCATCGATGCGCGCACCAGGCGGGCGAGATAGCCGACCCAGCCCAGGCCGATGGCGAAGGCCGGCAGGATCAGGTGCCGGACCTGGTCGCCGATGTCGCCGCGCTCGCCGGCGCCCAACGCCGGCAGCCAGTTGAGCGCGACCGCGAACAGCAGCAGCCCGTAGATCGAGACCACGAAAGACGGCATCGAGATCGCGCTCACCGACAAAATGCCGGTGACTTTGTCGATCAGGGTGTTGCGCCGGATCGCCGAGTAGCAGCCGAGCGGCACCCCCAGCAGCACCGCCCAGCCGAGCCCGGTCACCGCCAGGATGACGGTGTACGGCAGCGCCTCGAGCACGATCTCGGTCACCGGCCGCTTGCTCCACACGTCGGTGCCGAGGTTGCCGGTGGCGACCCGGGTGAAGAAGTTCATGAGCTGCACCGGCACCGGCCGGTCGAGACCCATCTCGATCTTGAGCTGTTCCTTCATCGCCGGCGTGGCGCGCGGGCCGAGCGCGATGGTCGCGGGATCGCCGGGCAGCAGGTAGACCATGCTGAACAGGATGGTCATGGCCACCATGCAGATCAGCACCGCCAGACCAAGCCGCTGGAAGACGTAGATCAGCATGACGGCGGAGGCTTCCGCATCAGGAGCCCTTCCCCTGGAGGCGCATGGCGCATGCCACATCCTCCGGCACAGTCATGAAAGCGCAAAGGTCCCCGCTTGCCAACCCAATCCGCGGCGACGCGCGCCCTAGACATGATCGCGCGGGATGCGGGTCGACCAGTTGCGGGCGCAGACCCGGACCTCGCCCTCCCAGGCGTCGAGCGTGGCCTCGATCAGGAACTCGGTCGGGGTCGAGCGGAACACGGCGCGGGTCTCGGTCCGCACCCGCCAGTCGCCGCGCTCGGCCGCGAGCCGGAAGGCGATGTCGACCGAACCCGAATTGGGATCGTCGGGCGCGATCCGGTAGACCGACCGCCGGCTGCCATCGGACACCAGGCCGTGGTTGTCGAAGCGCACCCGCCCGTCCTCGGATTCGATGGTCAGCACGGTCTCGCCGGTGGCGATGTCCCGGGTCCAGCTACGGCGGTCGCCGCCCGGCGACAGCGCCGTCGTCGGTTCCGGCGGCGACGCCTCGGCCGGCGGGAAGGGCGCAAGCTGCGCGTCCTCGGCGCGGGCCCGCCGCACCGGCAGCAGCAGGGCGCTGGGGCCGGCGAACAGGGTGAGCGTCACCGGCTCGGGCGACGGCCAGGCGATCGGCCAATAGGCGTTGGAGACGGCGACCCGGATGCGATGGCCCGGCGCGAAGGCGTGGGCGATGTCGTTGAGCTGCACCCGAACTTTGTAGCGCCGTCCGGGCTCGAGCGCCGCGGGCGTCTCGTGACCGTCGCGATGGGTCAGGTTGAGCAGGCCATAGCCGACCCGGAGCGACGATCCGTCCGGCGCCACGTCGTTGAGCCGCACCGCGACCTGGGCGCTCGGCCGGTCCGCCGACAGCTCGAGCTCGACCGCGGGCGCCCCAAGGATCTCGATCCGCTCCGTCAACGGCGCGGTGTCGAACACCAGCGACTTGCCGTCGTCCTCGCGCTGGTCGGCAGGCTGGTCGGCGACCAGGCCGTAGGGGCACCATTTGCCAGAACCGATTCCGGTGTGCAGGGGCGAGCGGACCGCGATCGGCATTTCCGCGCCCGCCGCGTCGGCGAGGCCGTCGCCGTTGAGCGCCAGCCGGCGCGCGGCGACGTTCGGGCTCGGCCACGCGGCTTCCGCGACCCAGCGGCCCGGCCGCGCTTCATGGTACGGCGCGGGCGGCACCCAATCCTGCATCCACACGCGGTATTCCGGCTCGTCCATGATTCCGGTGTCGATGCCTTTCAGCCAGTGGTCCCACCAGCGCAGGGTCTCCTGCAGGAAGCCGATGGTGGGGCCGGGCCTGGCGAAATGCGGGTACTTGTGGGCCCAGGGGCCGATCAGGCCTTTCTTGGGCGACTTCAATCCGGCGAGCAGCCGCGGCACCGCGTTGGAATAGCCGTCGGCCCAGCCGCCGATGGCGTAGACCGCGGCCTCGATGGCGCCGTAGTCCTCGCACACCGAGCCGTGCTTCCAATAGGCATCGCGGCGCTGGTGCCGGGTCCAGGTGTCGATCAGCAGCGGCTCGTTCTCCAGCCGCGCCAGCCAGGTCTCGCGCCAGCCCTCGCCGACCAGCGCCGGATCGGGCGGGTGGGTCGCCAGCGAGAACATCGCCGAGCCCCAGGACATATTGTCGTTGATCAGGCAGCCGCCCATGAAATGCACGTCGTCGGCATAGCGGTCGTCGGTCGAGGCGAGCGTCACCACCGCCTTGAGCTCGGGCGGCCGCCGGGCGGCGACCTGGAGGCCGTTGAAGCCGCCCCAGGAGATGCCCATCATGCCGATCTTGCCGGTGCACCAGGGCTGGGCGGCGATCCAGCGCAGCACCTCCAGGCAGTCGTCGTGTTCCTGCTTCAGATACTCGTCCATGAGCAGCCCGTCGGATTCGCCGGAGCCGCGCAGGTCGACCCGCACGCCGGCATAGCCGTGGCCGGCGAACCAGGGATGGGTGAGCGCGTCGCGCGGCGCGGTGCCGTCGCGCTTGCGATACGGCAGGTACTCGAGGATCGCCGGGACCGGGTGCCGGGCCGCATCCTCCGGCAGCCAGATCCGCGCCGCCAGCCGGCAGCCGTCCGCCAGGGGAATGAATACATTCTCGATTTCCCGCAGCTTGCGCGGGAAGCTGTCGACCGTTTTGGTCACGCGATCCCCCTGGTGGCGGCGACACGTGCGCCGCGGCCCGCGTTGTTCGCGGTCCGCAAGTGTGTCGACCGGCAGCCGGCCGGCTCTAACTCAGGTCCGACCAAGAATGTCCTTGTAGACCGTGCCGCCCTTCATGACGAAGCCGATGTCGCGGAGCGCCCGGATGTCGTCGAGTGGACTGCCCGCGCAGGCGACGATATCGGCGAACTTGCCGGCCTGCAGGCTGCCCAGGTTCCGGTCCTGGCGCAGCAGCCGCGCCGGGTTCAGGGTCGCGGCGTGGAGGCTCTCCTGGGGCGACATGCCGATCTCCTCGACCATGACCACGCATTCCTCGGCATTGCCGCCGTGATGATTGCCGGGGGTGCCGGCATCGGTCCCCATGGCGATCGGCACGCCGAGCCGGTGGGCGGTGCGCATGGCGTCGACATGGGCCTGATTGTTGTCGACCAGCCGGGCGCGCAGATGGTCCGGCATGGCGTCCATCACCTTGCGATCCTGGACCAGCGCCGAAAAGGCGCAGCAGGTCGGCACCATGAAGACGCCCTTCTCGGCCATGCGGCGCAGCACCGCCTCGTCGGCGAAGCTGCCGTGCTCGATCGAATCGACGCCGGCTTCGACGGCGTTCGCGATGCCGCGGCAGGCATGGGCGTGGGCAGCGACGGGCTTGAAATTGTCGCGGGCGATCTCGACCGCCGCCTTCAGCTCCTCGAGGGTGAACTGGATCGCCCGGGCGTCCTCGTTCTCGGGCGACAGCATGGCGCCGGTCGCCATCACCTTGATGAAGTCGGCGCCGTGGGCGAGCTGCTTGCGGGCGGCGGCGCGCACCTCGTCCGGGGTGTTGGCGACCTCGTACATGCCGGGATAGTAATCGACCCCGCCGGTGGTGATGGACAGCAGGCGCCCGGCCAGAAACATGCGCGGACCGATGGCGAGGCCGGCGTCGATCGCGTCGCGCACCGCCATCTCGACGAAGTTCCAGCCGCCGCAGTCGCGGACCGTGGTGACGCCGCCCAGCAAGGTGCGCTCCGCCGCCTTGGCGGCGAACAGCGCCACCGCCGCGTCGCTGCGCCGCGCCGGCTTGGCCGGATCGGCCTCGTCGGTCGGCATCACCAGATGAACGTGACAGTCGATCAGCCCGGGCAGCAGGAAGGCGCCGGCCATGTCGTGCAGGGTATCGTCGGGCGCCGGCCTGCCGCGCTCGGTGATTTCGGCGATGCGCGCGCCGTCGATGGCGATGTCGGCCCGGCGGAAGGCGCCGGCCGCAACGTCGTAGACCTGTCCGCCCGTCAGCCACATCATTTCGCTGGGTCTCCCTGTTGCCTGCGGCGGCGCAGATAGGCGACGACCGGCACCGGCAGATAGCACACCCACATGAGACCCAGAACGACAATCATGCCGTGAGGCTCCCACAGCTCCATGCCAAGGCCACCCAGGGTCGGTCCGGCCATGCCCCCGATGCTCCACATCACGTTGAACACGGTGCCGGCGAAGATCAGGTCGACGCCGGTAAAGCGCTCGCCCAGCAAGACGATGCCGAGGGCATAGAGCGCGCTGAACACGCCGCCGAAGACGAACATGAACGGCAGGTTCCAGGGGATCGCCGGCAGGACCAGCGGCATGAGGGCGACCGCCGCGATGATGAACAGGACCGAGGCGGCGAGCAGCAGGCGACGGTCCATGCGATCGGCCAGCCAGCCGAACGGCAGCTGCAGGGCAATGCCGCCGACCAGCGTCGCGGTCTGCAGATGCAGCCCGGCCGCCTGGCCGATGCCGATGCGGGCGGTGTAGAGATGCAGGAAGGTGAGGAACAGCTCGATCGCCGCGCCATGGGTGAGATTGAGCAGCATGGCGACCGGGGCCAGCAGGACGAACACCAGCAGCCGCGCCGAGGGCCGGCCCTCGAGTCGCGGTGCCACGCGTGCGGCGGTCATGATCGGCAGGCCGGCGACGATCAGCAGCGCCGCCGCCGTCACGAACGGCGCCATGCCGTGCGTGCCGATCATCGACAGGACCAGAGGGCCGAGCGCGGTGCCGCCGGCGCCGGCGGCGGTGTACAGCCCGACCATGCGGCCGCGGACATTCTCGGTCGCCATCTGGTTCACCCAGGCCTCGCCGACGATCCACAGGAAGCTGCCGGACGCGCCGAGCAGGAAGCGCAGCGGGAACCAGACGTAGACGTTGGGGACCAGGCCGAGGGCCAGGAACACGACGGCGGCCACCACGGTGGCGTAGATCATGATCCGCGCCGAGCCGACGGCCCGGATGACCTTGGGGGCGAAAGGCGCGATGGCCAGGGTGGCCGCGGGCTGAATGGCGGTATTGAGGCCGATCAGCAGGCCGCTGACGCCCTGGCGATCGAGCACCGCGGCGAGCAGCGGCACCGACAGGCCGTACATCAGGCTGACCACGGTCATCGAGGCGATGACGGCGAACAGGCTGCGGCGCCGCTCGGACAGGGTGAGTACTGTGTCGCTCATCGAAAACGAACGCCGCCCCTTCGCCGCGTCAGCCGCGGCGCCGCGAGACTAGACCCGCCACCTGCCGGCCGGCAAGGCGGGCTGTCGCCGGCGGGGCGCGCTTGCTAGGATCGCTCCGCGATGAACGACGAATCCGCGATCACGCTCGACGCGCAGGGGCTCAAATGCCCGTTGCCGGTCCTGAAGGCGCGCAAGGCGCTGAAGGCGGTGGCGCCGGGCGGCCTGCTGCGCGTGCTCGCCACCGATCCGGGCGCGGCCAAGGACTTCATCCATTTCTGCGATGCGACCGGATGCGAACTGGTCGAGTCCGCGGAAGCCGCCGACGGCGTATTGAGCTTCCTGATCCGCAAGCCGGCGGACGCCTGACCCGGCCGGCGGGGTGGCCCGAAGCGGAAGCCTGGTGCGGGTGGTCCGGCTCAGACGGGCTCGGGCGCCGGCAGCGCGCGCGGCGCCTCGTGCTGGCCGGTGTGGCGGTCGAGCACGGCGCGAATCGTGCTGGCGAGCCGATAGGGATCGACCGGCTTGTTGAGGAAGGCGGCGATGCCTGCCGCGCGGGCGGTTTCCTCGTTGGCGGATTCGCTGAAGCCGGTGCAGAGCACGATCTGCAGATCCGGGCGCCGCTCGAGCATGCGCTGCGCCAGCTCGATGCCGGTGAGCCCCGGCATGGTCTGGTCGGTGACGACCACGTCCCAGGCCTCGGGATGCTCGTTGAAAATGTCCAGCGCGTCCTGCGGGTCGTCGCAGCTCGCCACCTCGTAGCCGAGCCGCTCCAGAGCGTGGGCGGTCATCGCCGCGACATGGACCTCGTCCTCCACCAGCATGACCAACTCGCGACCGCGCCCCGCGCTCTCGGTGACCGCGGGCTCCGCCTGCGCGACACCTTCCTCGGCCAGCGGCAGCAAAATTTGGAACGTGGTGCCGTCTCCGAGCATGCTCTCGACGGTGATCGCGCCACCGTGGGAGGCGACGATGCCATGGACTGCAGCCAGGCCCAGCCCGGTGCCCTTGCCGACGGACTTGGTGGTGTAGAACGGTTCGAACATGCGCTCCATCACCGCGCGGTCCATGCCGGTGCCGGTGTCGCGCACGGTGAGCCGGGCATAGAGGCCAGGATTGGCCAGCACGCCGACCCACATGCGGGTGCGCCGACCGTCGCCGTCGGTGCGGATGCGCAGCACCGGCTTGTCCGGCATCGACTCGCTGGTCTGAAGCCCGCCGGCGCAGCCGCCGTCGATCTCCATGCGGTTCAGCTCGACGGTGATGGTGCCGCGCTGGTCCGGCATGGCGTCGGCGGCGTTGACGCACAGGTTCATCAGCACCTGGCCGACCTGGGTCGCGTCGCCGTCGACGATCACGTGCTCGCCGTCGATGCGGCCGGTGAGCGCCACGGTCGCGGGCATCGTCGCCCACAGCATGGTCAAGGTCTCGTTGACCACCGAAACCAGGTCGATCGGATCGCGACGCGTGTCGCTGGTGCGGCTGAAGGCCAGGATCTGCTTTACCAGATCCTTCGCCCGATTTCCGGCGGCCAGCACCTGGCCGGCGAAGTCGCGGGTCTCCGAGCCCTCGGGCAGGTCCTCGATCAGGAAACTGGCATAGCCGATGATTGCCGCCAGGATGTTGTTGAAGTCGTGCGCGATGCCGCCCGACAGCCGGCCGAGCGCTTCCATTTTCTGCGCCTGGTAGAACTGGTCCTGAAGCTGCTGGCGTTCGATCGCGGCGCGGCGCTGCTCGGTGGCGTCGCGCACGATCCATACCATGCCGCCGTCGTCGAGCATGGTCATCGACGCGTCGAGTGGGAACCGGGCGCCGTCGCGCCGGCGTGCCGAGCGCTCGCCGCGCCAGCGGCCATTGGCCCGCAGGTTGGGCTGGATGTCGCTCTCGTAGAGTGCGTTTTCGGCATCGTCGAACAGGACCGACCAGCGCTGGCCGATCAGGCCGTCGGCCGTCGCGTAGCCGAAGATCGCGGCGAAGGCCTTGTTGACGCCGATCAGCCGGTCGCTCATGTCGATGATGGCGATGCCGTCGATCGAGGCTTCCATGGCGGCGAGGCGGTTCTGCAGCTCGATCTGGGTGCGCTTGAGCTCGGTGATGTCGGTGCGCACGCTGACCAGGCTGCCGCGCCGGGTGCGGCGCTCGCTGACCAGCAGGCTGCGGCCGTCGCGCAGCGCCTGCTCGAACGGCCCGCTCGGATTCGCTATCCGTTCGAGGCGTTCCCGCACGACCTGTTCGACTGTCTGCTCGCTGTCGTACTGGTCGAGCACGGCGCCGGCCCAGATCAGGTCCTCGAAGGCGACGCCGGGCTCGACCAGGTCGGCGATCGCCGGATAGATCTCGCGGTAGCGGTTGTTCGCCATCACCACGTGGCCGGATTCGTCGAGCAGGATGAATCCTTCGGAGATGCTCTCGATGGCGTCCATCAACTGGAGCTTGGTCTCGGACGCCTCGGCTTCGGCCCGGCGGGCGATCTCATAGCTGGCGCGGGCGTTGCGCGCCTCCTGGCGCAGCAGCAGCATGAGGATCGTCCCCGACGCCAGCACCGCGAGCAGCGCGGCGAGGATCCAGCTGTATTGCCGTTCGATCCGGCTTCGGCTTTCGGTGACCCCCTGGTTGTGCAGGGCGGTCAGAACCAGCGACTGCAGCGGCGCCCGAAAATGCTCGAGCGCTTGGCGCGCGGTCGCGAAACTGGCGGTGTCGTCGGGGACCAGGGCGTCGAATGCCGCTTCGGTCGGCGCCAGGTGTCCGGCGAGGCTGGCGACCAGCGCCGGCACCCCGCGGATCGTGCGCAGCCCGGCGCTGTCCGTGCCCGTGGTCAGGATTGGAACGCGGCTCCAGAACACATCGAAGCGCTGCATCAGCGCGTCGCGGTTCGCGCCGCTCGGCTCGGCCTCGTAGAGCGAAAGCCGGTCGCTCAGGCGAAGGAATTCGGCCTGCGCCTGCACGGCGAGCCAGCTGCCGCGACGGAAATCGTCCAGGATCTCCTGGCGTTCGCTCGACAGCCGGAAGATCAGGAAGGTGCAGGCGATCAGCAGCGCGCCGAAGGCGGCGGCGACCAGAATCCGTTCACGCCTGGGCCCCGGCGCCTTCATTGCACCGTGAGTTCGCGGAGCTGCCAGATCATCTTCGCATCGGTATCCGGGCCCTCCAGCTCGGGATGCTGGCTGATCGGATAAATCACCCAAAGCGGCCCCTTGTCGCGCACCGACATCGCCGCCCCGTTCATCCGGTAGGCGACCAAGACGTCGTAGTCCTGTGCGTCGGCGGCCGGAAGCTCGACCGCGTAGTCGTTGATCGCGACGGCGTGCAGCGTGCCGCCCTGGGCGCCGACCACGGCCAGGAGGTCGCGCAGCACCACGTCGCCGTCCGCTTGCGGCAACGTTCCGGCCGAGGACGGCCCGACCAGGGCGAGGATCAGGGCGGCCAGGGCAAGCCAGAGCACGACGAGCCGGCGCATGTTGAAACCTCGCAACGGCGCAGGGAGGGAGACCGGGCGAGGCTAGGGCAAACTTCTTAACCATGGCTTTACCCGAAGCCCGCGGGGACGGGGGCACGCGGCGGCCGGCGCCAAAGGGATAGGTCCCTATCCATTTTCATAAAATTTGAGCCGCTTCCTAAGCGCTTACGCTCAACATGCGTGGCTTTCGGACTCCTAATCTTATGTCGGTTCGACGCGCTGTCACGCCGGTCTTCGGCGTTGGCGGAGGCGAAGTCAGCAGGAGGACGGATTGCTCAGGATTCTTGTGGTCGAGGACGAGGCGGAACTGAGGGACATTGCCTCGGCGGCACTGCGCCACGCCGGCCATGAGGCGGTGGTGGCGAGCGATGGCGGCGGCGGCCTTGCGGCCCTCGCACTGGGTCGCTTCGACCTCGTGGTGACCGACATTCTGATGCCCGAGTGCGACGGAATCGAACTCATTCGCTCGCTGCGGATGGCCGGCCGCCGGGAACCGGTGCTCGCCGTGTCGGGTGGCGGCAACTACGGCAGCGATCTGCTGCTGCAGATGACCACGATCCTGGGGGCGCAGGCGACGTTGCGCAAGCCGTTCCGGCCGATGGAACTGGTGGCCGCGGTCGAGGCGATCGCCATCGCCGCGCCCTGAGCTTCAGCCGGCGGCGCCGACCGCGACGGCACGCAGCGCGGCCTGGGTGCGGTTCTTCGCGCCGAGCTTGCGGCAGACGCCGCGCACGTGCAGCTTGATGGTCACTTCCTGCAGGTCGAGCTTGCGGGCGATTTCCTTGTTCGTGAGTCCCATGGCGAGGAGATCGAGCACCTCGCGCTCGCGCCGGGTCAGGCTGCGCGTGGCTTCGTCGTCGACCACCTCGGCGGCGCCGTCCGTCCCGTTGGCGTGATCGGTCGACGGCACGAATCGCTCGCCCGCCAGCACCAGCCGCACAGCGCTCACCAGGGCCGGGCCGTTCAGGGTCTTGGGAAAGAACCCGGCGGCGCCGGCCGCGAGCGCGTCCGAGATGTCCTGCGGGCGGGCAAGGCCGGACATGATGACGACCGGAGTTCTGGGGCGCAGGGCCCGCATCCGCGTCAGGCCCTCGAGGCCGTTCATGCCGGGCATTCTGAGATCGAGGATCACCAGATCGACGTTGATCTCCTGCTGCGCCAGGCTGTGCGCCTCGGGGAACGACGAAACCGCCAGCACGGTGGCGTCCTCGGCGAGGCGCTCGATATAGGATTTGAGCGCGTCGCGGACCAGGACATGGTCATCGGCAAGAATGATGCGCATCGCCAAAGCCTCCCGGGCCGAGTTCGGCCGTCCGGGAACCATCTTGCTCGAGAACCCTATACGAAAGGTTAGCGTGGCCTCTTGGGGAGACCAGCCGATCACTCGGCGGGCGGAGTCTCCGCCGCCTTGCTGAGCTCGGTGTAATAGCGCTCGGCGCCGGGATGGAGCGGCACCGGGATGCCGTTCAGGGCGGTTTCCTCCCGGATCTTGCGGCCGAGCGGACCGCTTTCGTCGAGCAGCTTGCGGGTCGACTTGTGCCACAGCGCCCGGGTGATGCCGTAGACCAGGTCGGGATCCATGTCGGCCGAAACCAGCAGCAGCGCCCCGACCCCGAGCGTCACCGTGCTGGGAACACCGCGATAGGTCCCGGACGGGACCACGTCGACGATGAGAAAGGGATATTCCTCGCGCAGCTTCTGGATCGGTTCGCCGCTGATCGGCAGCAGGCGGATCGGCAAGCGCTCGGCCAGGTCGGCGACCGCCGGCAACGGGCTGCCGCCGACCGTGATGATGGCGTCGACCTCGCCGGCGAGCAGGCGGTCGGCGGCCGGCCCCAGGGCCAGGTATTCCGGCTTGAGCCGCTTTTCGCTCAGGCCATAGGCCTTCAGCACCATGCGCGCGGTGAGCAGCGATCCCGAGCCTTTCTCGCCGAGTGCCACCCGCTTGCCCTTGAGCTCGGGCATGGTCTGGATGTCGGAATCGGCGCGAACGATGACGTGGAGCCCCTCCTGGTAGAGGTTGGCGATGGCGCGCAGGTTCTCGAGCGCGCCGGTCTTCTCGAAGGCGCCGGTGCCGGTGAAGGCCCAATAGGCGATGTCGGCCTGCGCCAGACCGGATTCCAGCACCCCGCTGCCGATCGCCTCGAGATTCTCGACCGACCCCTTGGTGGTCTGGGCGACCGCGATCAGCCCGGGCACGCCGCAGCTGCCGCCGCGGTCGCACTCGCGCGAGCCGGGCGGATTGCTGAAGGCGTTGGCGATCAGGGCGCCGATGGTGAAATAGGCCCCGCCGGTGGTCCCGGTGCCGATGCGGAAATAGCGGATATCCTCGTCGGCGCGCGGGCCCGGCGCCGTGAGCGCGGCGAAGGTGAACACCGCCAGCAGGCCGACCGCCAGCGCACCGCCGCCGAACCCGAGCCCGCGCTTCATCCGTCCGAGACCAGGCAGGGCATGCGCGAAGGGACGGAACAATGGCATCACGGAGTCCAAACTGACGGGGCGTGCCTCTTCAAGCCCCGAACGGCGCAAGTACTATCACTGAAATTCGTTCAAAATTTGGAAAAGGAACAGGGGCAGCGGTCACATCCGCGCCATTTTCTACTGGGCCAGGCGAAATTACTTGTGAGTCGGCGACTGGGGCAGGCGTCGCGCCGGACGCCGGGCTCAGTCCGCGGGCAGGTCGGTGCGGGTCGCGGCCTCGATCGCGGCGAGGCGCTTGTCGAGTTCGCCAAGCCTGTCGTTCATCCGGCCGAGCCGCCGTATGTTGCGGAACTGGCGGAAGAACTCGTCGCGCGCCATCGCCGGCTGGCCGACATAGATGCCGCCGGCCGGCAGGTCGCCGACCACGCCGCCATAGGCCAGCACGATGCTGTCGTCGCCGAGCGACGCGTGATCGGCCATCCCGGCGCCGCCGGCCATCACCACCCGGTCGCCGATCCGCGCACTGCCGGAGATGCCGACATTGCCGCAGATCAGGCAGTTCTCGCCGATCGTCACGTTGTGGGCGACCAACACGAGATTGTCGATCTTGGTGCCCCGGCCGATCGTGGTGGCGCCGATCGTGCCGCGATCGATGGTGCTGCCGGCGCCGATCTCGACCTCGTCGCCCAGCCGCACGGTGCCCAGCGACGGGATGCGGGCGATCGCGGTGTTCTGTGCCTCGATCCGGCCGGTCCGGCGCGCGGTCTCGACGCTGCCCGGTTCGGGCGTGGCATAGCTGAACCCGTCGGCGCCCAGGCTCACATTGTGCTGGAGGATGACCCGGTCACCCATGGTAACCCGCTCGCCGATCCGGCATCCCGGGTGGATCCGGCACAGGCTGCCGATGCGGGCCTCGGCGCCGATGGTGACATGGGCCATCACCACGGAACCATGTCCGATCCGGGCGCCGGGGCCGACATAGACGAACGGGCCGATCGAGACATGCTCGCCGAGCCCTGCGGTGGGATCGACCACGGCGCTCGGGTGGATGCCGGGCGGCGCATGATGCGGGGTCTCGAACAGCGCGAGCAGCCGGGCGAGCGCGTGGCGCGACCAGTCGACCGCGACATAGCCGGCCAGCGCCGGCGGCGGCGCGCTGCCGGCCGCGACCACCGCCGTCCGGGCGGCGGAGCCGGCGAGCGCGCCGAACGCGTCCTGCTCGACGGCCAGCGCCAGATCCTCGGCACCCTCGGCGGCGGCCGGATGAACCACCCGGCGCAGGACCATGGCACCATCGCCCGCGAGCTCGCCGGCAAGTGCGTCTGCGACTTCCGCCAGGGTGCGGGTCGGGCAAGGAGCCAAGGGAGCCATGCGGGCTTCAGGGTGTCATAAGCGCCGGCTCGCGGCAAAGCGGAACCGACGTGCCTGGGACCGGCGGGAGGGCAGCCTCCGGCAGCCGCTGGTCGCGCCCGCCGGAGAGCCCGCGGCGACGGGTCAGTCGTCCTGTTCGACGCCGAGGATTGCGCCGCTCCGCGCGTCGAGGTGCAACTTGATCGGGACGCCCGCCTGGTTGCGCGCAGAGACCTCGTAGCGCAGGCCCTCGCGCTCGAACTCGCTGATCTCGCCATAGCCTTCGGCGCGCAGGCGGACCTGGAGCTGCTCGAGCGACATCAGCCCGGTGCCGCCCGGCATGCCCTGCTGCACTTGCTCGGCGTACTCGCTGCGAATCTGCTCCCGGGACTCGACCCGGGCCTTGCCGCCGGGCGCGGCGCCGCCAGCGCCTCCGCCGTTTCCGTGTCCTCCGGCGACGGCTGCGGTGGCCGTCGCTGCGGCGATCAGCGCGGTCAGTCCGGCAGCGGCGGCGCGCTTTGTGAAGAAGTTGTGCATCATTGTCTCCTGTCGTTGGCAGGCTCCAGCGGCCCGATCGGCAGACTGTGCCGCAGGCCGGCTGAAGCCAGGCTGAGTCGGCGCTTCAGCCTCGTTTCAGCTTGCCCGGCGCAGGATCCGGATCATGCGACCGTACCTCCATCTGCCGTCCGTCTGGCGCCGAGGCTGCGCAGGGCTCGTGCTGCTCGCCGTCGCATCGGGCGGCGGAGCGGCGCGCGCCGATGACGACGACGCAGCCGAGTCGGTGCTGGCACGCGGTGCGGTCGCGCCGCCGGCCGCGCTGTTCGAGCGTATTGCCGACGATTTCGGGGGCCAAGTCCTGAAGCTCGAACTGGAGCATGAGGAAGGCGATCGCATCTGGGTCTATGAAGTGAAGCTGCTGCTGGCCGACGGCCAGGTGATCAAGGTCGCGTATGATGCGGTGACGTTGGAGGTTCTCAAGGTGGCAGGACCCCGCGATCGGGCCGACGGCTCGGACGACGACTCGGACGACGACGGCGGTGCGCCGTCGCAGGGGAACCAAGGCGGGCAGGGAGCGGCGGGAAATGCGGGTTCTCCTGGTCGAGGACGATCGTCAGCTGGCGCGCCAGATTGAGTCGGCGCTGGTCCGCGCCGGCTATGTCGTGGATGCCGCGTCCGACGGCGAGGAGGGGCGTTTTCTCGGCGACACCGAGCCCTATGACGCGGTCATCCTCGATCTCGGCCTGCCGAAGGTTGATGGCTTGGCGGTGCTGTCCGACTGGCGCCGCGCCGGCCGCGCCATGCCGGTCCTCATCCTCACCGCGCGCGGCACCTGGCGAGAGAAGGTGACCGGGTTGCGCGCCGGCGCCGATGATTACCTCGCCAAGCCGTTCGAGATCGAGGAGCTGGTCGCTCGCATCGAGGCGCTGATCCGGCGCGGCGCTGGCCAAGTCCGGCCGGTGCTGCGGTCCGGCCGGGTCAGCTTGGACCCGGCGTCCGGGCGGGTGACTTTCGACGGCGCACCGGTCGAGCTCACCGCGCTCGAGTACCGCACGCTCTCCTACCTGCTGCACCATGCCGGCAGGATCGTCTCCAAGACCGAGTTGACCGAGCACATCTATGCCCAGGACTTCGACCGCGACTCGAATGTCATCGAGGTCCTCATCAACCGCCTGCGCAAGAAGTTCGATCCGGCGCTGATCCGCACCCATCGCGGTCAGGGCTATCAGCTGGTTGCGCCGAGCGAGGGCGGCGGCGATGGCGCGTAGATCCCTGCGGCTTCGGCTGGCGCTGGCCTCGAGCCTGTGGATCGCCATCACCCTGGCGATCGCAGGAATCCTGCTGCTGTTGCTGTTCCGCGACCATATCGAGCGGCGGTTCGACGCCCAGCTCCACGATCACATGGAGGAACTGATCGCCGCGAGCGAGCCGGCGGGCACCGAGTTCGCCTTGACCTGGCGGCCGTCCGATCCGCGCTTCGCCCTGCCTGGATCGGGCTGGTACTGGCAGATCCTGCGCGACGGCCGGACGGTGGCCAAGTCGGAATCGCTGCGCTACGGCGATCTCGAGCTTGCCGCCGCGGAACCGGCGGGGGCCGCTGCCGGGCTGGGGCCGCTCGGCGAGGCGCTGCGCCTGCGCTGGCAGGACATCAACCTGCCCGATCTCGCCGGGAAATTCCGCTACGTCGTCGCCGGCCCGACCGCCGACATCGCCGCCGACGTCCGGGCGTTTGCCGCCAAGCTGGCGCTGACCCTGGCGGCGCTCGGCGTCGGCGCGGTGCTCACCGTGCTCGTGCAGATCCGCTTCGGGTTGCAGCCACTCGATCTGCTGCGCCGCGGCGTTGCCGCGGTGCGTGCCGGGCGGGCCGAGCGGCTCGCAGACGATGTCCCGGCAGAAGTCCGGCCGCTGGTCAGCGAGATCAACGAGCTGCTCGACCACAGCGCTGCCTTGATCGAGCGCGCCCGCGGCGGCGCCGGCGACCTCGCCCACGCCCTGAAGACGCCGCTGGCCGTGATCCGCAACGAAGCGGCGGCTGTCGGCGGTCCCCAAGGCGCGGTGTTGCGCGAGCAAGTCGCGGCGCTCGACGGCCATGTCGAGCGCTATCTGTCGCGCGCCCGTTCGGCCGGTGCCGCGGCCGCTGTCGGGACCCGTACATTGCTCGGGCCGGTGCTCGAGGACCTGCGGTTCTCCCTGGCGCGGCTCCATGGCGGGCGCGGCCTGACCATCGAGGTCGACCGGATCGATGGCCTCGCCTTTCGCGGCGACGCCCAGGATCTCGAGGAGATGCTGGGCAACCTGATCGACAATGCCTGCAAGTGGGCGCGGACCCGGGTGCGGGTCGAGGCGCGGCTTGCCGGAGATCGCCTGTTGGTCGCCGTCGACGATGACGGGCCGGGGATACCGCCGACTGCGCGCGCGGCGGCGCTCGCCCGCGGCGGCCGGCTCGACGAAACGGTGCCCGGAAGCGGCCTCGGGCTGGCGATCGTGGGCGACCTCGTGGGATTCCACCGCGGCACGCTGCGGCTCGACGACTCTCCGCTCGGCGGCCTGCGCGCGGTGCTCGATCTGCCGGCCGCGCCATGATCGGCGCGGATCGGCTCGATCGCCCCGGCGCACCGGCTTAAGACTCGTTAAGCGGTGCTGGCACGGCGGTTGCTTGGTTGAAGCGACCTCTTGCAACGACCTGACCCGGGAGCCGCCCGATGGCGCTCGACTCGACCGACTTGTCCCTGCTTCCGGATCCGGCCCGCGGCCCCGGCAAAACGGCGGCCCGCGGCGCGGGCCTTGGGGCCGGGCGGCGCCTGGAGAGCGCCCTGCCGGCGCCCGATCCCGAGGTATTTCTTGCCCGCCTCGGGCAGGAGTTGCCTGCCGCGCTGTGCGCCCGGGGGATCGCCAGCGGACCGCCGGTGCGGCTGGTGCTGGAGGCGAACGGCGCGATCTCGGTGCTGCCGCCGGACCATCCGTGGCGCGTCGCGATCGAGCAGCTGCTCGCCGAACGTCCCGACCTGGCCGCGTATCTCGTCGACGCCGACCGCGCCGAGCGGCTGCGTCAGCGCATGGCCGCCGCGACCGGCGCCTGGCGCGGCCTGGGCGAAGCGATTCCGGCCCTGCGCGCCGCCAGCCATGGCCGGGTCATGGGCAGCCTGCGGGTGCTCGACAGCTACCGCTTCACCGTCGCGGTGTCGCCGACCGGGATCGCGGCCCAGTTTATCGATCGCAGCGGCAATGCCGCGACGCTGCCGTCCTTCGGCTGAGATTTCCGCCCGCCTGCGACGCTATTTTCCCTGCCACACCGGCGGGCGCTTCTCGGCAAAGGCGCGCGGGCCTTCCCTGGCGTCTTCCGACGCCAGCATGCGGTCGTACTCGGCGATCCGTCCGCCACGCATCTCGGCATAGGCGGCCTCGATCGAGAGCTGGCGGGTCGCCGCCACCACCGCCTTGATGGTCTGCGCCGACAGTGGCGCGGCGGCGAGCACGCGGCCGGCGAGTTCGCGCGCCGAGACCATCAGCTCGCCCGGTGGGACCACGCGATTGACCAGGCCATGGGTGAGGGCCTCGGCGGCGCCCATGCGCCGGCCGGTCAGCATCATCTCCATGGCCAGCGCGTGGGGCAGGCGGCGCGGCAGGCGGATGACACCGCCGGCATCGGGGATGATGCCGATCAGGGCCTCGGGCAGGAAGAACTCGGCATGGCCAGCGGCGACCACCAGATCGCAGGCGAGCGTCAGCTCGAAACCGCCGCCGGCGGCGAGCCCGTTGACCGCGGCGATGACCGGCTTGTTCAGGTCGAACAGCTCGGTCAACCCGGCGAAACCGCCGACGCCGTAGTCCTGCACCTCGCCGCCAGCGGCCGACTTCAGATCCCATCCGGCGGAGAAGAATCGCTCGCCGGCGGCGGTGAAGATCGCGACCCGCGCCTGCGGATCGTCGCGGAAGGCGGCGAAGGCCGCGCCCATGGCCCGGCTGGTCGCGGCGTCGATCGCGTTGGCCTTGGGCCGGTCGAGGGTGATTTCGTGAACCGCGCCGCGCCTGGCGACGCGGACCGCGCTGGCTTGCCCGCTCATGCTTCGTCTCCTGCAAGATGCTGCGGCATCCTGCGGGGGCGGGATCGAAACCGTCAATCGGCACGGCCGCGCGCTTCTTTGGGCGCCGGCGGATCGGGCGGCTGGTAGCCGATCCGCGCGCGGTCCGCCCCGCATGCCGAAGCGGCCACGGCTTGCCAGCGCGGGCCCGAGCCGCCATAAATCCGCCGGCACCGGAGTCCGCCGGCCGTTCGCCCGGCCGGCCCGGCCGGCCGCCCATCGCAACGCGGAACCTGCCGATGACCGAATCCGAGATCTTCGCGCCCGGCCTGCTTGCCGGCCGGACCGCGCTGGTGACCGGCGGGGCCACCGGCATCGGATTGGCGATCGCCCGCGAGCTCGGCGGCCTGGGCGCGCGCATCGTGATCGCGGCGCGCGACGTCGAACGGCTGGAGGCCGCCGCCGGTGCGCTGCGCGCGCGTGGCATCGAGGTCTTTGCCCACCCCGTCAACATCCGTCGCGAGGACGAGGTCGAGACGCTGTTCCATGCGGTCGACCAGCATGTCGGCCTGCCCGACATCCTCGTGAACAACGCCGGCGGCCAGTTCAGCGCGCCCGCCCTCGACATCACGCCCAACGGGTTTCGCGCCGTCGTCGACCTCAATCTCAACGGCACCTGGCTGATGAGCCGGGCCTTCGCCACCCGGGTCGTCGCCGCCGGCGAGTCCGGCCGGATCGTCAACATCGTGATGTCGCTGTTCAGCGGCACGCCGGGCATGGTGCATTCCGGAGCGGCGCGCGCCGGGGTCATCAACATGACCAAGACCCTGGCGGTGGAATGGGGCCGGCACGGCATCACCGTGAATGCGATCGCGCCCGGCACCATCGATACCGAGGGCCTGCTGCAATACGACGCGGCCGAGATGGAAGCCGGGGTCGAGCGCCAGCCGATCAAGCGCATGGGCAGCGCCCGCGAGGTGGCGCTCGCGGCCGCCTATCTGGTGTCGCCGGCCGGCGACTTCATCAGCGGCACCACGCTCATCCTCGACGGCGGCGCCCACCTGATGGGCGCCGCCGCCTCGGCGTGACCGTGCCGTCCCGCCCGACCGGATTTCCGCCCATGAATCTCACCCAGCCGCCGCCTGAAGCCGCACTCGAGGCGCGACGCCGGAGCAACCTGAAGCGGCTGTTGTCGCCGCGCCATGTGGCGTTCGTCGGCGGCCAGAGCGTGGTGGTTCCGATCGAGCTGTGCCGCAAGGCAGGCTTCGCGGGAGCCATCTGGGCGGTCAATCCGAAACACAAGGAACTCGCTGGAGTGCCTTGTTTTTCCAGCGTTTCAGAGCTGCCCGAGGCGCCGGACGCCAGCTTCATCGGGGTCCCGCGCGAGATCACCGTCGAAATCGTAAGGCAGCTCGCCGCCCGCGACGCCGGCGGCTGCGTCGCCTATGCCGCGGGCTTTGCCGAGGTCGGCGAGACGGCGCTGCAGGCTGCGCTGGTCGAGGCGGCCGGCGCGCTCGCCGTGGTCGGGCCGAATTGCTACGGCCTGCTCAACAACGTCGACGGAGTCGCGCTGTGGCCGTCGGGCTGGGGCGGCGGGCGGGTGGAGAAGGGTGTCGCCGTCATCGCCCAGAGCGGCAACATCGCGCTCAACCTGACCATGAACGAGCGGTCGGTGCCGCTGGCCTATGTGGTGAGCGCCGGCAACCAGGCCGTGCTCGGCATCGAGGACTACATCGCCGTGTTCGCCGAGGACCCGGCGGTCACGGCCATCGCGCTCTACATCGAAGGCCTCGCCGACGTGCCGGGCTTCAGCCGGGCCGCCGCCCTGGCGCTCGAACGCGGCGTGCCGATCGTGGCGTTGAAGGCTGGACGCTCGGCGCTCGGCGCCGAGCTGGCGCTGTCCCACACCAGTTCGCTGGCGGGCAACGATGCGCTCTACGATGCGCTGTTCGACCGGCTCGGCGTGATCCGCGTCGATTCGGTGCCGCAGCTCCTGGAGACCGTGAAATACCTGAGCGTCGCCGGCCCGCCGGCCGGCAACCGGCTCTGCGCCTTCACATGTTCGGGCGGCGACAGCCTGCTGGTGGCCGACGCGGCGGCGCGCAGCGGGGTCGAGCTGCCGGCGATGGCGCCGGATCAGGCGCGGGCGGTGCGCGCCATGCTGCCCGACTTCGCCAGCGTGATGAACCCGCTCGACTACAACGTGACACTGTGGGGCGACCGCGCGGCGCTGACCCGCTGTTTTTCCGCCGTTCTGGCGGCGAGCTTCGACGCCGGCATGCTGGTGATCGATTTCCCCGCCAACGATCCGGAGGGGTACGCCTCGTGCGAGGCCGCGATCGACGCCGCCGCCGCCGCACAGCGCGCGACCGGGCGGCCAATGATGGTGACCAGTTCGCTGCCCGAGCTGCTGCCGGCCAGCGCCCGGGCCCGCATGGTCGCGGCCGGCGTCGCGCCGATGCAGGGCATCGACGAGGCGGTGGCGGCGTTCGCGGCGGCGGCTCGCTACGGCGCGGCCCGGTCGCGGGTGCGCGCCGCGCCGGGCGGCCCGGCGGCATTGCACCTGCCGGCGCTTCCCGCGCTGCCCGGCGGGCGGGCGTTGCTCGGCGAGCATGCCAGCAAGCAGCTGCTGGCGGCCCATGGCCTGACGGTGCCGCCGGCGCGGCTCGCCGATACCGGTGCCGCCGGCGCGGCGGCAGCCGCGCTCGGGTTTCCGGTGGCGCTGAAGCTGGCGGCCCCGGCGCTGGCCCACAAGACCGAGGCGGGTGCGGTGCGGTTGGAATTGAAGAACGAGTTGGAAGTGTCTGCGGCAATAGAGGAAATGCGCATCACCCTTGCCGCTCGAACGCCGCCGGTCGTGGCCGAATCGTTCCTGATCGAAGGGATGGCCGAGGCGCCGGTTGCCGAGCTCATCGTCGGCGTCACCCGCGATCCGCAGTTCGGCCTGGCGCTGGTGCTGGGGGCGGGCGGCGTGCTGGTGGAGATGGTCCGGGACTCGGCGACCCTGCTGTTGCCGACCGATCGCGATGCCGTGGAGCGTGCCCTGGCCGGGCTGAAGATCGCGAAGCTGCTGGCCGGCTTTCGGGGCCGCGCCGCCGGCGACGTGGCGGCAGCGGTCGACGCGGTGCTGGCGGTCGCGGCATTTGCCGATGGCGAGCGCGACCGCCTGGTCGAGCTCGATATCAATCCGCTGTTCGTCCTGCCGGTCGGGCGAGGCGCCGTCGCGGTCGACGCGCTGATCGTGCGCGCCGCGGACTGAAGCGGGCCGGGCCGGCCGGCGCCGCCCAGGTCAGGTCATGCAATCCGAGCTACTCGGTTCCGATTCTGGGCGGCCCGCCATGGGCCGCGGCGCTGGGCCCCAGACTGTTCAAGAGCCGAGTCGAATCTTCGGCGGCCTTGATGCAGTCGGTCAGCTGGCCGAGGATCCGGATGTTGTTGTAGCGCACGGAAACCGCGACCGGGCTCGGATCGTCGAGGATCTTGCTGCAGCGCCGGATGATGTCCTTCTGGATCTCTCCGAGGATGTCTTCGAGCCGCCATCCGGTCGGGTTTTCCGGCGTGACGAGAAATCGCGTCATGGCTGTGTATCCCGCAATGAGGATTGCTAAAGCTACGGGAATCCTAGCGTTTCAGTGGTAACCGAAGACTTAACCGGAGCCCTGCGCCACGGCCTGGAGCGCGGCGCGAAAGGATATCCGGCGGTGGCATCGGGTCAGCGGACAGCTGCCGGGCGGCGTTTGCCGGGCGACCGATCGCGCCTGCGGCGAATTGTCGCAGCGACCGCAATTTCCAGGAGATACTTATGGCCCTGCTACCGCCAACGGCGGTGGCATGACTGGTCCAATTCGCGACCAATCTTCGGGCCGCTGTTTCATCTGCGACACAAGAGAAAGGCGCAGCGGCGCAGGCCGACGAGGAAATCGTTTCCGGGCGACGCTTGCGATATACCAATTACGCGGCCGGTCGTCAGCCAATTGGGCGCGCGACCCGCGATACGTCACGGTTGAGTCGCGGCCGTCCGCGCCCGTAAAGTCGGTGCTGGCTGGACCGCCGCGCCGTGTCTCGTGCGCTGCGGACCTACCGGCGGTGTCATTTCGGTCGCCGGACCGCTGCTCAACCATCCGCCGAGGCGGAACTCGCCCGCCCGCATGCCGTGGGCTGCGAGGGTGAACAGTCTCTTGCTTGCGGTTCCGGCACCGTCAGCGCGGTTCCCCGGGCAAGCATCCATGGAGGACGCCGTGACACATCAACCTGGACGCCATTTCCTGCAGGTCCCTGGCCCGACCAACATTCCGGATCGGGTGTTGCGCGCCATCGCCGCCCCGGTGCTCGACCATCGCGGCCCGGCCTTCGCCGCCCTGTCGCGCGAGCTTCTGGAGCGGGTCAAGCCGGTCTTCAAGACCACCCGGCCGGTGGTGATCTTCCCGGCCTCCGGCACCGGCGCCTGGGAGGCCGCCCTGGTCAACACCCTGTCGGCTGGCGACACCGTGCTGTGCTTCAACGGCGGGCAGTTCTCGGCGCTGTGGCACGGCATGGTCGAGCGCTTCGGCCTGGTCGCCGACTATGTCGACACCGACTGGCGCCACGGCGCCGATCCGGCGGTAGTCGAGGCCAAGCTGGCTGCCGACAAGGCCCGCGCGATCAAGGCGGTGCTGGTGGTCCACAACGAGACCTCGAACGGCGTGCTGTCGCGAGTGGCCGACATCCGCAAGGCGATCGACGCGGCGGCCCATCCGGCGCTGCTGATCGTCGACACCATCTCCTCGCTGGGCTCGGCCGATTTCCGCATGGACGAGTGGGGTGTCGACGTCGCCATCGGCGGCTCGCAGAAGGGTCTGATGCTACCCGCCGGGCTGGCCTTCAACGCGATCAGCGAGAAGGCGATGGCGGCGTCCAAGACTGCGAAACTGCCGCGCTGCTACTGGGACTGGGAGTGGATGCTGTCGAACAACAAGAGCGGCTTCTTCCCCTACACGCCCGCGCTCAACCTGCTCTATGGCCTGCGCGAGTCCCTGGCAATGCTGGAGGAGGAGGGGCTCGACAACGTGATCGCGCGCCACGAGCGCCATGCCGAGGCGACGCGCCGCGCGGTGCGCGCCTGGGGCCTCGAGCTGGTCTGCGCCGATGAGCGCGAGTACTCGCCCTCGGTAACGGCGGCGTTCATGCCGCAAGGCCATTCCGCCGACGGCTTCCGCAAGATCGTGCTGGAGCGCTTCAACATGGCCCTCGGCGCCGGGCTCGGCCGGCTCGCCGACCGGGTGTTCCGCATCGGCCATCTCGGCGACTTCAACGACCTGATGCTGGCCGGCGCCCTGTCCGGGGTAGAAATGGGGCTCGGCCTTGCCGGCGTGCCCCACAGCAAGGGCGGCGTCGCCGCGGCGCTCGACCATCTGGCGGCGTCGGACACGGCCGCCGGGGGGCGCAGCCGGGCGGCTTGAGCCGGATCGCCGCCGTTCCGGCGGTTGCCCGAGGCGGCTGTACCGGGATCGTCGAGGATTGACTCGATCTCCGACGATCCTGGCCTTCCCCGTTGAAGCAGAGCATGATTCAGGGATCGCGCTGTTTCGGCGCGATCCACTCATGCTCTAGGATGGCTGCGCGGGGCGGAACCGCTTCCCGCCATTGCGGGTACGACCAGGAAAGGCCAGCGCTCATGGACGAACAGGAGATCGAGGTCTCGCTCTCGATGCTGCTGGAGGATATGGAGGATCAGGGTGCCGACAGCCACGAGATCTTCCTGCGGCTCGAACAGCTGTTCAATTCCATGCGGGCGGTAGGCATGCCGCTGCCGGACGATCTGGTGCGCCTACACGAGGAGCTGGCCGCGGAGTTCGGCGGTCCGGTCGACCCGACGCCCGAAGACAAAACCGGCTGACCCGGCGGATCCGCCGCCCCGCCCGGCTTAACGATTGCCTAACCCTTACACCAGACTCTGGACGTTCCGGCGTTGATCGGTCGCGCCTGGCGCGCAGGTGCCGGGACCGGCCTGCCAGATCAATGCCATGGTGGCGCGGTTCGGCCGCGGGACGCGGAACCTTTCCTTGTTCTCGCGCCGCCAGTCGGGCGGCGCCTGTCGGCCGGTGTCGGATGTTCTGCGGGCGCGGCGAGCCCGCGCGGGCGGGGGAGCATCGAGGCGGCATGAGGCGCAGCGCGCCGCACCCATACGTCGAAACCCTCAAGGGTCTGCTCGCGGCCGGCAAGATCGGCCGCCGGCAGTTCCTGCGCAGCGCGACGCTGCTCGGACTGAGCGCGGCGGTCGCCTATGGGGTTGTCGGCCGCCTGGGCAAAGGCACCCAGCTTCAGGCTGCGCGAGCGCCGTTGCCGATGGGCGGCGCGCTGCGCATCGCCATGCCGGTGCCCGACCTGTCGCAGCCGCGGCGCTACGCCTGGATCGAGCCGGAGATCGCCCGCCAGGTCGTGCCCACTCTCACCCGCGACGGGCCGGACGGCGTCACGCGGCCGCATCTGCTCGACTCCTGGGACGTCAGCGCGGATCTGCGCAGTTGGACGCTGCACTTGCGGCGCGACGTGCGCTGGCGCAAGGGCGGCCGCCTGACCGCGGACCAGGTGGCGTGGAACCTGCGCGGCGCGCTCGACGAGACCGCAGGTTCGCCGGCCCTCAGCCTGATGGGGCCGTACATGCTCGGAGCGGCAGACAGCGGCGGTGTCGACGGAGCCGGCGGTTCGCGGCGCGCGCTGTGGGACGCCGATGCCATCGAGGTGCTCGACCCGTACACGCTGCGGCTCAACACCCGCGTTCCACAGGTGGCGCTGCCGCAGCACCTGCAGCACGGCGCGTTGTGCATGCTCGATCCCGCGGAGGACGGAATCTTCGGACCCGGATCGAACGGCACCGGCGGATTCGAGCTGGTCGAGATCGCGCCGGGCGAACGCGCCCTGCTCAAGAAGGCCGCGTCGCATTGGGGTGAGCACGGGCCGTTCCTCGATACCGTCGAGTTCGTCGATTTCGGCGAGGACCCGGGGGCCGCGATCGCCGCCCTGGCCGAGGGCAAGGTGGCCGGACTCTATCGCGTCGAGCTGGCGCAGCTCGATGCGGTGAAGCAGATGGCGCATGCGCAGCTCTACGAGGCCCCGTCGGCGACCACCTCGGTGGCGCGGATGAAGGTCTCGGAGCCGCCGTTCAGCGATCCCAGGGTGCGCAAGGCCATGCGGCTGGCCATCGACTGCCAGGCGGTGCTCGAGGCGGCGGTCGGGGAGCATGGCCTGCCCGGCGAGCATCACCATGTCTGCTCGATCCAGCAGGACTACGCCAAGCTGCACGGCATGACCCGCGATCTCGAGGCGGCGCGCGCGCTGCTCGCCGCGGCCGGCTTTCCCGACGGGTTCAAGTGCGAGATCCTGGTGAAGGACGAGCCGGGCTGGCAGCTTGCCGCGGTCGAGGCGATGCGCGCGCAATGGGCCGAGGCCGGCGTCAAGGTGCGGATCCGCAAGGCGCCGTGGAGCCTGTACTGGGAATTGTGGAACAAGGTCCCGTTCGGATTCACCGACTGGGCCCATGAACAGCTCGGCAGCACCAGCCTCGCGCTCGCCTATCGCAGCGGCGCGAGATGGAACGAGTCGGGCTATGCGAACCCCGAGTTCGACCGCCTGCTCGACAAGGTCGAGGCCACCCTGGATCTGCCGGCGCGGCGCGCCGTCATGGCCGAGCTCGAGAAGCTGATGCAGGAAGACGGACCGATCGTGCAGCCGCTGTGGATCTCGACCTTCGCCGCCTACGACCGGCGCGTCCAGGGTTTCGTGCTCTATTCCAACCGCAACCTGTTCGCCGACGAACTCGCGCTCGGCGGCTGACCGCCGCTCGCCCTCCCGCCGCCGGTCATCGTTGCGCCGGCCGTCCGGACATCCCGCTCCAACCTCCCTTGCGCGGCGAATCTTGCGCGGCGGGACCAAGGCCGTCAGGATCGCCGCACCGCATCGATCCGGCGCCGACACGCGCCGTGCAGGCTCGAGGAAGCACTCATGAAAGTCGTTTTCGATCCGCGCCAGCTCGGCCATGCGCCGCGCCAGTTCCTGGTGCGCGGCCAGTGGCAGGCTTGTCCGGAGATGCCGCTGCGCGGCGAGGCGCTGCTGGCGGCGGCGCGTGCCGGCGGCCACGAGGTGGTGGCGCCGGAAGCGCACGGGCCGGCACCCTGGGCAGCGGTTCACTCGGCCGACTATCTGAGCTTCCTGGAGAATGCCCATGCGCGCTGGCGCGCGCTGCCGGGCGCCGCGGCGGAAGTGGTGCCCAATGTCCATCCGGTGCGCCGCGGCGGAGTCTATCCGGCGTCGGTCGTCGGCCAGGCGGGCTGGCACATGGCCGACACCGCCTGTCCGCTGACCGCCGAAAGCTGGCCGGCGATCCAGGCCAGCGCCAACAGCGCCGTGCATGCCGCCGAATTGGTGCTGGCCGGCGCCGGCGCCGTCTACGCGCTGTGCCGGCCGCCGGGCCATCACGCCTATGCCGACATGGCCGGCGGCTTTTGCTATCTCAACAACACCGCGATCGCCGCGCAGCATCTGCGGCGGCGCGCGGGTCGCGTCGCGATCGTCGATGTCGATTTGCATCACGGCAACGGCACCCAGGGCATCTTCTATGCCCGCGGCGACGTGCTCACCGTTTCGGTCCATGCCGAGCCGAGCGGCTTCTATCCGTTCTTCTGGGGCTATGCCGAAGAGCGCGGCGAAGGCGCCGGCGCGGGCTGCAATCTCAACTTGCCCCTGGCACTGGGCAGTGGGGACGATGAATTTCTCGCCGCCCTGGATCAGGGCCTCGCGGCAGTGCGCGCGTTCAAGCCCGAGGCGCTGGTGGTCGCGCTCGGGCTCGATGCCTATGCCGGCGATCCGTTGGCCGGCCTGGCGGTCAGCACCGAGGGATTCCGGGCGATCGCCGGGCGGCTCGCCGCGCTCGGCCTGCCGAGCGTGCTGGTCCAGGAAGGCGGCTATCCGACCGCCGAACTCGGCACCAACCTGGCGGTGTTCCTCGAGGGCTTCGAGGCCGTCTAGCTCGCGGGAGCTTCGCGCGCCGGTGAAATTGCGGCGATGGATGGCGCACTGGCGGCGGCCCGGCGATGCAGGAGCTTTCCGACCGCGACCCAGATGAGCAGCGTGGCGACGATCGAGACGTAGCCGTCGATCGCGTAGTGCCAGCCGAGATGCACCGAGCTCACCAGCACGATCGCCGCGAAGGCGGTGAGAATCGCGCCGGCGCGCCGGCTGGTGGTCCAGCCGATGATGGCGCACAACGTGGCGACCGCCACGTGCAGGCTCGGCATCGCCGAGATTCCGGTGCCGACCTTGATTTCGCCGGCGACGTAGGCGGCCCACAGCCGGTCGCGGGCCTCGAGGCCGATCAGCGGAAAGCGCTGATCGACCTGCTGGAGATAGGCGAGCAGCGGATGAAAACTGGCGCCGTCGCCGGTGACCTCGGCGAAGAAGATCGGGCCGGCCGAGGACAGCAGCGTGCCGCCCACCGTGCCGAGCAGGATCCATAGCAGCAGGAAGCTCGCCAGGAACTGCGTGCGCCGGGGATGGCGATGGGTCGCGATCCAGCACCAGCTGCCGAAGGCGAGGCAGAACCACGCCGGGTAGTACAGCAGATTGAGCGCGAAGGTGATCGCCGGCGCGCCGAGCAGCGGCTGCAGCAGGCTCCAGGGATCGGCGCCGTGGAGCAGCCGGTCCCAGTGCGCGAGGCGCAAATCCCAGCCGAACGGGTTGAACAGCGGAATCAGCTGCTTGGTGGTGTTGAAGCTGGCCATGAACGGCGGCAGCAGCAGCAGCGCGATCGCGGCCGGCGCGCCGCATTCCCGGCGCCAGCGGCGCCAGGCGCGGCCGATCGCGGCGGCCTGGTCGGCCGGATGCTGGCGGGCGGCGCGCAGCGCGCCGAGGATCGCCCGCAGCACCGGGATCGGCAGGGTCAGCGCGGCATAGGACAGGGTCAGGGTCAGGACCTGCGGCGTCACGCCGGCGGCCAGGGCCATGACCGGCGCGGCCACCGCATAGGCGCCGGCCAGCGCCAGCAGCATGCGGCTGTCGCGCAGGGCGGCGCGGAACCCGGTCGCGCCCGCCATGGGCGGCCCGCTGGCGGCGATAGTCGGCGAAGCTGCCGGCGGGGCCACGGGTTCAGAGCACCCGCGACCTGATGAAGCCCAGGGCCTCGAGCGGCCGGCGCCGGGACGCCGCGGCGGCGGGGCGTCGCAACAGCCAACCGACCGCCGCCCAGATCAGCGCCGCGCCGACGATCGAGACATAGCCGTCGACGGCGTAGTGCCAGCCGAGATGGATCGAACCGACGAAGATGAACACGGCATAGACGGTGAGCCAGATGCCGGCGCGCCGGCTGACATACCAGCCGGCGATGGCGCACAGCGTGGCGATCGCCACATGCAGGCTGGGCATCGCCGAGATGCCGCTGGTGACGCTGCCGAAATCATGCACGTAGGAGGACCACAGGCGGTCGCGGATCTCCAGGCTGAGCAGCGGGATCTGCTTGTCGACGGCAAGCAGATAGCTCATCTGGTCGCCATAGACGCTGAAGTCGCCGGTGATGGCGCCGTAGAACACCGGGCCGGCGGACGACAGGGCGGTCGCCATCAGCGTGCCCAGCAGGATCCAGCACAGCGTGTAGCTCAGCAGGAAGCGCGCGCGCTGCTCATGGTTCGACAGCGCCCACCAGATCCAGGATCCGTACAGCAGCAGGAACCAAAGCGCATAGGCCAGGCTGATGGCCTGGGTGACCAGCGGATGGCCGAGCACCGGCTGCAACAGAGCCCACGGCATGGCGCCGTGGAGCGCATGGTCGATCACCGCCAGCCGCACGTCCCAGCCGAACGGATGGACATAGGGAATCAGGTTCTTGGCCATCAGGAAGACGGCCATCAGCGTCGGCAGGGCGAGGCAGGCGACGATCGTGGTGGCGCCGCGCTCGGACTTCCAGGATTGCCACCAGGCGCGAATCGCGCGGCGCGGCTGCGCCGGATCGCTGCGGGCCGCCCGCAGCATGGCGATGAGCACGGCGCCGGCGATGAACAGGCTGGAGTAGATCAGGCAGTTGGTCGGCGAGCCCAGACCTTCGGGCAGCCGGCCATAGGCGGCGGCGACCGCGACGATCCCGATCAGGTAGGCACCTATCAAACCGACCAGCCAGCGGCGCTCGCGCACCGCTGCCGGCCGTCCGGGGGCCGACGACATGGCTTTCCCTCGACGTGACGGAGTGTTGCAGCCGAGGCTCCATCACCTACCAGGGATTGCTTTACCCCGGGTTAAGTGGCGTGCGGCGCGACGGGGCGATTCCGCACCAGCTCTCGGACCTGCCTTGATATCGCGTGTTTTCAGATGCTTGCGAGGCATCGCGGAGATGCTCAGGAAAGCGCGCCATTCGCCGCCGAAGGGTCTATGGTGACCGCCATGGACGCCGTCTATCAGATGGATGGCGACCCGCTGCCGACGGCGCAGGATGGCAAGTTGCGCCAGCTGGTCGCCTACTGGGACCGCAAGCGGGCCGGACGGGAGATGCCGTTCCGCGCCGACATCGATCCGACGCAGATTCCCGCCCTGCTGCCCCGGCTGATGCTGGTCGAACTCCGCACTGGCCCGCGCCGCTTCTTCTATCGGCTGACCGGCACCAGGGTGGACGACATCTTCGGCAACTGCCTGACCGGCCGCTATCTCGAGGATCTGGACGAGACCGACGCCAGGGCCTACTGGCTGGATTGCTATGGGCAGGTGGCGGAGTCGCGCCGGCCCCTGCGCGGCGATACCTACGACGTCAAACTGCGGCAGGACTACACCCACTTCGAGTGGGTGATGATGCCGCTTGCGGCGCCGCGTGCCTCCGGCGGGCTGATGATCCTGGTCGGGGTGGCGTTCCGGACGATTTCGTTCTGGCCGTCGCCGGCGTGACGGCGGTGGGGCCCGTCTCGAACCGTCCGACAACGGTCCGCCGCGGGGCCGGGTGGTGCCGGGTGAGGGGATTGAACCCCCGACCTTCGGTTTACAAAACCGCTGCTCTACCGCTGAGCTAACCCGGCGACCCCGCGGGCGGGCCCCAGACGGCGCCGCCCGGGCGGAATTTGCGTCCGGATCGCATATCGCGCAACCCCCGAACTGCGCGTGCCGGCCGGCCGAGCCGGCAAACCGTGACGATCATGTGTGCCCGGCGCTCAGGCCAGCGGTCCGGTCCTGAAGCGAAAATAGGCGAGGATCATGTCGACACACTCGCCGTCCGCAGAAAGCGGCAGCAGGAGCCGCTCGACCTGGTAGGTCGTATCCCTGACGAAGTTGCGAAACGGCTCGAGCGATAAAAGCGGCTCGCCACTTTCCACAACCAGGGCGTACTCCTCCATCACAGCCGGGTTCCTGTCGAAGAACTCCACGGAGTCGAAGTGATGGCCGGTATGGTTCTCATCGCTGGCGGCGACGACCGACGTTCCGATCAGGCGATAGCGAAACCGGAGCGGCGCGTGCATGACGTCGATCAGCATCATCTCCGCCAGGTGCCTTGGCAGATCGATCGGATCGATGCTCCGGCGAGACGGCATGCGCCGACTGGCGCGGCGCGCCAGCCAGTAGTCGTATATCTCGATCATTTTGGGATCGACGAGACGGCTGCGAGCGTCGCCCACCAGACCCATCCTTCGTGTCAGTCAGTCAAGAGCGCGCAAAGGTTGCAGCACGCCCCGACCCGGCACAGCCGCCGGCCGCCGACCATTCGTCGGCAGCGCAAAAGCAGGCGTAGTCAATCCAAACACCGGACAATAGACCGGACACCTTAATCCGTGATTAGTTAAGATAATCGTAGCTGCCGGTGGCGCCCTCCGCCTATGGCGCGGATCGTCGCGGTGCTCGTGGACGACGGCCCTGCAATCCGTTGGCGCCGACCTGCTGGCGTACCGGGGGACCCGCGGGGCGCCGCCACAGGTTCCGCCGGCGCCGGGGCCGCGTTAGAGTCCGACTCGAAACTCATGGTGAGCGTGCCAGGCGTCGCGTGAGCAGCAT
>CAYJQC010000002.1:0-38949 GCA_964372215.1 uncultured Rhodospirillaceae bacterium
GCCCCCCGCCCCCCGGCGCCCCCCCCCGCCCCCCACCCCCCGCGGGGGGGGGGGGGGCGGAAACACATCGGCCGGCATTGCGCCGGCCGGAGGGAGTGGGATTGCCGCGATTCGGAAAGGCTAAGGCTGGTCGGCCGGCTGCACGTAGACCAGCGGGCCGTCGGCGCTGGCGGGCTTCTGCGGCACGGCCGGCTGCGGCGCCGCATGGAACACCATTTCGGTCGGCTGGCGGTCGGTCTCGAAGGGCGATTCCATCTGCACGCCGGTGCCCTGCTCCTCGGCCTCGCGCATCGCCTGCTGAAGCTGCTCGGCGGCCTCCTGGCTCCACGGCAGGACATAGGCGCGCGGGCTATCGGCGCCTTCGAACTGCAGCCACAGGTAGATCGCGACGTTCTCCTTCAGGCTGGCGGCGAGCACGGTCGCCTCGCCGGCATTGCGCTGCGCCCATTCCAGGTTCACCGGCTTCGGCTTGCTCAGGAGCTCGGCGTAGCTGGCATAGGCGCTGGCGGACAGCAGGGCGGTGACCGCCACCGCCACGGACTTCATCCACAGCCGGCGCGGCGCCCAGATGGCGATGGCGGCCAGCGCGCTGGCCAGCAGGACCGCGGCGCCGAACAGGTAGATCAGCTGGTCCATCAGCCCGCCCCGGCGGTGCGCAGCGGCTTTTGCAGGCTGTGCACGCTGCCGCGCTGGAGGTTGCCGTCGGCGTCGAGCCGGAAGCGGAACGCGGTGATTTCCTCGTTCTCCTTGCGCAAGAGGACCGTGGTGGTCAAGAGCTGGTGCGTCGATTCGTCGGGCGCGGACTTGACGCTGGCGACGACCTTGACCGGCACCGGGAAGGTGGCGCCGCCGGACCGGTACATGTGGACGTTCACCGTGTACTCGCCGGCGGCAATGCCGCGGCTATAGGCGATCTCGTAGTTGAGGTCGGTCACGTCGGAGATCTTGCCGAGATCGTCGCGCAGCAGGTTGAAGCTGTCGCCGCCCTTGTTGGAATAGCCGACCGGCTTGTCGCCCGGCGCCTGCACCCAGAGGTCGACATCGGCGTCCAGCCCGTCGGGCCACTGGATCTCGATCACCACGTTGCCGGGCGCGCGGTCGCCGTCCTGGGTCTGCTTCGCCTCGGGGTTGATGAACGGCAGCACCAGGATGACGATCGCCACGAAGCCGGCGAGCGCCAGCATGATGGTGTCGCGGAACACCGTGCCGGTGTCGTCCTCGCCGAGCAGGTCAAGCCCGCCCATGGCGCTCCCCGAGATCGACCAGGGTGGTCAGCAGGTTGACGGTGCCGCCGGCCAGGATCTGGAAGTTCACCATCAGCCAGATGTTGAGCACCGAGCCGATCAGGGTGGTGTACAGCGCCACCGACATGCCGGCGATCAGGGTAGAGACCATCGGCGTGATCGCCGAGGCGTCGCCACTGGTCTCGGGGTCGACGCCCGAGAGCGCCATGATGAAGCCGACCACGGTGCCGATCAGGCCGAGCAGCACCAGGCTGTTGGCGAAGAAGCGAACCACGCCGATACGGGTGACCAGCTTCAGCTTCAGCGACGAGGCGGCGAGCGCGCGGCTGTCGCCGCTTCGGCCCTTGACCTCGGACACGTAGCGCAGCGCCAGGGACGGCACCGGATGGAACGGATCGAAGCGGCGCGCCTTGTTGAGCTCGCTGCTGGTGCGCCAGATCTTCTGGCCGCAGAGCGCGAGTCCGACCAGGAACAGGGCGAAGATGCCGTGGGAAATGTAGGTCAGGTCGGAGGTCCAGGCGGCCGCGATCCAGCCCTGCATCCAGGCCCCGCCGAGCAGGGCGAAACCCATGACGTTGGCCAGGGCGAAGCGCAGCAGCAGGAAGTATTCGCGGGCGTCCGCCGGGGCGGTGCCGAGCGTCGCGAGCCGGCCCATCATCGGGTACCGGACGATCTTGTCGCCGGACGGCGCGGCGTCGTCCGCGGCCGTTTCCGTACGGTTCATGTCCGTCCGGATGCTGTCCGCTGCAAGCTCGGCCATCGACTCCGTCCTTTCGAACTCAGCTACGCAGAATCCCGCCTCCCGGTTGTCCCCAGTGTCGTCCCCGAGCCGTTAACAAACGGAAAATTCAAGGCAAACAAAACCTTTGCATTCGCGGTAAACAGATTCCTACCGACCCCATAAATCCTTATAGGAATTCGGCTTTTTGGGCGGTGGCCGGATCCCGCAGCGCAGTATGGATCGCGACCCAGGCCACCAGTGGCGGCCCAGCATCCGGGGCCCGGTCGGGGCTCGCGCATGGCATCGGCACAGGGCCAGGCGACCACGCTCGGCCGCGAATGCGAACTGCGGACTTGATCCGGGTGCAGCGAGGTCGAGCGACCGCTTCGGCCTGGAGTCGAGCGCCGCCGCGGGCGCCTCGCGTTGTCCTTGCCGACCCGGTGCCAATCCTTGGGGCTCGGGCCGCGACGTCCCGCGGCGGCGGGCGCGGGCGGCTACAGCTTGTCGCGCAGGCTGTAGTACAGCATGCCCAGCACCTGGGCCGGCCGGCGCAGCAGGGTGCCGCCGGGGAAGTTGCGGTGCTCCAGGCCGGCGAACACGTCGAAGCGCTCGGCCTGGCCGGCGACCGCCTCGGCGATCAGCTTGCCGGCGAGGCCGGTCAGCGCCACGCCCTGGCCGGAGAAGCCGTGGGCGAAGTACAGGTTGCCGTCGAGCCGGCCGATCTGCGGCAGCCGGCTGAAGGTGATGGCGAGCCGGCCGCCCCAGCCGAACTCGATCCGCACGTCGGCGAGCTGCGGAAACACCCGCAGCATGTGCCGCCGCACGAAGGACGGGATGTCGGCGGGATCGTCGCGCGAGTAGGTCTCGCCGCCGCCGAACAGCAGCCGGCGATCGGCCGACAGGCGGTAGTAGTCGACCACGAACTTGGTATCGTGCACCGCCACGTCGTCGGGGATCAGGGCGCCGGCGCGCGCCGCGCCCAGGGGCTCGGTGGCGATCACGTAGTTGTTGATCGGCATGATCGCGCCGGCGATGCGCGGCTCCAGCCGGCCGAGATAGGCATTGCCGGCCAGCACGACATGGCGCGCCTCGACCCGGCCCCTGGCCGTGGTCAGCGCCGGCGCGGCGCCGCCGGTGACGGCGGTCACCGGGCTCCTCTCGAAGATCCGCGCGCCGGCCGCCTCGGCGGCGCGGGCCAGGCCGAGCACATAGTTGAGCGGGTGCAGGTGAGCGGCGCCGGCATCGAGCATCCCGGCGCAATAGCGCGGCGAGTCGACCTTGGCGCGGGTCGCCGCGCGGTCGAGCAGCGTCAGCTCGTGGTAGCCGAAGACCGTTTCCGCGACCTCGAGCTCCTCGCGCATCCACCCGAGATCGCGCGGCTTCAGCGCCGCCAGCATGACCCCGGGCTTCCAGTCGCAGGCGATGGCATGGCGCTCGATGCGCTCGCGCACCATCGCCTTGGCCTCCTCGGCCATGTCGAACAGCCGCTTGGCCTGGTCCCGCCCGTAGCGGGCGAGCAGGTCGGCCGGGCCCATGCGCAGCCCGGTATTGACCTGTCCGCCGTTGCGGCCGGAGGCGCCCCAGCCGACCCGCGCCGCCTCCAGCAGCACCACCTGGTAGCCGCGCTCCGCCAGGT
The DNA here is from genome assembly GCA_964372215.1 of uncultured Rhodospirillaceae bacterium. Lineage (GTDB taxonomy): Bacteria > Pseudomonadota > Alphaproteobacteria > Dongiales > Dongiaceae > DAIMFL01. The sequence continues at coordinate 3,602 of CAYJQC010000002.1, forward strand.
GCAGCGCCGCCGACAGGCCGGTGAAGCCGCCGCCGACCACGGCGACGTCGCAGTCGACCGTCCCCTCCAGGGCGGGGCGGTCGACGAGGCCAGCAGCGGTGGCGAGGTAATAGGAGGGAACGTGCTCGGCAGGCTGCATGGTGGAACTATCCTATCCCGGCCCAGGGCGCGTGGTCACGCTCCGGCCGGCAGGGCTGGCCGTCGGTCGGAAATCAATCGCCAGTGGAGGGCGCGATGTGCCCATGGTATGCTTGATGATCCGCTCCTGCCGAACCTCAGCATGCCCTTCGAAATCGACGACCGCCGCCTCCCCGAGCCGCTCGCAGCCGCCGACAACGCGCCCATGCGGCGGCTTTTCCGCTACTGGTCGTCGAAACGCCGGGATGGGCGCTTGCCGTCGCGTCGCGGCATCGACCCGACCGAGATTCCGGCGCTGCTGCCCTGGCTGTTCCTGATCGACGTCCTGCCCGGCCCGCCGGCGCGCTTCCGCTTCCGCCTGGTCGGCACGCGCATCGCCGCCGTGGAGGGCGAGCATCGCGGCCGGTATCTCGACGAGTATGGCGAGCTCAACAAGAACCCGGCGGTGCTGCAGCACTACGAGGACGCCTGCCGGGGTGTGATCTATCTGCGCGACAACACGCTGGTGTGGCGGGATCGCGACCATGTCGACTACACGGTGCTGCTGCTGCCGCTCGCCGAGGACGGCGCGACGGTCGACACGCTGCTGGGCTACTCGCTGTATCGCAACGCCTGAGCGCCGCCGCCGCCGACCGCCTATTGCGTCTGTTCCTTGGTCTTCAGGAAGCGGATCTCGGGAAAGTCCTGGCCGGCGCGGTCGAGATGCCAGGCGTTGCGCGCCAGGAACACCGGCGCGCCGTCGTGATCCTCGGCCATGCTGGCGGTGTTGGCCTCGGCGAAGCGCTTCAGCATAAGCGGATCGTCGGCCTCCACCCAGCGCGCGGTGTGCAGCGCCGCCGGCTCGAAGCGCACGGGAATCTCGTACTCGGTGCGGATCCGGTCGGCCAGCACGTCGAACTGCAGGGCGCCGACTACGCCGACGATCCAGTCGCTCCCCAAGTTGGTGCGGAACACCCGGGCCGCGCCCTCCTCGGCGAGCTGGGTCAGCGCGCGGCCGAGATGCTTGGCCCGCATCGGGTCGTCGGGCCGCACCCGCTGCAGCAGCTCCGGCGCGAAGCTCGGGATGCCGGTGAAGCGGATCTCCTTGCCCTCGGTCAGGCTGTCGCCGATCCGCAGCGTGCCGTGGTTGGGTACGCCGATGATGTCGCCGGCCCAGGCCTCCTCGGCCAGCTCGCGGTCGCGCGCCAGGAACAGCACCGGATTGTGGATCGACATGGTCTTGCCGCTGCGCACGTGATGCATCTTCATGCCGCGGCGGAAATGGCCGGAGGCCAGGCGCATGAACGCCACGCGGTCGCGATGCTTGGGATCCATGTTGGCCTGGATCTTGAAGACGAAGCCGCTGACCTCATTGCCGTCGGGCGCCACCGCGCCGCTCTCGGCCGGCTGCGGGCGCGGCGGCGGCGCATACTCGGTCAGGCCGTTCAGCAGCTCGCGCACGCCGAAATTGTTGACCGCGCTGCCGAAATAGAGCGGCGTCAGGTGCCCGGCGCGATAGGCATCGACATCGAAGGCCGGGCACAGGCCGCGCGCCATCTCGACCTCGGCGCGCAGCTGCTTGACCGCCTCCGCCGGCAGCACCCGGTCGAGCAAGGGATCGTCGATGCCCTTGCAGGTCGCGCCCTCCGCCGGCAGGCCGGACTTGCTGCGCTCGATCAGCACCAGCCGGTCGTTCAACAGGTCGTAGCAGCCGCGGAAATTCTTGCCCATGCCGATCGGCCAGGAGGCCGGCACCACGTCGAGCGCCAGCGCCTGCTCGATCTCGTCGATCAGGTCGAACGGCTCGCGCGCCTCGCGGTCCATCTTGTTGACGAAGGTGATGATCGGCACGTCGCGCAGGCGGCAGACCTCGAACAGCTTGCGGGTCTGCTCCTCGATGCCCTTGGCCGCGTCGATCACCATGACCGCGGAATCGACCGCGGTCAGGGTGCGGTAGGTATCCTCGCTGAAATCCTCGTGGCCCGGCGTATCCAGCAGGTTGAAGGTGCGCTCGGCATAGTCGAAGGTCATCACCGAGGCGGTGACCGAGATGCCGCGCTCGCGCTCGACCTTCATCCAGTCCGAGCGGGCGCGCCGCTGCTCGCCGCGCGCCTTGACCGCGCCGGCCATCTGGATGGCGCCGCCGAACAGCAGCAGCTTCTCCGTCAGCGTGGTCTTGCCGGCGTCGGGATGGGCGATGATGGCGAAGGTCCGCCGCCGGGCGACCTCGTGAGCAAGGCTGGGCATGGATCTGTCTGGAATGGCTGGGGGGCTCGCGTCAGGCGCAGAAAATAGGCGCTTTCCCGGGCCGATCAAGCCCGCAATCCCCGAGGCGAGGGGACCCGGCCGGGACCCCGGCCCCGGCGGTTGCGCCCCCGGCTCTCGCCCGGCACAGTGCCGGGCATCCGGATCGCCCCTTCCCCGAGTCGCATGCCCGTTACCCTCGACACCGCGCGCGCCACGCTGCAGACCGTCTTCGGCTTCGACCGCTTCCGGCCCGGCCAGCAGGAGATCGTCGAGGCGGTGCTGGCGGGCGAGAACATCCTGGCCGTCATGCCGACCGGCAGCGGCAAGTCGCTGTGCTTCCAGCTTCCCGCCGTGGTGCGGCCGGGCCTGACCGTCGTGGTCTCGCCGCTGATCGCCCTGATGCGCGACCAGGTCGGCCAGATGCGGGCCAACGGCATCGAGGCGGCGAGCCTCAACTCGGCCAACGACCCGGAGGAGAACCGGCGCACCCACGCCGCCCTGCGCGAGGGGCGGCTGAAGATCCTCTATGTGGCGCCCGAGCGGCTGGCGCGGCCGGAGACGGCGGCGCTGCTGGCGCGCTCCAACGTCACCCTGCTGGCGATCGACGAGGCCCATTGCATCTCGCAATGGGGCCACGACTTCCGCCCGGAATACCTGATGCTCGGCCATCTCGGCGCCGAGATCGGCTGCGGCCAGACCATCGCGCTGACCGCCACCGCCGACGCGCCGACCCGCGCCGACATGGCGAAGAAGCTGTTCGCCGCCGCGCCGCGGATCTTCCTGCGCTCCTTCGACCGGCCCAATCTGCGCCTCGCCATGCGGCCGAAGGCCGGCGGCACGCGGCAGATCTCGGATTTCCTGGCCGCAAGGCGGGGGCAGAGCGGCATCGTCTATTGCGCCTCGCGCAAGCGTACCGAGGCGCTGGCCGCGTCGCTCGCCGCCGCGGGGCACCGGGCGCTGCCCTACCATGCCGGGATGGAGCAGGCCGCGCGCGGCGCCAACCAGGACGCGTTCCTGCAGCAGGACGGCATCGTCATGGTGGCGACCATCGCCTTCGGCATGGGCATCGACAAGCCGGACGTTCGCTTCGTCTGCCATGCCGACCTGCCGCAGAACGTCGAGGGCTATTACCAGGAGATCGGCCGCGCCGGGCGCGACGGTCTGCCGGCCGACACGCTGACCCTCTACGGCCTCGACGACATGCGGCTGCGGCGGCTGCAGATCGAGCAGGGCGAGGCGCCGGAGGAGCGCAAGCGCATCGAGCGCCGGCGCTTCAACGCGCTGATCGCGCTGTGCGAGGCGCCGCGCTGCCGGCGCCAGACCCTGCTCGCCTATTTCGACGAACTGTCCGAGCCCTGCGGCAATTGCGACCTCTGCCAGGACGGCGTCGCGTCGTTCGACGGCACGGTCGAGGCGCAGAAGGCGATGTCGGCGATCCTGCGCACCGGCGAGCGCTTCGGCACCGAGCATCTGGTGCAGATCCTGGTCGGCAACGCGACCGACGGGATCACCCGGCGCGGCCACCAGTCCCTGCCGACCTTCGGCGTCGGCAAGGACCGCGACGCCAATGCCTGGCGCTCGATCTTCCGGCAGATCTACGCCGCCGGGCTCATCTCCCTCGACATCGCCGAACATGGCAGCTGGTCGGTGACCGACGAGGGCCGCCACGTGCTGCGCGGCGATGGCCGGATCGAGCTGCGCACCGACCTGCTGGACCGCAGCGGGGCCGGCGGACGGCGCCGCCGCGGCACCATGCCCGCGCTCGATGCGGGCGACGCCGATTCCGGGCTGCTCGCCGCGCTGAAATCGCTGCGCCTCGATCTCGCCCGCGAGCAGTCGCAACCGGCCTATGTGATCTTCCCCGACCGCACGCTGCTGGAGATGGCGACGCGGCGGCCGTCGACTCTCGACCAGCTCAGCGGCATCCACGGCGTCGGGCAGGTGAAGCTCGAACGCCATGGCGCGGCGTTCCTCGAGGTCATCCGCCACCATCCGCCGGGCGCGCCGGCCGGCGATTGACCGGGACCTTGCCGGCGATGCCGGTGCTACGCCGCGACGATCCAATCGCGCGCGCCCGAGGCATCCGAGGTTGGAAAGACCCTCACGTCGCCGGGAATCAGGAAGCCGAACGCCACAATTGAGTGTCTGATCCAGCCGACGTCGGTGACGACGGCGATCCGCTCCCAGCGCAGAAGATGCTCGATGCCGACCTTGAAGTCCTGCCAAACGGCGCCGGGATCGAATCCAGCGAAATCGCTGCCGATCAGATAGTAGAGCCGGACCTTGTCGTGCCGTTCGAGCGCCGTCTCGACAGCTGGCACGAGGACCGCCTCATAGTCGCGCCGGGTGACATGTCCCTTGCATTCGAGTGCGACGATGTTGTCGGGGAATCCGGTCAGGGATGTGATCATGCTGTCCTCCTGAGCCAATCATGCGCAAGCGGCACGGCTTCGAGAATCGTGCGCGCTGCCGGTCTCAACGCCGCGGCACCACCAGGTTGCCGACGAAGACCTGCACCGGCTCGTCGTTCTGGTTGAGCGTGGTCGTCCGCAATTTGACCAGCCCCTGCTGCGGCCGCGACTTCGACGGCCGCACCTCCAGCACTTCGCTTTCGGTGTGCAGCTCGTCGCCGGGGCGCACCGGCCGCGGCCAGCGCAGCTCGTCGCAGCCGGCACCGATGATGCCGCCGGCGATCTCGAGCTCGCCCTCGACCAGCAGCCGCATGGTGAGCGCCGCCGTATGCCAGCCGCTGGCCGCCAGCCCGCCGAACATCGAGCCGCGCGCGGCATCCTCGTCGAGATGGAACGGCTGCGGATCGAACGCGGCGGCGAAGTCCTTGATCTCCGTGGCCTCGACCGTGATCCGGCCGGAGCCGAAGACCTGGCCGACGGCGATGTCCTCGAGATACCGTTCGCTCATGGTCGCTGTCCGGTGGTTGTTATGGCGTCCGCGACCACCCGGCCGCCGGACTGCGCCAACCTTGCCATGACGGGGCACCGGGCGTCCCGCGCGACGCGCCACAGGTCGATCAGTGCGATGGCCAGCTTGCGACCGCTGTGGCAGGCTGAGCCTCCGATCCGGTCGCACAGAAGGGGGCCTCGGACTCCTCATGATCTTCCGATTTTCCGCCTTCCCCGCCCTGGCCACGGCCCTCGCACTGATGCTCGCCGGGGCGCCGGCATCGGCCGAATCGGGCCGCGACGGCGCCGCGCGGACCGTGCAGCAACCGTCGGCGCCGCCGGCGGCGGAGCCCGCCCAGCCGGCCGCCCTGCCGCGCAGCCCGATGCCGGTGCAGGCGCTCGATCTCGGCGCGCGCGGCCGGATCGAGGCGCCGCCGCTGCTCGGCCAATGCGCCATCATCGACCAGGGGATCATCGCCCGCACCCTGATCGATTCGATGCGCGCGTCGCTCGGCCCGGACGGCATTCCCATCGGCTTTTCCACCGATTGCGCCTGGCTCGAGCGGGTCGCGCGGAATCCGCTCGCCGTGTCGCCGTTTCCCACACTTTATATCGCCATCGTATTCGTCGACGAGGACGGCGGCCCGCCGAGCATCGACGTCGACCGCGCGACCTACGTGTCTGCGCTCGGCGCCATGCTCGACGGCGACGAGGGCAAGCGCATTTTCGACGAGAGCGCCGCCGAGTCCGAAGCGATGGCCGTCCGGATTCTCGAGTCGCTGGTGCCGCAGTTCGAGAGCACGTTCGATCCGGATTACCAGATCCGGCCGCTGAGCGAGGACGACATCGCCGTCTACATCTCCCAACTCATGCACTACGAGAGTTCCGGCCGCGACCGGACCCTGGCATCAGTGGCCGCGCTCACCTTGATCGGGCAGTGGCCGGTCGCGGTGATGGCTTGGTCCTACGTCGACTCGCCCGACGACGCGGCCCGCATGTTCGAGCAGTCGCGGCGCTATGCCCGCCACCTGATCGCGGTCAACGAGGGCGGGATCTAGGAAGCCCATAGCGCGACCTCGGCACCGCCGAAGCGATTTGCCCTAGCCGGCCGGCGGCACTTTTTCGGGTTTCGGTTTCGGTATAGGCTGCGGACCGAAGCGGTCTGCCGGCGACGCCGCCGAGGCCGTGGGATGGAGGCCGCATGGCCGGCAGGATGCCGGACATGGTTCGCCCGCCAGGACGGCCCGACCTTCTGCGATGCCGACCGTCGGCCCACCCATTCTTCCCGACCGGTCACCCGGCGCGCGCCGCCCGGCCCGGGTCGGCGTCTGCGCGGACGCGGACACGACGCGCGACGCGCATGAAATCTGGTCGAACGACATCGGCGCGCCACATGGGGAGGAAGCCTTGGCCAAGACAGCAGCCGCAGCCAGCCGCGCCAAGAAGCGCAATCTCGACGCCCTGCCGGATACCGTCGACTTCCGCGACCGCATGTACGTGCCGACCCTGGTGGAGGTGCGGCCGGAGATGCCGCTGGCGCGCTGGCGCACGCTCAAGGTGCCGATCCTCGACCAGGGCGCCGAGGGCGCCTGCACCGGCTTCGGCCTGGCCACCGTGGCCAACTACCTGCTGCGCCAGATCGGCAAGCCGGCCGACGCCTCGCCGGTCAGCCCGCGGATGATCTACGAGATGGCCAAGCGCTATGACGAATGGCCGGGCGAGAACTACGACGGCTCGAGCGCGCGCGGCGCCATGAAGGGCTGGCACAAGCACGGCATCTGCGCCGAGCGCACCTGGCCTTACGACCCCAAGAGGAGCGACCGCGAGCTGTCGCAGCCGCGCGCCGTCGACGCGCTGCGCCGGCCGCTCGGCGCCTATTTCCGCGTCAACCACGGCGATCTCGTGGCCATGCACAGCGCCATCACCGAGGCCGGCGCGCTGTTCGCCACCTCGAGCGTGCACGAGGGCTGGGACAAGGTCGACACCCGCACCGGCATCATCCCGTTCAAGGGGGAGCTGCTGGGCGGCCATGCCTTCGCCATCATCGGCTATGACACCGAAGGCTTCTGGATCCAGAATTCCTGGGGCAAGGGCTGGGGCCGCGCCGGCTTCGCCCGCATCGCCTATGACGACTGGCTGAAGAACGGCCTCGACGTCTGGGTGGCACGGCTCGGCGTGCCGATCGAGCTGCACCAGGAGAACGCCACCGCGGCCATGCGCGCCGCCGCGCCCCAGGCCTATGAGGGGCAAACGTTCTGCGCCCTGCGACCGCACATCGTCAGCATCGGCAATGACGGGCGGCTGCGCGACACCGGGACCTTCGGCACCAACGCCGGCCAGATCAAGACCATGATCGGCCGCGAGCTGGCGAAGTCGACCGCCGGCTGGCCGACGCGTCGGGTGCTGCTCTATGCCCATGGCGGGCTGGTCGACGAGGCCTCGGCGATCCAGCGGGTCGCCGACTACCGCCAGACGCTGCTCGAGGCAAAGATCTTCCCGGTCTCGTTCATCTGGAAGTCGGACTACTGGACCACCCTGCGCAACATTCTCTCCGACGCGCTCGGGCGGCGCCGGCCGGAAGGCATTCTCGACACCGCCAAGGACTTCATGCTCGACCGGCTCGACGACACCATCGAGCCGATCGCCCGCGCGTTCTCCGGCAAGGCCGCCTGGGACGAGATGAAGGAGAACGCGCTCGGCGCCACGACCGACCCCGAGGGCGGCGCGCGGCTGGTGCTGCGGGAGCTGGTCAAGCTCGGCAAGCTCGAAATCCACGTGGTCGCGCACAGCGCCGGCGCCATCTTCATGGCGCCGCTGCTGCAGCTCCTGACCGCCAAGGGCAAGATCGCCGACGGACCGATGAAGGGCGCCCAGGGCCTCGGCCAGTCGGTGGCGAGTTGCACCCTGTGGGCGCCGGCCTGCACGGTCGAGCTGTTCGAACAGGCCTATGTCCCCGGGATCAAGTCGGGCGCGATCGGCAACGCCGCGCTGTTCACCTTGAACGACCGGGCCGAGCAGGACGACGACTGCGCCGGGATCTATCACAAGTCGCTGCTCTATCTCGTCAGCCGCGCCTTCGAGGCGCGGGCGCGCATCGCCGGCGCGAAGGGGCGCGACCAGGGCGTGCCGGTTCTCGGCCTGGCGCGCAGCATCGAGGGTTCCGCGACCCTTTCCGCGCTGCGGAAATCCGGCAAGCTCGCCTGGATCACGGCGCCGAACGAATCCGCCGATCCGCTGCAGGCTTCGCGCGCCACCCATCACGGCGATTTCGACGACGACAAGGCGACCCTGCAGGCCAGCTTCGGCCGCATCCTCGTGGCCGGCGGCAAGACCGGCGCCGCGGCGACGGGGGACGGAAAAATGCTGGAGCTGCGCGACCTGCAGCAACAGACCCGCGCCCGCCGCCAGCACCTGGACCAGATGGCGCGGCGGTAACCCTGGTCTGCGTCTCATTGTCGGGATTGAGCCGAGACTGGCGATCGCCCATCCTGGGCGCGCCGCGATCGTACGTGCCCGCGTATTAGCCCGGAGTTCTCCGCCATGATCGTCGTCGTCTTCGAAGTCACCATGCAGCCCGGCCAGGGGCCGCGCTACTTCGACCTCGCCGCCGGGCTGCGCCCGCGGCTCGAGACCATCGACGGCTTCCTCTCGGTCGAGCGCTTCGAGAGCCTGAGCACGCCCGGAAAGTATGTCTCGGTGTCGTTCTGGCGCGACCAGCAGGCGGTCGCGGCCTGGCACGGCGACGCCAGCCACGCCGCCGTCCAGGCGCTCGGCAAGTCCGAGATCTTCGCGGATTTCCGCATCACCGTGGCGGAGAGCCTGCGCAGCTACACGCTCGCCGACCGGACCGGGACGGAGCCCGCCGCCGGCGACCGCTGATCCGCCGGCCCGACCCTTGGCGTGCCGCCAACATAAGACAGCCGGCGTTCCGCCAATATGAAACGGCCGGCGCAGGAAGGGGGAACCCGCGCCGGCCGTCAGATGAGCCGGCCCCGCAGGGTCGGCTGCGATGGGGGCCGGGTCCAGGGGAAGACCCGAACCCCCAGGGTAGCAATCGGGGACGTCAGAAGCGGATACGCGCAGGCAAGGCCGGAAACGCGGGACTCAGGGATCGTCGCACGCAGGAGCCGGCGGCCGGTCAGGGCAGCGTGTTCCTGTCGAGGTCGGCCGGCGGAAGCACGTTCAGATGCGCGTCGGGTCCGGCCGCCACCAGCTCGTGGGCGGCCTGGTTGATCAGTCCGACGATGGCGTCGCCGCCGGCGCCGAAGGCCGCGAACGGCGCCAGGCAGACCAGGGCCGCGATCAGCGCATACTCGATCGCAGTGGCACCCGAGGCATCGGTCGTGAGGCGGCGCAGCAGGGAGATCATCGTCCTGGCCCTCCTACAGAAGATTAAGACGGAGCCTGCTCGAACACGTCTCGTTTATCCGACAAAGCCTCGGCTAAGTCAAGACAAAACTATAGATAATTGTAGTAATGATTAATGCTACATCGAGTTTTGCTTAAATTAACCTAGAGTTTCTTCGAAAACTGTCTCGAATTTTAGGAGAATTGCCAAGGCCCCGCAGGGACGGCGTTTTTCGCCGCAGCGCGCGTCGCCGGCGACGCGCCGGCAGGACGGCCGATCCGGGCCGTCGCGGCTTCGCGCGGCAAAAGCGAACGGGCGGCGGCGGGCTCAGGCGCGCAGGCGGGCGCCCTGGGGGTCGAACAGGCAGCCGGCGACCAGCCGGGCCGGCCGCCGCTCGCCGAGGATCTCGACCGCCAAGTCGCGGCCGTCCGGCTCCAGGCCGGGCCTCACATAGGCGAGGGCGATGCTCTGGCCAACGCTGTGGCCGAAGCCGCCGGAGGTGACCGCGCCGATCACGTCGCCGTTCCGCCAGACCGGCTCGTTGCCGACGCAGTCGGCGTCGTCGGCCGCGACCGCCAGGGTCACCAGGACGTAGCGTGGCCCCTCGTTCTGCCGGCGCTGCAGCGCGTCGCGGCCGACGAAGTCGCCCTTGTCGAGCCGGACGAAGCGGTCGAGCCCGGCCTCGTAGGGGGTGGTGTCGGCGGTGTACTCGGCGCCCCAGCGGCCGTAGCTCTTCTCCAGGCGCAGGGAATCCATGGCCCGGGCGCCGACCAGTGTGAGGCCGAGATCGGCGCCGGCCGTCCGCAGGGCCTCGAACAGCGCCAGCTGATAGGCGATCGGGAAGTGGATCTCGTAGCCGAGATCCCCGGTATAGGCGACCCGCAGCACCAGGGCGCGGGTCGGCCCGAGATCGAGCTCGCGTGCTGTCAGGAAGGGAAAGGCCTCATTCGAGAGGTCGGCCGGGGTCAGCCGCTGCAGCAGCGCGCGGGCGTTCGGCCCGGCAACCGCAAAGGCGCCGGTCGCCATGGTGACGGCGCGCAAGCTCACCCCCGATTCCGGCATCGCGTCGGCGAAGCGGCGCAGATGATAGCGCTCGGCCGAGCCGGCGCTGATCAGATAGAAGCGCTCGCCGCCGAGCCGGGTCACGGTGAAGTCGCCGACGATGCCGCCCGCCGGGTTCAGCATCGGCGCCAGGCAGATGCGCCCGGGCTTCGACGGCAGGCGGTTGGCCAGCACCCGGTCGAGGAAGGAAGCGGCGCCCGGTCCCTCGACCTCGTATTTCGCGAAGTTCGCGATGTCGACCAGGCCGACGCCGGCCCGCAGGCCGCGCGCCTCCTCGCCGACCGCCGCGAACCAGTTGGGGCGGCGGAACGACAGCAGGTCGCGGGGCTCGGTGCCGGGCGCCGCGAACCACAGCGGCCGCTCGGTGCCGAAGACCGGGCCGAACACCGCGCCCGCCGCCTTCTGGCGATCGTAGATCGGCGTGGTGCGCGCCGGGCGGCCGGCCTCGCGCTCCTCGAACGGATAGGCGATGCCGAAGCGCTTGGAATAGTTCTCCAGCACCCGGGCCAGGGTGTAGCGCGGCGTGGCGAAGTCGCCGAAGCGCGCCACGTCGAGCGCGAACAGATCCATCGGCGGCTCGCCGCCGACCAGCCATTCGGCGAGCGCCATGCCGAGGCCGCCGCTCTGCGAGAACCCGGCCATGACGCCGGCCGCGACCCAGTAGTTGCGCAGGCCCGGCATCGGCCCGATCAGCGGCAGCCCGTCGGGCGAGAACACCATCGGGCCGTTGACCACGCGCTTGATGCCGGCTTCGGCGAGGCAGGGAATCTGCTCGGCCGCCGCGGCATAGTTGGCGGCGATGCGGTCGATGTCGGGGACCAGCAGCTCCTGGCCGAAATCGGCCGGGGTGCCATCGACCGCCCAGGGCCTGCCGTCGCGCTCGTAGGCGCCGAGCAGCAGCCCCTGGCCCTCCTGGCGCAGGTAGTACTCGGCATCGTAGTCGCGGGTGAGCGGGATCTCCTTGGCGAGCGCCGCCACTTCGGGGATGGCGTCGGTCACCAGATACTGGTGCTCCATCGGCTGCAGCGGCAGATAGGCGCCGGCCAGCGCCCCGACCTCGCGCGCCCACAGTCCGGCGGCGTTCACCACCCGCTCGGCGGCGATGCTGCCCTGCTGGGTCACCACCAGCCAGGTACCGTCGGCCTGCGGCTTCAGCTCGACGACCGCGTTGTGGCGATAGATCTCGGCTCCGTTCGCGCGCGCGCCGCGCGCCAGCGCCTGCGGCACGCCGGCCGGATCGACATGGCTGTCGCTGGTGTCGAACATGGCGCCATGCAGCCCGTCGGTCTTCACCAGCGGGTTGATGCGCTTGACCTCGTCCATGGTCAGGAACTCGAAGTCGAGCCCCATGTAGCGCGCCCGCGCGCGCTGGCTCTTGAACTCGTCGAGGCGCTCGCGGCTCGACGCCAGGTAGAGCCCGCCGGGATTGTGGATACCGCAGGACTGGCCGGTCTCCGCCTCCAGCCCGCGATAGAGCTCGGCGCTGTAGCGCTGCAGGCGGGCGACGTTCGGCACGCCGTGCATGACGTGCATGTTGGCCGCCGCGTGCCAGGTCGAGCCCGAGGTGAGCTCGCTGCGCTCCACCAGCACGACGTCGCGCCAGCCGAGCCTGGTCAGGTGATAGAGGATGCTGCAGCCGACGATGCCGCCGCCGATGACGGCCACCTGTACGTGCGATCGCATGATGGTCGAATCCGCTCCGGGTTCCGCGCCGCCTGGGGAGCGACAGGGTCGCATCGGCATGGAAACCGTTTGCACGGCCCCGGTACAGCACAGGTGCGACACCTACTGCTCAGAGTTCGCTATGGAGTCCGGGCCGGACGGCGGCCTGCCCGACATCGACCAGATACCGCGGAAATGCCGCCCCGGGGGCCGGCCCCGGCCTTTTGCCGGGCGGATTGCTGGGCCATGATGGCGGTCCCGTCGGCGGTCGGCGGCGCCGCCCGCCGGGGTCGCGGTCGCAGCAATCGGAAGGAAATTCATGCCGGACCGTCGCCGATTCATCAGGGGGCTTGGCGGCCTCGTCACCGGTGCCGTGGCCGCCGCGGCGCTCGGCCGGCGCCGCGCCGCGGCGGCGGCGGGCGACTTCGTCGATTCCGCCGGCCGGCGGTTTACGCTACCGGCGCCGCCGGCCCGCATCCGGGCGGCCGGGTTGCCGGCCTCGGTGGCACTCTATGCCGTGGCGCCGGAGACGCTGATCGGCTGGGTGCGCGAGCCGCGCCCGGCCGAGAAGGAATTCCTGGCCGCGCCGTATCGCGACCTGCCGGTCCTTGGCGGGCTCACCGGCAAGGACAACGCCGCGACCATCGAGACCGTTCTGGCGCTCGCGCCCGACCTGATCCTCGACATGGGCAGCATCGACGCGACCGCTGTCGCGCTGGCCGACCGGGTCCAGGCGCAGACCGGAATTCCCTATGCGCTGCTCGACGGCGACCTCGCGAAGATGTCGGACAGCACGCGCCTGCTGGGCCGGATGCTCGCCGTCGAGGAGGTCGCCGAGGAACTCGCGGAGTATGCCGAAACCTCACTCGGCGAACTGGCGGCGAAGCTCAGTGCGATTCCGGCCGGCCGGCGACCCCGGGTCTATTGCGGCCGCGGACCGGATGGGCTGGAAACCGGCCTCGCCGGATCGAGCGACGTCGAGGTGCTGGAAGCCGTCGGCGCCGTCGACGTTGCCGCTGCGGCCGGCAGCGGCGGTCTCGCCACCGTATCGATGGAGCAGGTCCTGGCCTGGAACCCGGAGGTGATCCTCGCCCTCGATCCGGCGTTCTATCGATCGGTGGCCAGCAATCCGCGGTGGCGGGGGGTCGATGCCGTGCGCCAGGGCCGTGTCTACCTGCAGCCGAGCCTGCCGTTCGGCTGGCTCGACTCGCCGCCCGGCGTCAACCGGCTGATCGGGGTGCGCTGGCTGATGGCGGTGCTGTATCCCGATTTGTTTACACAGGATCTGCGCGAGGAGACCCGCAGCTTCTATCACCGCTTCTATCACGTCGATCTCGACGCCGCGCAGCTCGACCTGCTGCTGCACGACGCCACCTCGGCGCCGCGATGACGCGGGCGCCCCGGTGACGCGGCGACGATCGCGCGCGCCGACACGGTTGACGCTTCGGCCGGCGGACATGATGCAGCTCAATCGGCGACGTGTACCACCAGCTTGCCGAAGTTGCGGCCCTCGAGCAGCCCAATGAAGGCCGGCACCACGTTCTCCAGGCCCTCGACCACGTCCTCGCGGTAGCGGATCGCGCCGTCGGCGACCAGCGGCGCCATCGCCCGCAGGAACTCCGGGAAGCGGTCCCAGTGGTCGCTGATGATGTAGCCCTGCAGGGTCACCCGCCTGGTCAGGACGGTGGAGAGCAGGCGCGGCCGGGTGTCCGGCCCGTCGGGCAGGCGATCCATGTTGTACTGGGAGATCAGCCCGCACACCGGCACGCGGGCGCCGATGTTGAGCAGCGGCAGCACCGCGTCGAGCACCGTGCCGCCGACATTCTCGAAATAGACGTGGATGCCGTCTGGGCAGGCGGCGGCGAGGCGCTTGGCGAGATCGCCGGCCCGGTGATCGAGGCAGGAATCGAGGCCGAGCGTGTCTGTCGCCCAGGCGCATTTGTCTGCGCCTCCGGCGATGCCGACCACGCGGCAGCCGGTCCGCTTCGCGAGCTGGCCGACCACCCCGCCGACCGCGCCGGTGGCGGCGGAGACCACGACGGTCTCGCCGGATTTCGGCCGGCCGATCTCCAGCAGCCCGTGCCAGGCGGTGTAGCCGGGCATGCCGAGCACGCCGAGCGCCAGGGACGGCCGCGCCATCGCCGAATCGAGCTTCAGCAGCGCGGCGCCGTCCTCCACCGCGTGGGTCTGCCAGCCGCCGCGGCCGGCGACCAGATCGCCGGGCGCAAGGCCGGGATGGCGCGACTGGAGCACCCGGGCGACCGCGGCCCCGCCCATGACGCCGCCGATCGCCACCGGCGTCGCATAGGACGGGCCGTCGTTCATCCGGCCGCGCATATAGGGATCGATCGATGTCCACAGGACCCGCACCAGGGCCTGGCCGTCCACCGGCGCCGGCAGCGACGACTCCTCGAGCCGGAAATCGGACGGCCTCGGCGCGCCCCTGGGGCGGGCGGCGAGGACGATGCGGCGGTTGGCGTGGGCGGTGCCGGCCATGATGCGATGAACCTCCGGGAATCGGGAACGGGTGTTCCCGACAACATGGGCATTGCGGCGCGCGCCGTGAAGGCGGCTGTCGAGACCCATGCAATGTCCACGCAGTCGCGTCACGCCGCGCCGCTGGTCGGCTTGGGCCGCGATCGCCTATCCTCGTTCCCCGTCCGCGTGGCGCGCCGCCGCTGCCCCCCGCACGCGCCCATCCCGCCGAAGGAGCCGCCATGGCCGGAACAACGCCGCTCAAGCTGGTGACCCTGCTCGGCAGCCTGCGCCAGGGCTCCTACAACGCGATGATCGCGCGGGCGCTGCCGGCGCTCGCCCCCGCCGGGGTGGAGATCGCGCCGCTGCCGTCGATCCGCGGCCTGCCGGTCTACGACGCCGACCTGCAGGCCGAGGGAATCCCGGCATTGGTGGCCGCGCTGGGCGCGGCGATCCGCGCCGCGGACGGTGTCGTGATCGTGACGCCGGAATACAACTACTCGGTACCGGGCGGGCTGAAGAACGCCATCGACTGGATCTCGCGGCTGCCGAACCAGCCGTTCGCCGGCAAGCCGGTGGCGATCCAGAGCGCCTCGCCCGGCGGGCTGGGCGGCGCCCGCGCGCAGTATCACCTGCGCCAGGTGCTGGTGTTCCTCGACGCCTACTTGCTCAACAAGCCCGAGGTGATGGTGCGCGAGGTGCGCAGCAAGGTGGACGAGGTCACGGGAACCCTCGGCGACGCCGCGACCCGCGACCACATCGCCCTGCAGCTCGCCGCCTTCGCGGAATTCGTGCGCCGGGTCGCCCTCGGCCAGCGCGCGATCGCATCGCACTGAAAC
The DNA here is from genome assembly GCA_964372215.1 of uncultured Rhodospirillaceae bacterium. Classification (GTDB taxonomy): domain Bacteria; phylum Pseudomonadota; class Alphaproteobacteria; order Dongiales; family Dongiaceae; genus DAIMFL01. Next base: position 19,252 of record CAYJQC010000002.1, read on the forward strand.
AATGCGATCCCTGAATCTTGCTCTACTTCAATCAAGTAGACCAATGTCCACGCCTCGGATTCAGCCGATCCGGGGCGACCTTGGTCCAGGGCGACCATCGCCCTGATCCGGCCGCGCGCCGACCTGCGGGGCGAATTATCTGCCCGCTGCGGCGCCGCCCATTGTATCTTGCGGGCTTCGAGCCGCTGGGACTGCGCAGGGGATTGCGCCACGGCGCGCACCACGCGACATCCGCACGCGAGTACGGGAGGCGCAGATGGGGCTTCGCCTCAGATTCAATCTGGTATTGACCGTGGTCTTCGTGCTCGGGCTGCTGTGCTCCGGCGCGCTCGTGTACCAGCAGCTGCAGGCCAATGCCCGCCAGGAAGTCCTGCAGAAGGCGCGGCTGATGATCGAGGTCGCGCACGCGATCCGCTCCTACACCGTGGACAACGTGCGGCCCGAGCTCGAGCCCTATCTCGAGCAGACTTTCCTGCCGCAGACCGTGCCCGCCTTCGCCGCAACCGACACCCTGGGGCGCCTGCCGACCGACTACAGCGAATACAGCTACAAGGAAGCGACGCTCAACCCGACCAATCCGATCGACCGCGCGGTCGACTGGGAGGCCGACCTGATCCAGCAGTTCCGCCGCAACGGCGACCAGACCAAGGCGATCGACGGCATCCGCGACACCCCGACCGGCCGCTCGCTGTTCATCGCGAGCCCGCTGCGCGTCTCCAGCGAAGCCTGCCTGACCTGCCACAGCACGCCGTCGGCGGCGCCGCCCTCGATGATCGCGCTCTATGGCGAGAACAACGGCTTCGGCTGGAAGCTCGACGAGGTGATCGGCGCCCAGATCGTGTCGGTGCCGATGTCGGTGGCGATCGACAACGCCAACCGCGCCTTCGTCACCGCCATGGCGTCGCTGGTGTTCGTCTTCGCCGTGCTCTACATCGTGCTGAACGTGATGCTGAGCCGGATGATCGTCGGGCCGATCACCCGCATGGCGAAGGCGGCCGACGACGTCAGCACCGGCAATTTCGAGATTCCCGAGTTCGCCGAGCGGCGCCACGGCGAGATCGGCCAGCTCGGCGCGTCCTTCAACCGGATGCGGCGCAGCCTGCAGCAGGCGATGAAGATGATCGATTCCTGAGACCGGCCCGGACATGACCGCGCGCAACGGCAAGACCGCCATCGCCAGCACGGTGTTCGTCGACATCGTCGGCTACAGCCGCGCGCGCATCGCGCCGCAGACCGCGATGAAGGTCCGGCTGAACGAGATCGTCGGCAAGGCGATCGGCAACGTGCCCGAAGGCGACCGCATCATCGTCGACACCGGCGACGGCATGGCGATCTGCCTGATGGGCGAGCCGGAGCAGGCGCTGTTCATCGCCATGGAGATCAACGCGGCGGCGCGCCAGGTGACCGGCATCGCCAAGCAGTCCCTGCGCACCGGCATCCATCTCGGGCCGATCAAGCTGATGCGCGACCTGAACGGCCGCCCGAACGTGCTGGGCGACGGCATCAACTTCGCCCAGCGCATCATGAGCTTCGCCGAGGAGGGCCAGATCCTGGTCAGCCGCGCCTATTTCGAGGTGGTGTCGCGGCTCGACGAAGGCAACGAGCGGCTGTTCAGCTATCTCGGCGTGCGCCACGACAAGCATGTCCAGGAGCACCAGGTCTACGCGGTCACGGATTCGCCGAGCCCCAGGCCTGCACGGCACGAGGACACGGACGAGGCCCCGGGCGGTGACCGGGAATACGTCATGACCGTGGCCGAGGCGGCGGCCTATCCGGGCGACGGATCGAGCGCGATGCCGCCGGAGCTGGTCGAGCAGGAAAAGCAGCGCCTGGCCGTGCTGATCGGCCCGCTGGCCGAGCTGCTGGTGGCCCGCGCCGCGACCGCCGCCGCCGACGCGCCATCGTTCTATCGCAGCATCGCCGCCGCGATCCCGACCGAGCGCGATCGCGACCGCTTTCTCGCCGGCGTCCCGTCCGAGATCCGGCCGGACCTGGCACCGCAGCGGGAGGACCCGCCGGCGCGGGGGCGCGCCGCGCGGTTCGAGCCCGAGCAGCTCGCCGCCATCGAAAAGGCGCTGGCCGGCGCGATCGGCCCGCTCGCCAAGACCCTGGTCAAACGCGAGGCGGCACGGGCGCGCAGCCTGGCCGACCTGCATGACCGGCTCGCCACCTTCATCGACAACCCGGCCAACCGGGAACGCTTCCTGCTCCAACGCAACAAGGGGGCGTAGCGCGCCGCGGCGGCCATGGGTCCGGGCAGAATGTGGCGCTCGGAAGGAGAATGGTGCCCCCGGGGAGACTCGAACTCCCACATCCTTGCGGATAACAGATTTTGAGTCTGCCGCGTCTACCAATTCCGCCACAGGGGCCCGTGGACATCGCCGCATGCGGGCGCTCCCCCGCGCGGCGGGCGCCATCATAGCCAGGGCGGGCCCGGCCGCAAGCGCTTCCGCCCTGGCTATGATGGCGCCCGGCGGTTGCGCTGGCCAACCCGCCGGACGCATCATGACCCCGGCCGGCGCAAGCTCGAGCCGATCGACCGGATATCCAGTTTGGCGGCGACATGGCGCGGGCCGCCAGCCTGCGCCTGGATGCCGGTGTCGCGCGGCCGTTCCGACAGCCGCCTGCCATGGAGGTCGCACAGGATGCCCGCCAACCCGGCACAGGACGACGGCGCAGCGGCGCCCGCCGAACAGGCGCTGCTGACCGCGCTCGCCGCTTGGCTGGTCGAGGCGGCCGATGCGCAGGTTCCCCCGACCGAGCGGTTCGACGGCTTCTGCGCGCGGCTGACGGCGGCGATTCCGATGAGCCGGGTCAGCCTGATCCTGGAGACCCTGCATCCCGAGGACAGCGGCATCCGGGTGACCTGGCAGGAGGGCGCGCTCGACCGCCGGGAAATGTCGCGCGCCGGGATGGCCACCAGCAGCGCCTATCTCAACAGCCCGGTCTACATCGTCGACGAGACCAACCAGCCGTTCCGCTGGCGCGCCGGCGAGCCCACACGGGGCATGGCGCTGCTCGACGAGCTGGCGGCCGAGGGCACCAGCGACTACCTGGTCCTGCCGCTGCCGTTCCAGGACCGCAGCCGCACCGCCGCCATGTCGTTCGCCACCCGGGCACCCGGCGGCTTCGACGCCACCGCGCTCGCCCGGCTGCGCCAGGCGGCGTCGCTGTACTCGCCGTCCGCCGAACGGGTGATGCTGCGGCGAATCGCGGTCGACTTGCTGGCGGCCTATGTCGGACGCGACGCCGGCGCCCAGGTCTTTGAGGGCCGCATCGACCGCGGCGACGTCGAGACCATGAGCGCCGCCATCCTGTTCGCCGATCTGCGCGGCTTCACGGCGATGAGCGAACTGCTGCCGCGCAGCCAGGTGATCGCCCTGCTCAATCGCTGGTTCGACGTGCTGGGCGACGCCGTCGAGGCCGAGGGCGGCGAGATCCTGAAGTTCATGGGCGACGGGCTGCTGGCGGTATTCCGGGTTGGCGACGATCCGGCCGGCACCTGCAGCCGCGCGCTCGACGCCGCCATCGCGGCCCACGACGGCACCCAACGGCTGGCCGCCGAGCTGGCGGCGACGGGTGGCGAGCCGATCGCCTGCGGCCTGGCGCTGCATCTCGGCGAGGTCGCCTTCGGCAATATCGGCACCAGGCGGCGCCTCGACTTCACGGTGATCGGGCCGGCGGTCAACCACGCCAGCCGGCTGCAGGGCCTGACCAAGGAGATCGGCGAGCCGGTGCTCGCCTCTTCCGGCTTCGCCGCCGCCAGCGGCCGGCGCCTGCGGGCCCTGGGATCGCATACCCTGCGCGGCGTGGCCGAGCCGGTCGCGGTGTTCGCCCCCGCCTGAGCCGCCGCCGATCGTTCCGGCAATCCGGATTTGCGCGACTTCGCCATGGTTACGAAAACGTGCCTGCTTGCGATTGCATACCGGCTGGTGAAATCTCGGAAACACCCGTTCCATAACCCGTTCCGCCGTTTCCCGGAGGCTTCTCATGCTCACCTTCTACTTCGCCCCCGGCGCCTGCTCGATGGCGCCCCATATCGCGCTCGAGGAAGCCGGGGCCAGCTTCGACGCCAAGCCCTTGTCGCTGATGAAGGGCCAGCACAAGGCGCCCGAATTCCTCAAAGTCAATCCGTACGGCCAGGTCCCGACCCTGGTGGTCGACGGCAAGCCCTTGACCGAGAATGTCGCGATCATGAGCTGGATCGCCGAGCAGAACCCCCAGGCGAAGCTGCTGCCGAGCGACCCCTGGGCGCGCATCCAGGCGCTCTCCACCCTCGCCCGGCTGACCAGCGACGTGCATAAGAGCTTCGGGCCGCTGTTCCGGCCGGAGGCCTTCGTCTCCGACGAGAAGGGCCGCGAGGAATTCGTGAAGAACGTGCGCGGCATCGTCACCGAGCGGATCAACCGCATCGAGGCGCAGCTCGCCGGCAAGGACTATCTGCTGGGCGCCTTCTCGATCGCCGATTGCTACCTGTACGTATTCTTCGCCTGGGCCGGCTATCTCGGCTTCGAGACCGGCCAGTGGCCGAACTACGCCAGGCATTTCGAGCGCATGAACGCGCGCCCCGGGGTGCAGCGCATGCAGGCGCGCGAGAAGGCGGCGCAGGCGCAGTTGAGCGCGGCGTGACGGCCGGCGCGACGGCCTCATGAGTCGGCAGGCCCGGCATGAGGTGGTCCGAATGACTCCGGTGGCCTCGCCCTGAGCGTGTCGAAGGGCGGGGCCGGCGCCGGCTGACGGCGCGCCGACCGACGCCGCGTCCGGGGCGAACCGCGCCCCCGCTCCCGGAAAACCGGGATCGCAGGCGGCGCATATCCACGATTTGCCGACGCCGAGCGATATTTCCAGCGTTACCGGCGCCAGCGGCATCCCTACAATGCCCCCGACAAGCGCGCAGCGGAGCCAACCGCCCAGTCCGGTCTGAGGCGGAGCGCGACGGGAGGCTGAAGCCATGGGTGACACCAGGGAAGCGACCGACGGCGAGGCGGCTGGAGGCGGCGCGCGCGGCGCCCGCGGCGAAGCCAGATCCGGTGGCCGCGAGGGCCGGCGGGCGCGGCGCGCCGGCGCCGGCCAGTCCGGCCCCGCCTACATCACCCGCAAGATCCCGTACTACGAGATCCTGGGCGAGGAGGGCCTGGCCGCGATCGAGGACCATGCCGAGACCCTGCTCGCCGAGATCGGCATCGAGTTCCGCGACGACCCCGAGACGATCCGGCTGTGGAAGGAGGCCGGCGCCAGCGTCGACGGCGAGCGGGTGCGGATGGACCGCGGCATGGCCAGGGCGATCATCCAGCGCAGCGCCCCGGCGCGCTTCACCCAGCATGCCCGCAACCCGGCGCGCTCGGTCGAGATCGGTGGCCCCAACACGGTGTTCTCGCCGGCCTATGGCTCGCCGTTCGTGCGCGACCTGGAGAAGGGTCGGCGCTACGGCTCGATCGAGGACTTCCGCAACTTCGTGAAGCTGGCCTACGCCTCGCCCTGGATCCACCATTCCGGCGGCACGATCTGCGAGCCGGTCGACCTGCCGGTCAACAAGCGCCATCTGGAGATGGTCTACGCCCATCTCAAATGGTCCGACAAGGCGTTCATGGGCGCGGTCACCGCGCCGGAGCGCGCCGAGGATTCGATCGAGATGTGCCGCGTCGCGTTCGGGCGCGAGTTCGTCGACGCCAACTGCGTGATCATGGGCAACATCAACGTCAACTCGCCGCTGCTCTACGACGTCACCATGACCGGCGCCTTGCGCGCCTATGCCGCGGCCAACCAGTGCACCGTGGTGGTGCCGTTCATCCTGGGCGGCGCCATGGGGCCGGTCACCACCGCCGGCGCCGTCGCGCAGGCCCATGCGGAGACCATGGCCGGCGTGGCGCTCACGCAATTGGTGCGGCCCGGCGCGCCGGTCATCTACGGCAACTTCCTGAGCTCGATGTCGCTGAAATCGGGCGCGCCGACCTTCGGCATGCCGGAACCGGCGCTCGCCTATCTCGCGGTCGGCCAGCTCGCCCGGCGGCTGAACGTGCCGCTGCGCCTGGGCGGCGCGCTGACCTCCGCCAAGACCGCCGACGCCCAGGCGGCGCAGGAGAGCGCGGACTCGCTGATGCCGGCGCTGCTCGGCGGCGCCAACTTCATCCTGCACGCGGCCGGCTGGCTCGAGGGCGGCCTGGTCATGGGCTACGAGAAGTTCGTGATGGATTGCGACCATCTCGGCATGATGCATGTCTTCATGAACGGCCTGACCCTCGACGAGAACGCCTTCGCCCTCGACGCCTTCCGCGAAGTCGGGCCGGGCAAGCATTTCCTGGGCTCGGCCCACACCATGGCGAACTACCAGACCGCGTTTCACGAGCCGGAGCTCAGCGACAACGACTCCTTCGAGCAGTGGCGCGACGGCGGCGAGAAGGACATCCAGGCGCGCGCCCTGGCGCGCTGGCAGGAGATGCTCCGGAGCTACCAGCCGCCGGCGATCGATCCCGCGGTCGACGAGGGCTTGCGCGACTTCATCGACCGCAAGAAGGAGGCGATGGCCGACGCGTGGTATTAGGCGGGAGGCGGAGCGCCGGCCTGACGGTTGACAGGCGCGGTGCGAGGGCTTCCCGTGTTTACAGTCATGTGCCGGCGCATCCGATCGGTGCGGCACCGGCAAGACCATCGAGAGGGAGTGCAGCGGGGCGATGGGCTGGAACCGCCTCGGCAGGCTTGGCATCTGGATCGCGGCCGGCGCGCTGCTCCTTCTGCTGTCCGCGTGGGTCGCGTGGTACATCCATCAGCGGTTCCTGAGCGAGTCCGAGCAGGCCTTCAACGACCGGCTGTTTGCCGCCCTGCAGCAGGGGCCGGGCGTGCTGCCGGTCGGGGACGTGCTCACCGTCGACTGGGACACCGTGTGCCTGGTACAGCCCTACACCGATCTCGACAGCTATCCCGAGCCGCGGGTACGGCGCTCCGACTTCATGCCCTGGACCGGCTTCGATACCTATCGACGGCTGGTGATTCTGAACGGAACCGACCGGCCACGGACGATCCGCCTCGACAATGCCCGCATCCGGCTGCCGGTGAACAGCAACGAGTGCTTTCCGCGCCGGGATACGCCGGTGCTGCTGCTGCTCCGCTCGTTCGCCGAACAGGGCCGCGGCGTGATCGAGATCGGCATCACCACGCAGCTGAACCAGGAGTGACGATGGCGTCCAAGGATCCCCTGCTCCAGCCCTACCGGCTGAAGCATCTCGAGCTTCGCAACCGGCTGATGAGCACGAGCCACGAGCCGGCCTATTCCGAAGACGGCATGCCGAAGGACCGCTATCGCCTTTATCACGCGGAGAAGGCGAAGGGCGGGCTCGCCATCACCATGATCGGCGGTTCGTCGGTGGTGTCGCCCGACAGCCCGCAGGCCTTCGGCAATCTGCTCGCCTACAAGGATGAGATCGTGCCCTGGCTCCGCCGCCTCACCGACGATGTGCACGAGAACGGCGCGGCGGTGATGATCCAGCTCTCCCATCTCGGCCGGCGCACCAACTGGAACAAGGCGGACTGGCTGCCGGTGCTGGCACCCTCGCTGGTGCGCGAGCCGGCGCATCGCGCCTTCCCCAAGATCGCCGAGGACTTCGACATCGCGCGCGTGGTCAGGGACTACGGCGCCGCGGCCGCGCGGATGAAAGAAGCCGGGCTCGACGGCATCGAGCTCGAGACCTACGGCCATTTCCTCGACCAGTTCTGGTCGCCGCTCACCAACAAGCGCAACGACGATTTCGGCGGCTCCCTCGACAACCGCATGCGCTTCAGCCTGGCCGCGCTCGACGAGATGCGCCGCACCGTCGGACCGGACTTCATCATCGGCTTCCGCATGGTGGTGGACGAGGCCGACCCGGAGGGGCTTTCCGCGACCGAGGGCATGGAGATCGCGCGGCGCCTGGTGGCGACCGGCAAGGTCGACTTCATCAACGTGATCCGCGGCCGCATCGATTCAGACGAGGCGCTGTCCCACGTCATCCCCACCATGGGTACGCCGGTGGCGCCCCATCTGGCGCTCGCCGGCCAGGTGAAGCGCGAGCTCGGCGTGCCGGTCTTTCACGCGGCGCGCATCAACGACGTGGCGACCGCGCGCCACGCCGTCGCCGCGGGCCATCTCGACATGGTCGGCATGACCCGCGCCCACATGGCCGACCCGCATATCGGGATCAAGATCATGCGCGGAGAAGAAGACCAGATCCGCCCCTGCGTCGGCGCCGCCTATTGCATCGACCGGCTGTATGAGGGCGGCGAGGCCCTGTGCATCCACAACGCGGCGACCGGGCGCGAGGACAGGATGCCCCACGTGATCGAGCGTGGAAGCGGACCGGCGAAGAAAATCGTCATCGTCGGCGCCGGCCCGGCGGGGCTCGAGGCCGCCCGCGTCTCCGCCGCGCGGGGTCACGAGGTCGTCGTGCTCGAGGCGGCGCCACGCGCCGGCGGCCAGCTCCATCTCGCGGCCGCGCTCGGCCGCCGCAAGGAGATCGTCGGTATCGTCGACTGGCGGCTCGACCAGTGCGAACGCAACGGCGTCGCCTTTCGCTACAATGTCTATGCGGAAGCCGACACGGTCATGGCCGAGAAGCCGGACATCGTCGTCGTCGCCACCGGCGGCACGCCGTTCACCGGATTCCTCAGATCCGGCGAGGATCTGGTGACCACGAGCTGGGACCTGCTGTCGGGCAGCGCCAAGATTGCCGAGGACGTGCTGGTCTTCGACGACCACGGGACCCACCCCGGCATGAGCGCCGCCGAGATCATCGCGAAGTCCGGCGCCCGGCTCGAATATGTGACGCCCGAGCGCATGGTCGCGCCGGACATGGGCGGCATGAACTATCCCGCCTACATCAAGACCTTCAGCGAATGCGGCGTGACGGTGACGTTGTTCGAGCGCCTGACCGGGGTCACCCGCCAGGGCAACAAGCTGGCCGCGCGGCTCTACAACCAGTATTCGAAGACGACGAGCGAGCGGATCGTCGACCAGGTGGTGGTCGAGCATGGCACGCAGCCGGCGGACGAGATCTACTTCGCGTTGAAGCCGGCGTCGCGGAACCTCGGCGAGCTCGACCACGGCGCCTTCATCGAAGTTACGCCGCAGACGCTGGTCAACAATCCCGACGGCAGTTTCCAACTGTTCCGCATCGGCGACGCCGTGGAGGCGCGCAACATCCACGCGGCGATCTATGACGGCTTGCGGCTCTGCGTGGCGTTCTGATCTGCCCGCGCGCCGCAACACCCCCCACCCTATCCCTCCCCCACAAGGGGGGAGGGGACTCATCGGCGATGTCGCGTGAGTTCCGCTCCCCTTGCTTTCTTCCCCCTCCCCCTCGATGGGGGAGGGTCGGGGTGGGGGTGAGAGGCTCGGTCCTGAAAAGCAAGCACCCCGATGGACGAATCCGCCTTCCCCTGCTACACGGGCGCGAGGCGGGAACAGGGGAACGGCCGTGCTGCAGCGACTCTACGACCGGACCATGGGTCTCGCCGGACACCGCAACGCGCTGGCGCTGATCGCCCTGCTCGCCTTCGCCGAGAGTTCTTTCTTTCCGATCCCGCCCGACGTCATGCTGATCCCGATGGTGCTGGCGGCGCGCCAGCGGGCCTGGCTGATCGCCGGGGTCTGCACCGCCGCCTCGGCGGTCGGCGGCTATGTGGGCTACGCCATCGGGTATTTCCTGTACGAGGCGGTCGGCCTGCCGATCCTCGAGTTCTACGGCGCGCTGGGAAAATTCGAGGAGTTCCGCGGCCTGTACAACGAATGGGGCGCGTGGATCGTCGCCATGGCCGGCTTCACGCCGTTTCCCTACAAGGTCATCACCATCGCCAGCGGCGTCACCGGGCTCGATCCGGTCACCTTCGGGATCGCCTCGATCCTGTCGCGCGGCGCCCGGTTCTTCCTGGTGGCGGCGCTGCTGTGGCGCTTCGGCCCGCCGATCCGCCGCTTCATCGAGGCCAACCTGCCGCTGCTGGCCTGGGCCTTCTTCGGCCTGCTGCTGGGCGGGTTCCTGGTGATCCGCTATCTGCTGTAGCCGCGACCTGCTATATCGGGCCCGATGATCGATAGCATGTCCCCGCGGCTTGCCGCCGCCCTGGTGGTCGCCCTCGCCGTGTTCGCGCTGGGCACCGCCTTCGCCTTCCAGTACCTGGGCGGCCTGGCCCCCTGCGTCCTTTGCCTGTGGCAGCGCTACCCCTACGGCATCGCCATCGCGCTCGGCGCCCTCGCCTTCCTGCTGGCCGGAAGGCCGGGCGCGGCGCGGGCGCTGGTCGCGCTCGCCGGCGTGGTGTTCCTGGCCGACGCGGCGATCGCCGGTTTCCATGTCGGGGTCGAGCAGAAATGGTGGGCGGGCACCGCCGAGTGCGGCGGCAACCTGGCGACCGGTGTCAGCGCCGAGGACCTGAAGTCCCAGCTGCTGGCCGCACCCATCGTACGCTGCGACGAAGTGCCCTGGTCCCTGTTCAGGATCTCCATGGCCGGCTACAATTTCCTGCTCGCGTTCGCCGGCGGCATCGCCGCGCTGGTCTGGGCGGCGCGGGCCGGAGCGAAGCGATGAGCCACACCGCCCAGAAGTCCCGGCGCTACCTGCCCGGCGACCCCACGCCGGCGGAGCGTGTCGCCCGGCTGATCCGGGTCGACCATGCCGGCGAGTACGGCGCCAAGCGGATCTACGAGGGCCAGCTCGCGGTGCTGGGCAAGCGGCCCGATGCCGCCGTCATCCGCCACATGGCCGCCCAGGAGCAGAAGCATCTCGACGCCTTCGACCGCCTGCTGGTCGAGCGCCGGGTGCGGCCGACCATCCTGCATCCGCTCTGGCATGTCGCCGGCTATGCGCTCGGCGCGGCCACGGCGCTGCTGGGCCGCGACGCCGCCATGGCCTGCACGGTCGCGGTCGAGGAGGTGATCGACGAGCATTACGCCCGCCAGGCCGAGGCGCTCGGCGACGACGAGCCGGAGCTCAAGGAAACCATCGAGACGTTCCGCGCCGAGGAAATCGAGCACCGCGACATCGGCCTAGCCGAGGGCGCCGAGCGGACCCCCGGCTATGGGCTGCTGAAGGCCGCCGTCAAGACCGGGTCGCGCGCCGCCATCTGGCTCGCCGAGCGCTTCTGACCGCGGCGCCGGCGGCGATGCGCGTGATCGGCCCGGACCTGGCGCGGGCGGCGGTCGGGCCGGACGACGTCCCCGCCCTGCTGGCCTTCGCCGCCGCCCATCCGGTGCCCGACCTGCCGGCCGAGCCGGCGCGGCTGCCCGCCCAACAGGAAGGAACCGATTCATGACCGACTTCACCGGCAAGCGCGTGCTCGTCACCGGCGCCAATCGCGGCATCGGCCGCGCCACCGCCGCGGCCTTTCACGCGCGCGGCGCGCGCGTCGCGCTCAACGGCCGCGACAAGGACAAGATTGTCGCCGTGATCGGCGAGCTGGGCGGCGGCGATCGCCTGATCCCGGCGATCGGCGACGTCGCCAGCGCCGAAGGCTGCCGCCGCATCGTCGATGCGGCCGTCGCGGCGCTCGGCGGCCTCGACGTGCTCGTGAACAATGCCGGCGTGTTCCGCTCGGGGGCCGTCGAGTCGTTCGACGAGGCCGAGTTCGATCGCATGTACGCGATCAACGTGAAGGGCCCGCATTTCTGCACCATGGCGGCGCTGCCCGCCCTGCGCGCGTCAAACGGCAACATCGTCAACGTGGCGTCGGAGTCGGGGTTGATCGGCAACCGCGACTGCGCGGTCTATTGCGGCACCAAGGCGGCGGTCGTGAACTGGACGCGGTCGATCTCGCTCGAGCTGGCGCCGGCCGTGCGGATCAACTGCGTCTGCCCCGGCGCGGTCGACACCGACATGATTCACCGGGACGCGAAGCTGCGCGCCGACCCGGCAGGCTACATCGAAGGCCTGAACAACTATTACCCGCTGGCGCGCATCGCCCGTCCCGAAGAGGTGGCGGCGGCGATTCTGTTCCTTGCGTCTGACGCCGCGGCATTCACCACCGGCGCCGCGCTGCCGGTCGACGGCGGCGCCACCGCCGGCCACTGAGGCCGACGCCAGAGCCGCGCCTCAGCTCTGCTCCAGCTCGGTATCCCAGTACAGAAAGTCGCGCCAGCTCTGGTGCAGGTGGTTGGGCGGGAAAGCCCGGCCATTTTCCTGCAGCTGGAAGGTGGTGGGCTGGTCGGGCCGACGCCGCAGATGCATACGCGCCTCGGCCGGCAGGCGGCTGCCCTTCTTGAGATTGCAGTTCTGGCAGGCGGTGACCACGTTCTGCCAGGAGGTGCGCCCGCCGCGCGAACGCGGCACCACGTGGTCGAAGGTCAGGTCGTGGGTCGAGAACGGCGTGCTGCAGTACTGGCAGCAGAAGCGGTCGCGCAGGAACACGTTGAACCTGGTGAACGCCGGCCGGCGGGCCAGCGGAATGAACTCCTTCAATGAAATGACGCTGGGCAGGCGCATCTCGAAGCTCGGGCTGTGCACCGACTGCTCGTACTCGGAGATGATGTTGACGCGGTCGAGGAACACGGCCTTGACCGTGTCCTGCCATGGCCACAGCGACAGCGGGAAATAGCTCAACGGCCGGAAATCCGCGTTGAGCACGAGGGCTGGGCAACTCTCCGGCGATGCTGTCACGCGATCTCCGTCCTACCGGCGATCCCGCCATCACGAAGTCCGGATGGCGCAGGACCGGCAACTCGCTGGGGGCCGCCACGCCCCGATTCCGCATAACGAAATAGTGGGATCGGCGGAAAAACACAAGATGTTGTGGCTTCCAGGGCTTCAGTCTTCGACCCGCCGTCACATGCCAACGCCTTGACGGGAAAGGCTCTTTCCATCCACGCGCGGCGCCGGCCGGCCCGCTTCTCCATGATGAGGGGGGCCGGCGACCGCCCGCGTTCAGGCCGCGAAGGAATCGGCCAGGAAGCGACCGCCCTCCGCCAGGCCGCGCTCGTCTATGCCGTGGCCCAGCCCCGGCAACGCCCGCGCCGTCACCGGGACGCCGACGGCCTGAAGCCCGGCTTGCGCGACCGCCAGCGACGCGAACGGCACCACCTGGTCGGCATCGCCATGGATCAGCAGCATCGGCGGGCGCGACAAGATGTCCCGGGGCAGCAGATCGGGGGCGAGCAGCGCGCCGGAAAACCCGAGCACCGCGGCGGCGCAGCGCCGGCGGCGCGGCGCCACATGCAGCGCCATCATGGTGCCCTGGGAAAAGCCGACCAGGGCCAGGCGGTCGTCGCCCAGGCCGCGGTCATGCAGGAGGTCGTCGAGAAACCCGTCGAGCATGGCCGCCGCCGCCTGCGCGCCGGCGAGCAGCATCTCGGCGCTGCGATCCTCGAAGCTGAACCACTGATGGCCGGACGGCGCCATCTCGCAGGGAAACGGCGCGTCGGGCGCCACGAACTCGGCATGCGGCAGCAGCCGCGCCCAGCTCGGCGCCAGGCCGAGCAGGTCGCGGCCGTCGGCGCCATAGCCGTGCAGCAGCACGACCAGCTCGCGCGGATGGCCGCCGGCGGCGGGCGGATGGGAATGGGCGGTGAGCTCGATCAGGCCGGCCATGACGTGGCAATCTCCCTACCGGGGCGTTCAATGCGGGGCGCGCGGGTCTCTTAGCAGGATTCCCGCCGCGCCCGCCAGGGTCGGCGCCGCGCGGAGCGGGTTGCCGGCTTCGCGCCGCGATGCGATCATGCAACCCAGACGTGCCGGCGGCGGCGGCCGAACGGCGCGCGTGGAGTGGTTGCCTTTCGGGAGTGCCCAGTCGATGACTGTCCTGCGAAGCATGATTGCCGGCCTGTTCGCTTTCCTGGTCCTCGGCGCGGCCGGCGCGCCGGCTTGGGCGGAAGACGGACCCGTGGTCCTCCACCCTTCAGTCTGGGCCGCCTATCAGGAATACGACAACCTGCACCGGCCCGGCGCCTTCGCGGTGTCGCGCGACGGCTCGACCTACGGCTACAGCTACTGCCCGGAGGCGCGCTGCACCTTCAACACCGCGAAGAAGATCGCGCTCGAATCCTGCACCGATGGCGGCGGCGAGGACTGCCTGATCTTCGCCGTCCAGCGCGACATCAAGATCGCCTACCACGTGCTCGATGTCGCCGCGGTCGGCGCCTGCCCGACCGGCCCGGTGCCGGAGGTGACGATCGTCGCCGACATCCCGCCGGCGGTCTACGATTTCGGCTACGACGTCGCCTCGCTCACCGACTTCGAGAAGCGCGGCCGAGCCCGTGGCGGCGAAGCCAAGTTCGAACTGCTCGGGCTGACCATGACCGACTACGAACCGAAGGAGAACACGCCGGTCGAGGCCGCGATCCGCAACGAGAACGGCACGATTTGCGTCGGGATCGCGCCGGGCGAGATCCGCATGCACGTGACCGTGACGATCTACGTGGCGAGCGACTTCAAGAAGGGCACCTGCCTGTACGACGAGATCCTCAGCCATGAGGAGCGCCACCACGAAGTCGACCGCCGCCTGTTCACCGAGTACGCGGCCGACGCCACGCGACGACTGGTCGAGGACCTGAAGGCGAAGCCGTTCATCAGCGTGCCCGATGCCGGCATGGCGCAGGCCGCCGTCGCCGCCCGCGTCAACCAGGCGATGGATGCCGCCTATGTCGAGTTCGCCAAGCGCTACGAGACCGAGCAGAGCGAGATCGACACCTATACGGAGTACAACCGGATCGCCAATGCCTGCGTCGACGCGCGGCCCTATATCGATTGATCGTCCCGCCGCCGGCCGCGCTTGCCCCACGGACGCCGCCTGTCGCAGGATGGGACGGCGGCAGGCGAGGCGGATGAAACCCATGCGGTCCCGGCTGATCTCATTCGCGCTGACACTGGCGGTCGGCGCCGCGGTGTTGGCGCCCATCGGCGCGCTTGCGGCCGAGTCCGCCATCGCCCTGCATCCGGACGTATGGGCCGCGTTCGAGGACTACCGCCAGGATCGGCGCGCCGGGGCCTTCGCGGTGTCCGCGGACGGCCGCAGCTTCGGCACCAGCCTGTGCCGCGAAACCCGCTGCGATTTCGCCGGCGAGAAGCGCAACGCCCTGCAGGACTGCCGCGCCAATGGCGGCGACGGCTGCGTCGTGTTCGCGGTCGGCGACGACGTCAAGCTCGGCCACCGCCTGCTGACCCGCGAGGAGCTGAGCGTCTGCCCGTTCTCGCCGGTCCCGCGCATCACCGTCAGGTTCGTTTACGATTTCCGCGGCACGAGCCACACCCACGACCTCGCCTATCTCGCCGAGATGATGAAGGACGACGAGCGGCAATGGCTCGGCGACCACGGCACGGTGATGGGCGTCACCGAACACCGCCTGCGCTTCGATAGCGGCGGCGTCCGCTACATCTCGGTCGACGGCCGGGACGGACATACCTGCGCCGGCTTCGAGGACGGCGTGATCCGGCTGGCGCTCACCGCCTCGGTCTATGTCGCCCGCGAGATTCCCGACACGGTCTGCCTGTACCGCGAGGTGCTGGATCACGAGATGAAGCACAGGTCGCTGGGCCAGCAGATGACCGAGGCGTTCGCCCGCGACCTCGAGGCGCAGTTGGCGGCGGCGCTCGAGGCGCAGCCCTTCGCGGAGGTGCCGGACGGAACCGGATGGCGGCAGACCGCCTCCGCGCGCCTCGACCAGCTGATCGACGACGCCTATCGGGTGTTCGGCCGCGAGCTGTCGCGCAGCCAGCTCGGCGTCGACAGCAACGTGGAGTACAAGCGGGTCGACGACGCCTGTCCCGGCGAGCAGGACAAGTACGTGCCGTGACCGCCGGGCCGCGCCGAGCCTGGCGGCCGGGATCGGCGGCGGCGCTTGGCGTCGCGCTCCTCGCGGGCATCGCGGCGGCGCCGGCGGCCGGTGCCGCGGCTTGTCCGGCCGCCCCGGCGCCGGCCGTCCGGGTCACCGTCGAGCCGCTCGACATCGTCTACGACCGCAGCAAGACCAGCGCGGAAATCGAGGCGATCGGCAACAGCGCCACGCCGGACTGGCTGCGCGGCCGCGGTCGCCTGCTCGGGCAGACCGAGCATCAGATCGGCCTCGATCTCAGGGCCCTGCAATGGTTCGCCGGGCCGGCCGCCGGGACAGACCCCGAGGGCGGGCTGTGCGTCGGCTTCCGCGACGGCACGGTGACTCTGGTGGTCGCCACGACCATCTATATCGACCGCGACATTCCCGTCGACAGCTGCTTGTCGCGCGAAGTCGTCACCCATGAGTGGAAGCACCACGACCTGGCGTTGCGGCTGCTCGACGAGCACGCCCGCGACCTCGAGGCGAGCTTCGCCGCGGCCCTGGCGGAAGCGCCGCTGGTGCCCGCCCCGTCCGCCGATGCGGCCCAGGCGACGGCGACGGCGCGGCTGCGGGAAATCATGGCGCCGGCCCGCGCCGCCTTCGACGCGGTCTACGAGCGCGAGGAAAGCGCGATCGACACGCGGGAAGAGTACCAGCGCGTCCTCGATGCCTGCCCGGGCGAACAGCAGCGGCTGCTCGGCCAGTAGCCAGATCGGGGTTGGCAGGAGCCCGGCGCTGCGCGACCATGGCCGACACCTCCAATTCGGCAACAGGATCCATGTCACGTCATTGTCGCCATCGGCGCGCCGCCATCGCCATGCTGCTCGCCGTCCTGGCGGGTGCGCCGGGCGGCGCCCTGGCGCAAACCGACGCGCCGGCCGACTCGGCCGGCACCTGTCCCGGCGGTGCGTCGCCGCAGATCTCGGTGGTCGCCGACGTCTCGGCGTTCGTCTATGACGAGACGCAGTCGATCGCCGATCTCCAGCGGCTGCGATCCGGCGGCACCGTCATCACCGACCACGCCGGCGGCAAGCCGCTCGGCCTCACCCGCCAGGCCTACGGCGTGGTCCTCGACACCACCAAGGCGCGGGTCGAGCCCGCTGCCGACGGCAGCCTGTGCGTCGGGTTGAGCGATGGCGCCATCGTGTTCCGCATGAGCACCAGCATCTTCCTGGCGAGCGAGCTGCTGCCCCTGGCCTGCCTGCACGGCCAGGTGCGCGCCCACGAGGAGCGCCATGCCAATGTCGGCCGCCGGCTGTTCACCGAATTCGCGGCCGAACTCGAGCGGGCCATCGCCGCGATGCTCGCCAAGGCGCCCTACATCCCGCTGGCGGACGAGCGGCAGGCCACGGCGGCGGCCGGCGCCCGGCTGCAGCGGATCATCGAGCCGATCTACGAGAACTTCCAGCAGACCTACCGCAAGCGCCAGGCGATCATCGACAGCTCCGGCGAATTCGTCCGGGTGGCCGAAACCTGCCCGGGCGAACAGGACAGGATCCTCGGGCAGTAGAGTCGAGAGGTGGGCGGCGGGCCTACGGCGCGCCGGCCGGATGCCGCGGTCGCGGCGCGAACATCGGTTCCGGCAGGCCGGGCACGGCGACCTCGACGGCGAACAGCGCGCCGCCCCCCAGCTCCGTCGCGCCGCTGGTGACGAACAGGGTGGCGAGCCCGCGCGCCGCCCAGCGCGTGCTCGGCGAGCCGGTGCCCGGCTGAGCACGCGCGATTCACCGATCGAATCGAGTTGACCCGATCCGACCATGCCCTGGACCAGAATCGCCTCGGATTGACTCAATCCGAGGCGTGAATCCCGGTCTATCTTTTTGAAGTAGAGCATGATTCAGGGATCGCACTGTTTCAGTGCGATCCGACCATGCCCTAGGCGGCGGCGACCGGGAAGCGGTCGCCATAGGGCGGGAACTCGCCGTGCTGGCGATAGTCCCGGTGGTACTTCATCAGCTTGCCTTCGTCGACCTCGACCCCGAGGCCCGGCTTGTCGATGCGGCCCCAGCTCGGCCCGTCGGCGATCGGCAGGCGCTCGGTCAGGATGTCGTCGGCCATGAACTGCGCGGTCTGCTGATGGCCGTCGCAGGCATTGGGGGCGGCCAGCATCATGTGCTGTCCGGCCGCGGCGGTCAGGCCGAACTCTCCATGGGTGTGCTTGCAGACCTGCCAGCCGTCCATGTCGGCGGCATGGATCAGGGTGTTGAAGCGGCGCAGCGTGCCCACCCAATAATGGCTGAAGCAGAGATAGTCGCCGCAGCGGCTCTTGATCACCCGCATCGCGTCGGCCTCGCGCCACAGCCCCTCGTTGACGCAGAGCGACGGTTTGACCCGCCGCTTCAGCTCCAGCATGTTCTCGACCGGATCGATGCGCACCGGCGCCTCGACGAAGTCGAGGGTGAAGCGGGTATCCCAGCGCTCGAGCAGCCGCACCGCCTGCGGGATGGTCCAGGCCTGGTTGACGTCGATGCGGATCTTGCGGTCCGGCCCGATGGTGTCGCGCAGCGCCTCGAGCATCGCCTCCTCGGCGGCGGTGTCGACGCCGACCTTGAGGTAGTACACGGAATAGCCGCGGCTGACGCCGTCGCGGGCCTGCGCCGCCATGCCCTCCGGCGTATCCCAATGCAGGTAGTAGAAATAGTCGACGATTTCGCGCAGCGCGCCGCCGAACAGGCGATAGAGCGGCTGGCCGGCCTCCTTGCCGCACAGGTCCCACAGCGCCATGTCGATGCCGGCGAAGGCGAAGTTGCCGGTCATCGGCTGGAACGCCCACAGCGCCGGCACCGCCAGGTCCTGGTGGATAGCCTCCTTGTCCCAGGGGTCGCGGCCGAGCACCAGCGGGCTCATGGCGCGCACCGCGGTTTCGATCCCCGGCACGTCGGCGGCGCGCGTGCATTCGCCCCAGCCGACCAGGCCGTTGTCGGCGGTCAGCTTGATGACGACGTCGGCGACCCCGCCGCGGGCAATCAACGAGCTCTGTTCGACGTGCTTGTAGGGAATCCGGATCGGAAAGCACTCGAACTTGACGACCTTCATGGACGGCTCCTGTGGCTTCGGAAATTCAGCGTTGAATGATCTTGTGCAGGAAGGCGCGGGTGCGCTCGTGCGATGGGCTGCGCAGGATGTCGGCCGGCGGGCCGGATTCCACGATGCGGCCCTCGTCCATGAAGATCACCCGGTCCGACACGTCGCCGGCGAACTGGATCTCGTGGGTCACGATCATCATGGTGCGGCCCTCCTCGGCGAGCTTCCGCATGACGCTCAGCACTTCCCCGACCAGCTCGGGGTCGAGCGCCGAGGTCGGCTCGTCGAACAGGATCAGCTTGGGCTGCATGGCCAGGACGCGGGCGATGGCGACGCGCTGCTGCTGCCCGCCGGACAGGCGTTCCGGATATTCCTCGAGCTTGTGGCCGAGTCCGACCTTGTTCAGCATCTCGCGACCGAGCGCCTCGGCCTCGCCGCGCGGCGTGCCGCGCACCCGGCGCGGCGCCAGGGTGACGTTCTCCAGGGCGCTCAGATGGGGAAACAGGTTGAAGCGCTGGAACACGAAGCCGATCTCGGCGCGTTCCGCCGCCATCTCGCGGTCGGACAGGTACTGCTTGCGGCCCCCCACGATCTTCTGGCCGATCAGCTTGCCGTCGACCCAGATCTCGCCGCTGCTCGGCCGCTCGAGGAAGTTCACGCATCGCAGCAGCGTGGTCTTGCCCGAGCCGCTCGGCCCGATGATCGACAGCACCTCGCCCCTGGGCACCTCGATCGAGACTCCGGCCAGCACCTCGAGCAAGCCGAAACTCTTGTGCAGGTCGACGATGCGGACCAGTTCGGACAGAACGGCCTCCAGACTATCGCGTGCGACGGCGGCCCGCATTTGACGGCCGCCCGGGCGCATTACGTTGCGTAGGCCAATTTGTAGCCGCAGGCCGGCGAGATAGGCG
>CAYJQC010000002.1:38959-71671 GCA_964372215.1 uncultured Rhodospirillaceae bacterium
CCTTACCCCCCGCCCCCACACTGTGGGCGCGGCGGGCGGCGCCTCGGGCCCGCCCCCCCGTGCCGATTTCCGTTGCGTCGGCCTATTGGAAGCAGCTGGCCGGCGAGATCGGCTCCTTCCAGTCCGCCGGCCGGTCGACGCCGGCCCGATAGTTGCTGGACGGCGGCGTGAACCAGTCGGGGTCGCCGAGACCGTACTGGGCCATCGCCTTGACGTTGTCGCAGTTCGCCCAGGCCTTGCCGATCTCGGCATTGATCGCGGTGAACAGGTCCTTCTCGTCCGGATTGATCGCCATGATCGAGTAGTACTTGGTCGACATGATCGGGAAGCGATCCGGATCCGGCTGCAGCGCCACCTGGTGCAGCTCCCACTCGGGGTGCTGCTGGATGGCGTATTGCACCAGCCCGGGATCGAGCACCGCCATGTCGAGGCGGCCGGCGATGATGTCGCGCATGACGCCGTCGGAGGTGTCGTAGAGCTTGACCTCGCCGATGTCGGGCACCGACTTCAGTTCCGGCACCAGGGTGAATCCGGTCACGGTACCGACCGAGCGGCCCTTCATGTCCTCGAAGGTCGAGTAGCCGGTGGCGGTCTTCTGCAGCAGGAAGGTGCCGAAG
Organism: uncultured Rhodospirillaceae bacterium; assembly: GCA_964372215.1. Taxonomy (GTDB): domain Bacteria; phylum Pseudomonadota; class Alphaproteobacteria; order Dongiales; family Dongiaceae; genus DAIMFL01. The sequence continues at coordinate 39,577 of CAYJQC010000002.1, forward strand.
TAGTAGATCGGATCGGTGAGCAGCATCACCTCCGAGCGCTCCTTGGTCCATCCCATGGAGCCCAGCATGATGTCGACCTTGCCCTGCTTGGTCGCCTGGATCAGCGCCGACCATTCCATCTGCTGCGGATTGACCTCGAGCCCGAGATTGCCGGCGATCTTCGCCAGCAGTTCGCCGTCGGTGCCGATCAGCTTGTCGTCCTTCCAGCTGGTCATCGGCATGTCGCCGTTGAAGCCGATGGTGAGCTTGCCCGGCTCGACGGTCTTGAGCTCTGCGGCGCCGGCCGACGCCGTGATCAGGACCGCCGCGCCGGCGGCTGCCAGGGCGACGGCAAATCCGCGCAAGGCGGACCGGTACGCGAATTCCGGACGATGCCGGTCGTGAGATGCGTTCATTTTCAGCCTCCCGTTTGCGACGTCAGTATCCTGTTGAGCAGTCCGTAGGCGCCCCGAGGGGCGACGCTTCCCGACGCCTCCTTTCATGCCAGGTTGCGATGCCTGCCGAGCCGCGTCTCCAGCCGGCGCACCAGCAGCGACAGCGGGTAGCTCATGGCGAAGTAGAGCACCGCCGCCAGAACGTAGAGATGCATCGGCAGGAAGCTCGACGAGGCGATGTCCTTGGCCCGCAGCATCAGGTCGGGCGCGGCGATGATCGAGGCGATCGAGGTGTCCTTGAGCAGGCCGATCGCGTAGTTGCCGACCGGCGGCAGGACGATGCTGACCGCCTGCGGCAGGATGACATAGGCCATGGTCTGCCGCGGCGTCAGCCCGACGGTGAGGCCCGCCTCGCGCTGCCCGCGGTCGAGCGCCTCGATGCCGGCGCGGAAGATCTCGGCCAGGATCGCGCCGCCCTGCAGGCCCAGGCCGATCACCGCCGCGGTGAAGGAGTCGAACTCGAGCGCCGGCAGCACGGTCGGCAGGCCGAAGTAGATCAGGAACAGGATCACCAGCGCCGGGGTGCCGCGGCCGATCTCGATGCAGGCTACGGCGAGCCAGCGCAGCGGGCGCGCCGGCGAGACCCGCATCAGCGCCAGCACCATGCCGACGAAGATGGCGACCACGAAGGATGCCCCGGTCAGATAGAGGGTCTGCAGGCAGGCGGCCAGGAGCTGCGGCATCCACTCGTCGAAATGATCCCAGATGGTGCCGAAGAACCAGATCATCGCCGTTACCGCCAGCTGCGCAGGCGCTGCTGCAGCCGGGCCGCCAGATGCGACAGGGGAATGCTGATCGCCAGGTAGATGGCGGCGACCAGCAGGTAGATGTGCATGCTGAGATAGGTCTCCATCACCAGGTTGCGGGCCCGGAACATGATCTCCGGCGCCGCCACGCTGGAGACCAGCGAGGTGTCCTTCAAGAGCTGGATCGCGTAGTTGCAGAACGGCGGCAGCATGATGCGGAACGCCTGCGGCAGCACGACGTAGCGCATCGCGCCCACCGGGGTCATGCCGAGCGACAGCGCGGCCTCGGTCTGGCCGCGATGGATCGCCTCGATGCCGGCGCGGTAGACCTGCGACAGATACGCGGCGCCGTTGGCGCCGAGGCCGATGATCGCGGCGGACATCGGGCTCAGGCCGATGCCGATGTCCGACAGGCCGAAATAGATGATGAAGAGCTGGGCGAGCGCCGGCGTGCCACGGATCACCTCGATATAGGCCCAGGCGACGACCCGGACCGGCTTCGCCGGCGAAATCGACAGCACGGCGAGGGCGAGGCCGCCGGCGAGCGCCACCGCCAGCCCGCCGGCGGCGACCTGGACGGCGACCCAGGCGCCTTCCAGCAGCACCGGCAGGAAACCCGGCGCGACTTCCCACATCGTGGTCCAGAACGGCATGCACATTCACCCGACGCACCGCCCGACGCCCGCCCGACGGTGGCTGGGGCACGCGCCACCCGCTTGACGTCGCCGAGGCAGTTACGCCTATCATAGGATGAAAGGAGCGGCAAGCGGCTGCGCCGGCGTCCGCACCGGGCGCGATGGAAACCCGGCGTCGCGGCTGATGCGCTTGTCTGCCCAACGGGCCGCTGGCATCATCCCGCCCGTCCTGCGGCCCGGTTGCGCATGCACAGTCGCCATGCCGGACCGTACAGCGATCACCGTTCGCCGAGCCTTCGGTCCGAACAGCCCTTGGATTCAGCCGTTCGCCGGATTGCCATGCCAGACAAGCGGAAGAGATCGGGCGCCGCGGCGCCACGCGGCGAACCCGTCGGCGCGTCGAAGACGGCGCGGCGCGGGCCGCTGCCGCGCCGCAGCTTGCACGAACAGGTCGTCGACGAGCTTGGCCTGCGCATCGTGCGCGGCGATTTCGACGACGGCGGCACCCTGCCGATCGAGCCGCGCCTCGCCGGCGAGCTCGGCATCAGCCGCAACGTCCTGCGCGAGGCGATCAAGGTCCTGGTCAGCAAGGGGCTGATCGACGTGCGGCCGAAGAGCGGCATGCGGATCCGGCCGCAGGTGGACTGGAACCTGCTCGACCGCCAGCTCCTGACCTGGTTCGACCTTTCGGGCCAGCGGCTGCATCATTCCTTCGACCTCGTCGAGTTCCGCCTGATCGTCGAGCCGAGGGCGAGCTATCTCGCCGCCCTGCGCGCCACCGCGGCGGAGAAACGGGGGATCGAGGCAGCCTGCACGGCGCTCGAGGCCTGCGTCGGCCACCCCGACCTGGTGCCGGAGCGCGACATCGCGTTCCACCACAGCATCCTGGCGGCGTCCCACAACGTGATCCTCAATCACCTCGGCCTGCTGGTTTCGTCGCTCATGCAGATCCAGGTGCTGATGACCACCGATCGCCCGGGCTCGTTCGAGCGCGGCCTGCCGTTGCACCGCAAGGTGGCCGAGGCGATTCTCGCCGGCGACGCCGCGCGGGCCGAGCGGCTGTCGCGCCAGCTCGTGCAGCAGCCCTATGACGACCTCGGCAAGCGCATGCGCCTCAAGCCGGCGCTGCGGCTGAAGCCCGGGCGCTAAATTCGTTTGCCGGCGCACGCGCCGGGCGGGCCGAGAAGCCCAGACCGGCGGTGGCGGCGAGCGCGATGGCGGCGGCCAGCGCCTGCCGGCGGTCAGCGCCTGCCGGCGCGACAAGGCGGAACGCGCGGAGAGCATCGCCGGCGCGCACCCGGGCCGCGCGATCCCGCCGCTACATGCGCAGGGCGTAGACGAAATCGTACTCGGTGCCCTTGTCGTTGCGCGCATGCAGCTTCATCTCGCCGCGCGCGTCGGCGTAGGCGCCGGTGCCGCCGGTGACCGCCAGGACCGAATCGCCGGCATCGAGGAACGGCCCCTCGACGGTGATCTGGCCCTTGGCCAAGCTCAGGGTCCAGAAGCATTCCCAGGCCTTGCCGACGGCCGTGCGCACGCACCAGCCATTGTCGTCGCCGACCTTGGTGGCGTTGGCCTGGTCGAAAATCTCGTTGGCGAAGGTCAGGATGTCGCCGGCGCTGTCGCCTGTCGCGCCGAGGTCGGTGACGACATCGGTCGTCGCCCGCTCGACCAGAGCCATCGTTTCCATTTCGTCGGCAAGCGCCGGTCCGCCCGACGGCGCGAGGGCGGCAATCAGAAGCACGCTCAGCAATCCGAGGCCGAAATGCGTCGACATAGGCGTCCTCCCATGGGTTGGCATGGCCGAAAACCGGCCCACCCGATGATCGGACCGTCGCGAACGCGCCGTCAAGCGGCTGTCTGGAGCGAACGCCTCGTCGGCCGGCTCAGTGGCCGGCGGATTCCATGCGGCGGTGCTCGAGCACCCGCTCGAGCCAGCCGAGCTCCATCTCGGGCACCGAGGCCAGCAGCATGTCGGTGTAGTCGTCGAACGGCGGCGTCAGCACCTGCGACTTCGGCCCGAAGCGCACCACCTTGCCGCGATGCATGACCGCGATCGAATCGGCGATCGCCCGCACGGTGGCGATGTCGTGGGTGATGAACAGGTAGGACACGCCGAGCTCGGACTGCAGGCGCAGCAGCAGCTTGAGGATCTCGTCGGCGACCAGCGGGTCGAGCGCCGAGGTGACCTCGTCGCAGATGATGAGCTGCGGATTGGCGGCGAGCGCGCGGGCGATGCAGACGCGCTGCTTCTGCCCGCCCGACAGCTCGGCCGGATAGCGGTCGGCATAGCCCGTGCCCATCTCGATCTGGTCGAGCAGCTCGGCGATCCGGCGCTCCTTCTCCGCGCCGCCCATGCCGAAATAGAAATCGAGCGGCCGGCCGACGATCTTGCGCACGGTATGGCGCGGATTCATGGCGGTGTCGGGCATCTGGAAGATCATCTGCAGAACGCGCAGCTGCTCCTTGCTGCGATCCTCCAGCCGCGGCGGCAGGGCTTGGCCGGCGAAGCTCACGCTGCCGGCGGAGGGCGGCAGCAGGCCGGTGATGACGCGCGCCAGGGTCGACTTGCCGGAGCCGGATTCACCCACCACCGCCAGGGTCTGGCCTTGGGGAATCGCCACCGAGACATTGTCGAGGACCGTGACCGCGTTGCTGTAGGCGGCGGTCACCCGATCGACCCTAAGGAGCGGCGCCTGCGCCTGGTCGCCGGCCTCGTCCTTGTGGATCTGGCGGATCGCGACCAGGCGCTGGGTGTAGTCCTCGCGCGGCGCCTTGATGATCTGCGCGGTGCTGCCGTACTCCACGGTCTTGCCGTGGCGCAGTACCATGATGTCGTCGGCGACCTGGGCCACCACCGCCAGGTCGTGGGTGATGTACAAGGCGGCGGTGTCGGAATCGCGGATCGCCTCCTTGATCGCCGCCAGCACCTCGATCTGGGTGGTGACGTCGAGCGCCGTGGTCGGCTCGTCGAACACCACCAGGTCCGGGCCGGCGCACAGCGCCATGGCGGTCATCGCCCGCTGCAGCTGGCCGCCGGACACCTGGTGCGGGAAGCGCCGGCCGAAATTGTCGGGGTCCGGCAGGCCGATCCTGCGGAACAGGGCGACCGCGCGCTTCGCCGCCTCGGCGCGCGAGATGACGCCGTGCTCGATCGCCGATTCGATCACCTGGTCCATCAGCCGGTAGGCCGGATTGAAGGCCGCCGCCGCCGACTGCGCGACATAGGCGACGCGGCGGCCGCGGACGTCGCGCACCCGGCCAGGCGTCAGGCCCAGGATGTTCTCGTCGCCGAGCCGGACCTCGCCGCCGGTAATCCGGCAGCCGCCGCGGCCATAGGCCAGCGCGGCGAGGCCGATGGTCGACTTGCCGGCGCCGGATTCGCCGATCAGCCCCAGCACCTTGCCCTTGGCGAGGGTGAAGGAGACGTCGTCGACGATGACGGCGTCGCGCGGCGCCTCGTCCGGCGGATGCAGGGTCACCTCGATCCGGAGGTTGCGGACGTCGAGCAGGGTTTCAGCCACCGCCGCGTCCGCCCCTGAGGTCCGAGGTGCGATTGAGAATCCAGTCGACCACCAGGTTGACCGAGACGGCGAGGGCGGCGATCGCCGCGCCGGGGATCAGCGCCGCCGCCACACCGAACACGATGCCGTCCTTGTTCTCCTTCACCATACCGCCCCAGTCGGCGGCCGGCGGCTGGATGCCGAGGCCGAGGAAGGAGAGCGACGACAGGAACAGCACCGCGAAGGCGAAGCGCAGGCCGAACTCGGCAATCAGCGGCGACAGCGCATTGGGCAGGATCTCGTGAAAGATGATCCACATCCGCTTCTCGCCGCGCACCCGCGCCGCCTCGACGAAGTCGAGCACGGAAATGTCGACGGCGAGCGCGCGGCCGATCCGGAACACCCGGGTCGAGTCAAGCACTGCCATGACCAGGATCAGGGTGATCAGGGTGCTGGGCAGCACGCTCAGCACCACCAGCGCGAAGATCAGCGTCGGAATCGCCATCAGCAGGTCGTTTCCGCGCGACAAGGCCTGGTCGGCCCAGCCGCGCAGCACCGCGGCGCCGAAGCCCAGGAACACCCCCATGCAGAACGACAGGATGGTGGCGGCGCCGGCGACGAAGATGGTCATGCGCGCGCCGTACAGCATGCGGGTCCACAGGTCGCGCCCGAGATTGTCGGTGCCGAGCCAGAACTGCGCCGAAATCGGCTCCCATACCCCGCCGACCAGCTCGGCCTCGCCATACGGCGCGATCACCGGCGCCAGGATCGACACGGACAGGAACAGCGCGATGCCGATCAGGCCAATCCAGGCACTCAGGGGGATGCGACGGAAATTCATTTCGGGTGCCGCAGGCGCGGGTTGGCGACGATCACCAGAATGTCGGCCAGCACGTTGAGGAAGATGTAGGTGGCGGCGAAGATCAGGCCGCAGGCCTGCACCACCGGCACGTCTCGCTTCGAGACGTGGTCGACCATGTACTGGCCGAGGCCGGGATAGACGAAGATCACCTCGACCACCACCACGCCGACCACGAGATAGGCGAGGTTGAGGATCACGACGTTGATGACCGGCGCGATCGCGTTCGGAAAGGCGTGCCGGAAGATGATCTTGAACGGCGCCAGCCCCTTGAGCTCGGCGGTCTCGACATAGGCGCTCGACATCACGTTGAGGATGGCGGCGCGCGTCATCCGCATCATGTGGGCGAGCACCACCAGGGTGAGCGTCGCGCAAGGCAGCGCGATCGCCTCCAGGCGCTGGCCGAACGGCATGCCGTCATAGACCATCGAGACGTTCGGAACGATGTGCCAGGTCACCGCGAAGAACAGGGCGAGCAGATAGCCGACGAAAAATTCCGGCAGCGAGATCGCGGCGAGGGTGGTGACCGAGATCAGCTTGTCGACGACGCCGTCGCGGTGCCGGACCGCGAGCAGGCCGAGGAAGATGGCGAGCGGGACCGAGATCGCGGCCGCGCTGGCGGCCAGGAACAGGGTATTGGAAAGCCGCTTGCCGATCTGGGTGGCGATGTCCTGCTTGTTGCTGAGCGATTTTCCGAGGTCGCCCTGCAGGGTGTGGCCGAGCCAGTCGAGATAGCGGACATAGGCCGGCTGGTCGAGGCCGAGGGAGGCCCGCAGATTGGCCGTCGCCTCCGGCGTCGCGCCCTGGCCGAGGATCGACTGCGCGACGTCGCCCGGCAGAATCTGCGTCCCCAGGAAGATCAGGAGCGAGACTGCGATCAGCAGAATGCCGCCCAGCGCGATGCGCTGGGCGATCATCCTGAAGAGCGAGCTCATGTCGCGAGCGACGCGATCGCGTTGCCTTACGCCAGCCACACCCGCTGCGAGGCATAGCCGTTCGACATCTCGCCGGCCCGGTCGCGCACGAAGCCCTGGACCTGGGTCGAGATGGCGTCGATGAAGTCGTTGAACATCGGCAGGATCAACCCGCCGTCGTCGCGCACCATCAGCGCCATGTCGTGGAAGATCTGCTTGCGCTTCGCCTGGTCGAGCTCGCCCTGGACCTGCGTCAGCAGCTTGTCGAAGTCCGGCCGCTTCCACTTGGTGTCGTTCCAGTCGGCGGTCGACAGATAGGCGGTCGCGTACATCAGCGCCTGGGTCGGCCGGCCGCCCCAATACGAGGTGCAGAAGGGCTGGACGTTCCAGACGTTCGACCAGTAGCCGTCGCCCGGCTCGCGCCGGACCTCGATCTCGATGCCGGCCTTGGCACAGGACTGCTGGTACAGCACCGCGGCGTCGATGGCGCCGGGGAAGGCGACGTCCGAGGTGCGCAGCAGCACACTGCCGGAATGGCCGGACTTCTCGAAGTGGAACTTGGCCTTGTCGGGATCATATGGCCGCTGCTCGATGTCGTCGGGGAACAGGTCGTAGGCGGCGTTGATCGGGAAGTCGTTGCCGACCGAGCCGAACCCGAGCAGCACCTGCTTCAGCATGGTCTCGCGGTCCATCGCGTATTTCAGCGCCAGCCGCAGGTCGACGTTGGAGAACGGCTCCGTGTCGGTATGCATGATGAAGACATAGTGGCCCTTGCCCGACGTGTTCTCGATCGAGATGTTCGGCGAGCTCTTGAGAAACGACACCGATTTCGGATCGACGCGGTTGATTATGTGGACCTGGCCGGACTGCAGCGCCGACATGCGCGCCGTCAGGTCGTTGATCACCAGGATCTCCACCGAGTCGACATGTCCGACGTCGGTGCGCCAATGGCCCTCGTACTTGGAGCCCAGGAGGCGGACGCCCTGCTCGGCGACCTCGATCTTGTACGGGCCGGTGCCGATGCCGGCATCGGGGGCGTCCATGCCGCCGTTCGGCTGGATCATGATGTGGTAATCGGACAACAGCAGCGGCAGGTCGGCGTCCGGCGACTTCAACTTGATCAGCACCACCCCTGCGCCGTCGGCCTTGACCGACTCGATGCCGCCGAGGATGCCGAGGGCGCCCGACTGCGACTTCTCGTCGGAATGGCGCTGGATCGTCGCCACCACGTCGGCGGCGGTCAGCTCCTTGCCGTTGTGGAAGGTGACGCCCTGGCGGATCTTGAACTGCCAGGTCAGCGCGTCGTCGCTGGCGCTCCAGGATTCGGCCAGCACCGGTACCGCCGAGCCGTCGACCGGCGAGGTCTCGACCAGCACTTCGCCCCAGGTACGGCCGAAAGTGTAGGGCACCTGGCTCGTCCACAGGGCCGGGTCGAGGCTGTCGGTGGTGGCGCCACCGACCATGCCGAGCTTGAGGGCGCCGCCCTTCTTGGGGCCTTCCGCCAGCACCGCCTTGCCGAGCAGCGACGTGGCGGCGGGGGCGAGCACGCCCAGAGCGGCGGCCCGGCCGAGGAATTCGCGCCGGCTGATGCGGCCGCGGGCGGCCTCGCGCGCGAGAAGATTCACGATGTCGGACATGTTGTCTCCCTTGTTTTCGGTGGAGCCTCGTTGGCGCGAGGGCTCTCTGGTTTCTCCGGACGCCAATACCGCCGGAGTCGGCCTTCCCTGGCCTCCAGCATGGCGCGGATTTTGTCTCTTGCACAGTGTCCGGCCGCGAGCCGACGATAAAATAGCTCGTTGCGACCTGAATCTACGATGCAACGACACGGAATCGCGATCATTCCGGCTTGACAGCCGCGGCTGCCGGCGCCCAAACAAAGCGCCCCCGTGGCCGAACCAGCATAGCTCGCAAATCATGACCAAAGTAATCCTGATAATCCTGGACGGCCTCGGCTACGCCAAGGCCCGCGGCTATCTCGGCAACGTCGAGGGCTGGATCGCCGCCGGCGAGGGCCGGGTCTGGAAGATGCGCAGCGTCCTGCCCTCCACCTCCGGGCCCTGCTACGCCTCGATCCATACCGGGCTCCAGCCGCAGCAGCATGGCGTCCTGACGAACTACGACCATCTGGCGCGGGTCGCGCAGCCCGACATCTTCTCGGCGGCGCGCCAGGCCGGGCGCTCGACCGGCGCGGTCGCCCATTCGTTCTTCTCGACCTATTTCCAGCGCGCGCCGTTCGACCCGGTGCGCGATCTCGAGGTCGACGATACCGCCCTGCCGATCCAGCACGGGCGCTTCTACACCATGGCCAGCGCCCATGGCGGCAACCTGTCGGTGCCGGACGACCGCGACCTGTTCGCCCAGGTGACCATGCTCGGCGAGCGCTTCGGCGTGGACTACATCCTGGTGCATACCTGTTCGACCGACAGCGTCGGCCACGCCTATGGCCAGGAGTCGATCCACATGGACAATCAGGTGTACCAGGTCGACGGCGCCCTGTCGGTCTACCTGCCGCGCTGGCGCAAGGCCGGCTACGACGTCATCGTGACCGCCGATCATGGACAGACGCCGCGCGGCCATCACGGCGGCTCGATCGACGAGATGCGCGAGGTGCCGCTGTACTATTTCGGCGGCGCCACGGGCCCGGCGGCCGATGCCCTGCTGTGCCAGACCCAGATCGCGCCGAGCGTGGTGACGCTGCTGGGCGCGCCGGTTCCCGAGACCATGCGCGCCGCGCCGTTCCTCGGCTGAGGCGGAGCCGGACATGGCCCGTGACAGCGACACCCGCGGCCGGCTGCTGCCGGAAATGCTGGCGGCGCTGGACAAGTCCGAGCGGCTCTATGCCGGGCTCGGCCCCCTGCCGGACGACCGGATCGCGGCCGCCCGGACCGGCTACGACGCCGAGCGCCGGTTCTGGAACGCCGAGCCGGCGCCGGTCGCCGAAACCCGGGACCTGACGATCGAGACGGCGCTGGGCCCCCTGCCCGCGCGCCTGCACCGCCCGTCGCTCGAGCCGTCGACGGGCCTCACGCTGTTCCTGCATGGCGGCGGCTACGTGCTCGGCGGGCTCGACACTCACGACCGGATCATGCGGCTGCTGGCCGGCGGCTCGGGCCAGCCGGTGCTCGGCCTCGACTACGGCCTGGCGCCGGAGCACAAGTTCCCGGTCGCGCTCGACCAGGTCGCGGCGCTGCTCGACAGCCTGGCGGCGCGCCCGCCGCACCCGGAGGTCGCCACCGGGTCGATCGTGCTGGCCGGCGATTCCGCCGGCGCCCATCTGGCGCTCGGCACCGCGATCGGCCGGCCCGACCGGCGGCTCCGCGGCCTGCTGCTCTATTACGGCGCGTTCGGCCTGCGCGACAGCGCGTCGCGCCGGCTCTACGGCGGCGAGATCGACGGCCTGGGGCCGGACCAGCTCGCGTTCTATCGCGACGCCTATCTGCGCGGCCCGGCGGACCAGCGCGACCCGCGCTACGACTGCCTGGCGGCCGCGCTCGGCGGGCTGCCGCCCTGCTTCATCGGGGCGGTGGCGATCGATCCCTTGCGCGACGACAGCCTGGCCCTGGCCGAGGCCCTGGCGCTCGCCGGGGTGGCGCACCGGCTGGTGCGCTATGACGGCGTGCTGCACGGGTTCCTGCACTACAGCCGCATGCTGCCGCTGGCCGGCGAGGCGCTGGCCGAGGGCGCCGCCTTCATCCGCGAGCGGCTGTCGGCCGCCGCCTGAGGGGCGGCCGTCGCGCGGACTATTCCCCGACCGGCGCCCCGGCGTAGTAGTGCCAGAGCAAGCGCGCGGCGACGCTGCGCCACGGCCGCCAGGCTTCGGCCATGTCGCGCAGCGCCCTGGGGCTCGGGCGCGCCTCCAACCCCTTCAGGCGCTGCGCCGCGACCAACAGCGCCAGATCGTCGGCCGGCATCACGTCGGGCCGGTGCAGGCAGAACAGCAGATAGACCTCGGCGCTCCAGCGCCCGAGCCCCTTGACCTCGGTGATGGCGGCGATCGCCGCCTCGTCGTCCATCCGTGCCAGGGCGTCGAGATCGAGGGTTCCGGCGTCGATCATGCGGGCGAGGCCGCGGCCATAGGCCACCTTCTGCCGGCTGAACCCGACCGTCCGCAGCGCGGCGTCGTCGAGGGCGAGGAAGGCCGGCGGCGTCAGCGGTGCCGCGGCGGCGGCGAGCCGGGCGCGGATCGCGCGGGCCGACGCCACCGAGACCTGCTGGGCGATGATGATGTCGAGCAGTGCGGCGAAGCCGGGCGGCCGCCCGCGCGACGGCGGCGCGCCGACCAAGCCCCGCGCCCGTCCGAGATCGGGGTCGGCGGCGGCCAGCGCATCGAGGGCGCGCGCCAGCTTCCGGCCCAGGATTTCCTGCGGCATCTCCCGTGGCATCTCCCGCGGCATCGCGCGCTTGCTCAACCGTCGTGCCCCCTGCCCGTTCGCGCCCGATCGGCCGCCCGGCCCTGCGTCATCCGTAGAATCCCTCATCCCGGAACCCGTTGATTAGGGCCCGCGGCGGCTTAAGTCGATGTCAAAGAGGCGGCGCCGAGGCGGAAGGGAACCGTAGGTTCCGGGCGTCCGGTCCGCATCTCCGATGGCCGCCCCTCGACGGGCGGCCGCGGACCTCCAAGCTGCGGACCGACGGTGGCCACGTAGGCTCCGGGCCGGCGGCGCGACGACCTTCCCCCCCGGGTCCCGCGCCGCCGGCCTCCCGGTCCCGGCCGCCAGACGGCCGGGCTTGAGGCCGGGCGCCGGCCACGGCATTGTCCCCGGCGATGCCTGTTCCCGCCGCGCCCGCCACCCCGTGAAGACCGTCACCCGCTTCGCGCCGAGCCCGACCGGCCAGCTCCATCTCGGCCACGCCCATTCGGCCCTGCTCGGCTGGCGCATCGCCCGGGACGCCGGCGGCCGCTTCCTGCTGCGCATCGAGGACATCGACCAGACCCGCTGCCGCCCCGAATTCGACGCGGCGATCCTCGAGGACCTGGCCTGGCTCGGGCTCGACTGGGACGGCGCGGTGCGCCGGCAGTCGCAGCATCTGGCCGATTACCGCGCCGCGCTCGACCGGCTGGGCGGGCTCGGCGTGCTCTATCCCTGCTTCTGCAGCCGCAAGGAGATCGCGGCGGAGATCGCCGCCGCCGGCCGGGCGCCGCATGGATCGGTCCGCGGGCCGGACGGCCCGCTATACCCGGGAACCTGCCGAGCGCTGGACCCGGCCGAGCGGCGGGCGCGGATCGCCGCCGGCGCGCCCCATGCGCTGCGGCTCGACGCGGCGGCCGCGGCGGCGCTGGCCGGCCCGCTGTCGTGGCAGGAGGCCGGCGATGGGCTGGCCGGCACGGCGACGGTCGACCCGGCGGTGAACGGCGACGTGGTGCTGGCCCGCCGCGACGTGGCGACCAGCTATCACCTGGCGGTCACCGTCGACGACCACCTGCAGGGGGTGACTCTGGTCACCCGCGGCCGCGACCTGTTCGCCGCCACCCATGTCCACCGGCTGCTGCAGGCGCTGCTGGGGTTGCGCATGCCCCGGTACCATCACCATGTGTTGCTGACCGACGCGGCCGGGATGCGGTTCGCCAAGCGGCAGGGCGCGCCTTCCCTGCGGAGCTTGCGCGACGCCGGCCGCAGCCCCGGGGAGGTCAGGGCGCTGGCCGGCCTTGGGGGCTAGCCGCGGCCACCGGGGCGCGCTACACCACGCGGCCACTGATGCCGGATCCTGAATGGACTCCCTGCTCGACCTGGTTTCCCTGTCTTCGCTGAGCGCGCTCCTCCAGGTTGTCATGGTCGATCTGGTGCTGGCCGGCGACAATGCCATCGTGGTCGGCATGGTGGCGGCCGGCCTGCCACGCGACCAGCGCGCCAAGGTGATCGTCATCGGCATCGCCGCGGCGACCCTGATGCGGGTCTGCTTCGCGGTGGTCACCTCGCAACTGCTGCAGATCATCGGCCTCACCCTGGCCGGCGGCATCCTGCTGCTCTGGGTGTCCTGGAAGCTGTGGCGCGAGCTCCGGGAGCAGCACCACCAGGATGCGGCGCGCGCCACGCTGGCGGGCTGCGGCGCCGGGCCCGCGGCGGAAGCGCCGCCGCGCAAGACCTTCCGCCAGGCGGTGGTGCAGATCGTCATCGCCGACCTGTCGATGTCGCTCGACAACGTGCTGGCGGTCGCCGGCGTGGCGCGCGACCACACCTGGGTGCTGATCATCGGCCTGGTGCTTTCGGTCGCCTTCATGGGCGCCGCGGCGACGCTGATCGCCGGCCTGCTCAAGCGCTTCCATTGGGTCGCCTATGTCGGCCTGGTGATCATCTTCTACGTCGCCTGCGCGATGATCTGGGACGGCTCGATCGCGGTCATGGAGGCGGCCGAGGTCGCCGGCGTGATGTAGCACGGCGCGCGGCCGCGTGCCGGAGGGTCGCTCACAGCGCCTGCACGTCCTGCCGCAGCCCGTGCACGATCTCGAGATAGTCGGGATCGTCGGGCGCGAGGATCCCGCGGCGCACCAGGAAATCGACGATCACCAGGGCGACGTTGAACTTGAACGCGTCGCCCGACGCCAGGGTTTCGATCACCCGCTCGATCGGCCAGCGGAAGAATTCCTCGATCTCGCCGTCGGTGTTGACCGGCACGAACCCGGCCGGCACCGCCAGGTCGTAGACGAACAGCACGTCGTTGCGGACACCTTCCTCGTTGACCATGACGTAGGAGACGAAGCCAGCGGGGCGCGCGCCGCGCGCGAGCGGCTCGGGAATGCTGGCCTCCTCGGCGGATTCCTTCACCACGTTGTCCATCAGCCCGAGGCCCAGGGGCTGCCCGCCCGCCACCAGGTGGTCGAGCTTGCCGGGTCCGGTCGGCTTGAAGCGCGAGCGCCGGGCGACCCAGATCTGGAGCCCGTCATTGCCGCCGGGCGCGGCTTCGACGAAGCCGTTCAGGTGCACGCCATAGGCCCGCACGCCGAAGCCCGGCACCGCGGCGCGTTCCATCTTCAGCAGCGGGGCCACGTGGAAATCGGTGCCGACCGGATAGGGCTCGTCGCGCCAGCCGGGCACCAGCCCGTCCTCCCTGAGGCGCCGCAACACCGCCTCGACCGCGCGCGAGCGGGCATCGAAATCGGCGAGCCGCGGGTCGAGCCGCACCGCCTCGGACGTCACCTCGAAGACGTCGGGGAAATCCCTGAGCCGCAGCGCGATGTCGGGGCGCACCCAGCCGACCGCGGTGTCGGCGACGACGAAGCGCGGGAAACCCGCGAGGTCGCGGCGCTGGCAGACCCGGACGCGGTCGAGCAGGCTCATGGCTCAGCGGCGGCCGAACAGGCGCTCGATGTCGGCGAGCTTCAGCTCGACATAGGTCGGGCGGCCGTGATTGCACTGGCCGGAATGGGGCGTCGCCTCCATCTGGCGCAGCAGCGCATCCATCTCCGCCGGCGCCAGGCGGCGCCCGGCCCGCACGCTGCCATGGCAGGCCATGGTGCCGCAGATCTCGCCGAGCCGCTCCTTGAGCGACAGCGCGTCGCCGAGCTCGGCCAGCTCGTCGGCCATGTCCCGAACCAGCCCCTGGACGTCGGCCTGGCCGAGCAGCGCCGGCACCTCGCGCACCACGATGGCGCCGGCGCCGAACGGCTCGATCACCAGGCCGAGCTCGGCCAGCTCGCCGGCGCGGGCGGCGAGCCGCGCGGCGGCCCGCTCGTCGAGCTCCACCACTTCCGGGATCAGCAGGCCCTGGCGGGCGACGCCGCCGCCCTCGAGCGCCGCCTTCATGCGCTCGTACACCAGCCGCTCATGGGCGGCGTGCTGGTCGACGATGACGATGCCGTCGGCGGTCTGCGCCAGGATGTAGGTCTCGTGCAGCTGGGCCCGCGCGACGCCCAGGGGATAGGCGGCGTCCGGCGCCGATTCCGGCGCCCGCTCGGGCGGCGCCGAGGGCACGTCGAGCCCGGCCAGCGCCGCGGTCCCGTCGGTCATCGGGAACGGCGCGAAGGCCGCCGCCGCGCGCTCGGCAAAGCCGCGCGGAACCATGGTGCCGACGCCGCGGCCGGGCCACAGCCGCTGGCCGCCGGCGCCCGCCGGCTCCGGCCGGAAGCTCGCCAGGGTCGCGCCCGCCACCGTGGTCGCGGCGCGATGCCCGGCCTCGGCCAGAGCATGGCGCAGCGCACCGACGATCAGGCCGCGCACCAGCGCGGCGTCGCGGAAGCGCACCTCGGCCTTGGTCGGATGGACATTGACGTCGACTTCCTCCGGCGGCAGGTCGAGGAACAGCACCACCGCGGGATGGCGGTCGCGCGCCAGGAAATCCTGGTAGGCGCCGCGCACCGCGCCGTGCAGCAGGCGATCGCGCACCGGCCGGCCGTTGACGAACAGGTACTGGGCCGAGGCGCTCGGCCGGTTGAAGGTCGGCAATCCCGCAAATCCGGTGAGCCGCACGCCGTCGCGCACGGCGTCGACGGCGACCGCGTTGTCGGCGAAATCGCGGCCGATCAGCGCGCCCAGGCGCTGCAGCCGGATCGCCCCGGGATCGCCCGCGCCATCGCCCAGGAGATCGCCCGACGGCGCCGCCAGGCGCAGCAGCACGCGATCGTCGTCGCCGAGCGTGAAGGCAACCTCGGGATGCGCCATCGCCAGGCGCGAAATGGCGTCGACCGCGTGGCCGGCCTCGGTGCGCGCCTGCTTCAGGAACTTGAGCCGTGCCGGGGTGGCGAAGAACAGGTCGCGCAGCTCGACCCGGGTGCCCTGGCCATGGGCCGCCGGAACCGGCCGGCCCTTGACGCCGCCGTCGACGCCGAGGCTCCAGGCCGCCGCGGCGCCGGCCTTGCGGCTGGTGAGGGTGAGGCGCGCCACCGCCGCCATCGAGGGCAGCGCCTCGCCGCGGAAGCCGAGGGTGGCGATGTGCACCAGGTCGTCGTCGGGCAGCTTCGAGGTGGCATGGCGCTCGACCGCCAGCTCGAGCTCGTCGCGGCCCATCCCGCGGCCGTCGTCGCTGACCGCGATGAAGCTGCGACCGCCGTCGCGCAACGCGACCTCGACGCGGCGCGCGCCGGCGTCGAGCGCGTTCTCGACCAGCTCCTTGACCGCGGAGGCCGGCCGTTCGATCACCTCGCCGGCGGCGATGCGGTTGACCAGATCGGGGGGCAGCAGGCGGATCGTCATGGCGCCGTCAGGGTATCACCGGCGGCGCCCGAGTCGCCAGCCGGCCGTCCTGCCGCCTGCTGGCAACGACCAGATTGCGCGCCTGGTACAAATATGGGCCAACGCAGACTGGGTCTTTGCGAATTCGCTTCGGCGGAATGTTGGCCCATGCACCGTAAGCATCGCATGGGATCGAAGCGACGTTAATTCATGTACCAGCCGTGACTGACGACAACGGATTGCCCAGTCAGAGCGTTGGTCGAGAAACTCGCGAAGAGCAACGCCAACTCGGCCACATCTTCAATTGTGGTGAACGTTTGATCGACCGTTTCACCCAGCATGATTTTGTTGACCACTTCCTTTTCGGAAATCCCGAGGCTTTTTGCCTGCTCGGGAATCTGCTTTTCGACAAGCGCCGTCTTTACAAAGCCAGGGCAGATCACGTTCGCCCGCACCCCATGCTCGGCACCCTCCTTGGCGATGACACGCGCGAGGCCAAGCAATCCATGCTTGGCGGTAACATAAGCCGATTTCAGGGGAGATGCTTCCTTCGAATGGACCGAACCCATGTAGATGATCGATCCGGATTTCTTTTTATACATATATGGAATGACCGCCTTGGTCGTGAGAAACGCTCCGTCGAGATGGATCGCCAGGAGCTTCTTCCATTCGGCGAACGGAAATTCTTCGATCGGATGAACGATTTGAATGCCGGCGTTTGAGACCAAGGTGTCAATCGCGCCGAAGGTGTCGGCGACCAGTTTGACACCGGCGTTCACCTCGTCCTCGACGGTCACGTTCATCTTCACACCGATGGCAACATTCGGTTTGCCGAGTGATGCCGCGGCCGCCGATGCGATTTTCAGATCGAGATCGGCGATGGCCACGCGACCGCCGGCTTCGACGAACCGCTTGGCAATACCGAAGCCAATACCTTGTGCCGCACCAGTGATCAGCGCGACTTTGTTGTCGAGTTTCATCTTCTGTCTCCTTATCGGGTCCAAGCAAATGCAAGGGCCTAACCAATTGTTGGCTCAGCGAGATAGTCGTGGACGACCTGACCAAGTCCGAGCGTGAGATCGGCTCGAATATGAATTGCCGATATGATTTCGAGCACCGGCAGGTCAGCGACAGGCGCCAGGGCGTGGGGGTGGAGATCGAGAGCCGCCGGTCCGCTCCATGCACCTTTGAGCGTGACCTCCAGCAACTCATAGCGGACCAATTCGCAGATCCGCGGCGTTCCGTCGACATGCGGGATGATCTTAAGCAGGAAATTGGGCGCGGCGAGCGCCTCGAGCACGCCGCTTTTCTCAACCGCCAGATGCTTGAAGCCCATTGTTCCGGTGGCAATGCGCACCGGCCCATAGTCGAGGGTCCCCACAAGCGTATCCCTGTCCACATTTAAGGAAGGCTGCGCATATTTCTTGGGAAATCCCCACAGCTCGCGGCCACCGAAGATCGGCGGTCCATCGTTGAGGTACATGGCGTGAGAGTAGCCACCCTTTTCAGTGCCGAGCCGCACCGGAATCACCTGCCCGGATTCGGTGTAATCGCCGAATCCGGTCGAATCCGGCATGCGAATAAATTCAAACTTGACCAATGGCTCGTCGATCTCGAGCGGCTCTGGTACGACCGCTCGCAGTTTTTCCGGATCGGTCCGATAGGTGATCACCAAGAATTCACGGTCGACAAAGCGGTAGGGCCCCTTTGGATAGGCTGGGCTGGTCAACGGCATCGAGTAGGCGGTTTCCCGCACGGTGCTGGCTTTCATGCTTCAATCCTTCCGTTGCCGTCGTCACCGTGGTTGACACTACGCGTACTCGGCTACGTGTTGTGCCTGTCTGGTCCAGCCAACAATCGCGATCAAAGTGCTAGGATTGATTGCAGTGGGGATTGGCTCGATCAAACAGTGACGTTGTGCTTTAACCGACTGCTTGCAAGCGCAAGCCGGCTCAAGACTATTGTTGTTACGGCGATTTAACATTGATCCGCGCCGGGCCACCGCTGTAAACGGGCTTGTCCAGAACGGGCAAAACCGCCACTCGAGGAAAGCGCCGTTTGATTTTGTTGCCGAGCCTGCTTGCGGCCCTTTTCGGGCCCGAGGCGATGTCCGATTTGAGCCCGCAAAGCGCCGGGTAGCGGACATGGATCGTGCCGCGCTCACGAATCTCGATTCGTGAGGACGGTGCCTAGATGAATCACAAAGGCACATAGACACCAAGAAGAGATCCTGCGCGGGCTTCGCCCACGCGATTCATTCTTCTCTATGTCTCGGTGTCTCTGTGCTGATTTTTCATCGTCTCTTGGTGCCCTTGTGGTTCAGGGCCACCGCGCCGCCCCCTACATCACGCCGTCGGGCGGATCCTGGGTCGGGGTGATGCCGTCGGGCTTGCCGACCACCACCACCGTGAGCCGGTCGGGATCGAGCAGCCGGCGGGCCACGCGCTTCACCTGGTCGAGCGTCACCGCCTCGATGTAGGAATTGCGGTTCGTCATGTAGTCGATCGGGAAGCCCTCGAGCTGGATCGCCGAGAGGATGCGCGCCAGGCTGCCGGTGCTGGTCATGCGCAGGGGATAGGAGCCGATCAGATAGGTCTTGGCGTCGTCGAGTTCCTGCTGGGTCGGGCCGTCGTCGCGCATGCGGGCCCATTCGGCGCGGATGATCTCGAGGGATTCCGCGACCCGGGCATTCTGGGTGCCGACCTGGCCCTGGATCAGCCCGACATGGTCGAGGGTGTTGAGGTAGGTGGCGACCGAATAGGCCAGGCCGCGCTTCTCGCGCACCTCGGTGGTGAGCCGCGCGGCGAAGCCGCCGCCGCCGAGGATGTAGTTCATGACATAGGCGGCGTAGAAATCCGGGTCCTCGCGCTTCAGGCCGTTCTCGCCGAACAGCATCACGCTCTGCGGCATGTCCTTCTCGACCACCACCACGGCGCCGGGCGCCGCCGGGGTGGCCTCGGGCACGGCGACCGGCGCGGCCTGCGCCGGCAGCCGCGCGAAGGCCCGGTCGAGCAGCGGCGCGAGCGTCGCCGCATCGATGTCGCCGACCACGCCGATCACCAGCCGGTCGCGGCCGAAGCGCGCGGCGGCGAACTGCCTGAGGTCGTCGATCGCGATGGCCCGGATGCTCGCCGCGGTGCCGCCGGGCGGGCGGCCATAGGGGTGGTCGGGAAACACGGTGCGCCACCACACCCGGTCGGCGATGTCGCCGGGATCGTCGGCGCTGCGGGCGATGATCGCCAGCAGCTGGCCGCGGATGCGCTCGACCGCGGGGGCGTCGAAGCGCGGCGCGGCGAGCGCGTCGCCCAGCAGGTCGAACGCCGCCTCGCGGTTCGCGGTCAGCGTGCGCATGCCGCCGCCGAAGGAATCGAGATCGGCGTTGAAGCTGAGATCGAGCGCCAGATCGGCGACGCGGCGCTGGAACGCCGCGGAATCGAGATCCCCGGCGCCCTCGTCGAGCAGGCCGCTCACCATCTCGGCGAGACCCTCCTTGCCCGCCGGATCGAGCGCCGAGCCGCCGTGAAAGGCGAGCGACAGCGAGATCAGCGGCGCCATGTGGTCCTCGACCAGCCAGGCCTCGATCCCGCCCGGGCTGACCACCCGCTGGACCTCGACCGCGGCGTCGGCCGGAGAGGCTGCGGCGAGCAGCCCGACGAGCCCGGCGAGCCCGGCGATGCGGCGCAACGGATCGAGCATCGCCGTCATCAGCTGGTCTCCTTCGGCAGCAGTACTGACGTGACCGAGCTTTCCGGCTTCAGCAGATAGCGGGCGGCGGCATTGACCTGTTCGACGGTCACCGCGCCGATCCGGTCGGGCCAGGACTCGACGTCGTCGAGCGTGCCGCCGGTGGCCAGGGTCGAGCCGATGGTGCGCGCCGGATTGGACAACGAATCCCGCGCCTTGACCGCGTCGGCCTGGAGCAGGGTCTTGGCGGCGTCGAGCTCGGCCTGGGTGACACCGTCGGCCAGGACGGCGGCGAGCTCCTGCTCGATCGCCGCCTCCAGCACCGGCAGCTCGGTGCCGGGCTGCGGGCTGGCCGAAATGCCGAAAGTGCCGAGATCGACCGCGTCGGGGCCGTACCAGGCGCCGATGCCGGTGGCCAGGCCCTGCTCGACCACCAGGTGACGATAGAGCCGGCTGGTCGGGCCGCCGCCGATGATCTCGGCCAGCAGCTCCAGCGCATCGGCGTGCTCGGCGCCGGCGCTGTGATAGGACGGCGCGAGATAGCTGCGGCTCCAGGACGGCTGCTGCACCCTGGGACTCGCCAGCTCGACCCGGCGCGGCGCGATCGGCGGCGGCTCGGCCAGGCGGACGCGCGCGGGAACCTCGCGCGCCGGGATCACGCCGTAGTACTTCTCGGCCAGCGGCCGCACCTGTTCGAGGGTGATGTCGCCGGCGATCACCAGCACCGCGTTGTTGGGCGCGTACCAGCGGCGATAGAAGTCGACCGCGTCGGCGGTGGTGAGGCCGCGCATCTCGTGTTCCCAGCCGATCGTCGGGTTGCGGTAGGGATGATTGAGGAACAGCACGGCGCGCGCCAGCTCGGAAAGCTGCGAGCCGGGCTCGTTGTCGATGCGCTGGCGGCGCTCCTCGAGGATCACGTCGCGCTCCGGCAGCACCACCGCGTCGTCGAGCTTCAGATGGGTCATGCGGTCGGCCTCGAGGCGCATCACCAGCGCCAGGTGCTCAACCGCCACGGTCTGGAAATAGGCGGTGTAGTCCTGGGTGGTGAAGGCGTTCTCGTCGCCGCCGACCCGCGCGACCTGCTGCGAGAACTCGCCGGGCGGCTCGGTGTCGGTGCCCTTGAACATGAGATGTTCGAGGAAATGCGCGATGCCCGACTTGCCGGCCGGCTCGTCGGCGGCGCCGACCTTGTACCAGACCATGTGGGTGACCACCGGCGCCCGGTGGTTTTCCACCACCACCACCTGCAGGCCGTTGGCGAGGGTCAGGGTGTGCGGGTTGAACACCTCGGCCCGGGCCGGGGCAATCGCCGCGGGCGTCACGACCAGCGGCACGGCGGCGGCCAGCATGGCAAAGACCGCCCATAGCCGGCGGGCCGGGCCGATCACGGAGCTGGAGCTGAGTGGCATTGCTTCTCCCTTTGCCGGTGCGGGGCATGCGGACGCGGCTGCCGTACGGCGGCCCTCCTGCCTCCCTGACCGCCACATGAACTTGGCATATGGCGGCGCCGTGCCTGCTTGGCAACCGAGACGAAGCCGAGGGCGCAATCTAGGCCAGACTTGCTACCGAGTGGTTAGCGACGGCGACGCAGGCGCGGTGGCGACTCCGGCGCACCGAGGCGTGCAGGTCGGTGCGCCGGGACCGGCTCAGAAGATGCCTTCGAGCAGGCCGCGTTGCTTGCGCTCGATGATCGGCGTGTCGCCTTCGGTCACCGGCTTGCCGAGCGCCGCATTCTCCTGCAGGCGCTGCTGCTCGGCCACGGGGTCGACGACTTCGCCGTAAGGACTGGCGTCGCGCCAGAAGATCAGGTTGTCGATGAACTTCTGGTCCTGCTCGATCAGCTGGTTGGTCTCGTTGTCGACCAGCAGGCGGATGTTCGGGTCGATGCCGGTGGCGCCGGCGCTCTGCAGCAGCGCGACCTCGCCCTGGGAACTGCCGGGCGGGGTGTCGCCGATGGCACCGCCGGCCTGGTAGGTGCCGAACAGCGCGGTCTCGGCCTGGTCGCGGGTGGTGCCTTCCTGCGGCCGCGGCGCGCCGGGCTGCGGCGGGCGCAGCGTGTAGTCGGGCGGCAGGCTCAAGGGCGCGCGCGCCACCACCTGGAACTCGTCCGGCGATTGCTTGGTCAGGCCCAGAGCCTGGCGCGTCTGGGTGCAGCCGCCCAGGGCGACGACGGCGCCGAGGGCCAAGGCGGCAACGATGCACTGGCGATGTCGCATGTCCAACCTCCCGTATCGCCTAGGTTTTAGCCGGTTCGCGGTCGCCGAACAAGCCGTCGACCACCAGCCCGGCAACGCCCAGGGTGATCGCCGAATCCGCCAGGTTGAAGGCCGGCCAGTGCCAGCCGGCGGCGTGAACGTCGAGAAAATCGACCACCGCCCCGAAACGCAGGCGGTCGATCACGTTGCCGAGCGCGCCGCCGATCACCAGCCCGATCGCGAAGACCGGCAGAATCCGGTCCATCCGCCCGAGCCACCACACCAGGCCGGCGACCACCGCGAGGGCCAGGGCCGACAGGACATAGGGCGCATAGGCGGCGCCGCTGTGGAACAGGCTGAAGGAGACGCCGCGGTTCCAGGCCAGCACCAGGTTGAAGAACGGCGTCAGCTCGATCTGCCGCGGCGGATCCATGAGCCCGAGGATCCAGCCCTTGCTGAGCTGGTCGAGGGCGACCACCACCGCCGCCAGCGGCAGCGCCCGGCCATAGGCGGCGCGGTTCAACTTGCGGCCGCGGCGCCGGCTTCCGCCGCGCCCAGCGTGTCGGCGCAGCGGCCGCAGATGCCGTCATGGCCGCCATGGCGGCCGACTTCGGGCAGCACCCGCCAGCAGCGCTCGCACTTGTCGCCTTCGGCGGCGGTGACGAGCACGCCGATGTCGGGGGCGTCGGGCAGGGTGAAGGCGCCCGCCGGCACCGGCCCCTCGACCAGGGTCGCGGCCGAGGTGATGGCGATCTCGGCGAGATCGAGACCATGCAGGGCGGCAACGTGCTCGGCCGAGGCGTGCACCACCGGGTGGGCCTGCAGGCTGGAGCCGATGCGCTTCTCGGCACGCTCGATCTCGAGCGCGCCGGTGACCGCCCGCCGCAGGTCGCGGATGCGGACCCACTTCGCCGCCAGGGCGGCGTCGCGCCAGGAGGCCGGCACCTCGGGGAAGACCCGCAGATGGACGCTGTCCTCGCCCGCGGTCCATGGCCGGTGGGCCCACGCCTCCTCGGCGGTGAAGCACAGCACCGGCGCCAGCCAGGCGGTCAGATGGGACAGCACCTCGCACAGCACCGTGCGTACGGCGCGCCGGCGAAGGTCCGAGGCAGCATCGCAGTACAGCGAGTCCTTGCGGATGTCGAAGTAGAACGCCGAGAGATCGTTGGCGCAGAAATTGTGCAGCTCGGTGTTGATGCCGTGCAGGTCGAAGCTGTCGGCGGCGGCGCGCACCTTGCCGTCGAGCTCGGCCAGGCGGTGCAGCACCCAGCGCTCCAGCTCGGGCATCTGCGACACCGCCACCCGTTCCGACTCGCTCCAACCGTCGAGCGCGCCGAGCACGTAGCGGAAGGTGTTGCGCAGGCGGCGGTAGTGATCGGCCACCAGCTTCAGCGCCTCGGGCCCGATGCGCTGGTCCTCGGTATAGTCGCAGCCGATGGCGACCCACAGGCGCAGGATGTCGGCGCCGTACTGCTTCATCACCTCCTGCGGCGCCACCACGTTGCCCAGCGACTTCGACATCTTGCGGCCCTGCTCGTCCATGGTGAAGCCATGGGTGATGACCGCCTTGTAGGGCGCCCGGCCGCGCGTGCCGCAGGATTCGAGCAGCGACGAATGGAACCAGCCGCGATGCTGGTCGGAGCCTTCGAGATAGACGTCGGCCGGCCAGGCTAGGTCGGCGTCCTGGCGCGGCTCCAGCACGAAGGCGTGGGTCGAGCCGGAATCGAACCAGACGTCGACGATGTCGGTGACCTGCTCGTAATCCTCGACCGCATGGTCGGTGCCGAGGAAGCGCTCCGGCGGGCTGGCGAACCAGGCATCGGCGCCGTCCTGCTCGAACGCCGCGGCGATGCGGTCGACCACCTTCTGGTCGCGCAGCGGTTCGTCGGTCTTGCGGTCGACGAAGACGGCGATCGGCACGCCCCAGGCGCGCTGCCGCGAGATGACCCAGTCCGGCCGACTCTTGATCATCGCGTGGAGCCGGTTGCGCCCCTGCGGCGGCACGAAGCGGGTGTCGTCGATGGCGGCGAGCGCCGTCTTGCGCAGATCGTTGGTCTCCATGGAGATGAACCACTGCGCGGTGTTGCGGAAGATGAGCGGCGCCTTGGAGCGCCAGGAATGGGGATAGGAATGGGTGAGCTTGCCCTTGGCCAGCAGATTGCCGGACTCGGCCAGCGCGGCGATGACGGCGCCGTCGGCGTCGCCCTTCTTGCCGGCCAGCGTCAGCACCCGCTTGCCGGCGAACAGCGGCACATGATCGTAGTAACTGCCGTCCTCCGACACCGTCTGCGGCACCTCGATGCCATGGGCGGTGCCGAGCTCCCAGTCGTCGGCGCCGTGGCCTGGCGCGATATGCACGAAGCCGGTGCCCTGGTCGGTCGTAACGAAGTCACCAGCAAACAGTGCTACGTCAAAGTCGTAGCCTTTGCCCCGCAGAGGATGTGCACAGACGGTGCCTGCAAGATGTTTGCCATGGACGTGCGCCAGGGTAGCGCCATCTACAATGCCGGTGTCTTGGAGAAACTCTGACATGCGATCCGACGCCACCAGAAAACGCTCTCCAATCCGGGCACCACTTCCTTCGGCAACCGCTTTTACCTCGCACAAGTCGTATCGGATGTCAGCGCCATAGGCGATCGCGCGGTTACCGGGAATAGTCCAGGGCGTTGTCGTCCAGATGATGACACTTGCGCCCTTGAACTCCGGCCGCGACGGCGTCACCACGGGGAAGCGCGCCCAGATGGTGGTGGAGACATGGTCCTGGTACTCGACCTCCGCCTCGGCCAGCGCGGTCTTCTCGACCACCGACCACATCACCGGCTTCGAGCCCTTGTACAGGCCGCCGTTCATCAGGAACTTGCCGATCTCGCGCACGATCTGCGCCTCGGCCGAGAACGCCATGGTGGTGTAGGGATTGTCCCAGTCGCCCTCGACGCCGAGCCGCTTGAACTCGGCGCGCTGGACGTCGATCCAGTGCTGGGCGTAGTCGCGGCATTCCTGGCGGAATTCGTTGATCGGCACCGCGTCCTTGTCCTTGCCGGCCTCGCGGTACTTCTTCTCGATGTTCCACTCGATCGGCAGGCCGTGGCAGTCCCAGCCCGGCACGTAGTTGGCGTCCTTGCCGAGCATCTGCTGCGAGCGGTTGACCACGTCCTTCAGGATCTTGTTGAGCGCGGTGCCGATATGGATGTTGCCGTTGGCGTAGGGCGGACCGTCATGGAGGATGAATTTCGGCCGGCCCTTGGAGGCCGCGCGCATCCTCTTGTAGAGCCCCATCTCCTGCCAGCGCTGGAGCATCTCCGGCTCGCGCGTCGGCAGGTTGGCGCGCATCGGGAACTCGGTCTTCGGCAGGAAGACGGTCGGCTTGTAATCCACGCTCATCTCAACTCATCAGTTCATGTTCTGCAGGCGCCGCGATAGGCCCTCATGGTTCGAGAGGCTCCTCATGAGGACCTCATCCTGAGCCTGTCGAAGGATGGGCCCCGCGCCTCTCCCACGGAAATACTAGCCGCGGCGCGGACCGAGCGCCCGCTCATAGACGCCGCCCGGCGCCGCCACCGGCTCGGGCCGCGACATCAGCCTCGGCACGCTGCCGGGCAGCGGCCCGTCATGGCCGGCGAGCAGCGCGCGCGCCTGGCGGCAATCGTCGGCGATTTGTGCCGTCAAAGCCGTGAGGTCGTCAAACTTCTTCTCCGGCCTGAGATAGTCGATCAGCGCGACCCGCAAGTGCCGGCCATAGAGGTCGGCGGCAAAATCGAACAGATGGACCTCGAACTGCAGCCGGGTGCCGCCGACGCTCGGCCGCGTGCCGAGGCTGGCGACGCCGTCGTGCCAGACCGTGCCGCGGCCCTCGTCGATGCCGGCCTTGACCGCGTAGATGCCCTGCGCCGGCAGCAGATACTCGCCGAGCGCCACGTTGGCGGTGGGATAGCCGAGCTTGCGGCCGAGCGCCTCGCCATGCTCGACCCGGCCCTCGATCTCCCAGGGCCGGCCGAGCAGCTGCCCGGCGGCGAGCGGCCGGCCGGCCGCGAGATGCGCGCGCACCCTGGTCGAGGAGAACACCTCGCCGCCGTCGGTCGCGGCCGGCGACAGCGCGGTCACGCCGAAGCCGTAGGAGACCCCGAGATCGGCGAGCAGGGCGGCGTTGCCGCGGCGCCCGGCGCCAAACACGAAGTCGTAGCCGACCACCACATGGGCCGCCTGCAGCCCCTCGCCCAGCACCTCGACCACGAAGGCTTCGGCGCTCTTGCCGGCCAGCTCGGCGTCGAAATGCAGTACGAACAGGTAGTCGACGCCGATCGCCTCGAGATGGCGGACCCGGATGCGGAACGGCGTCAGGCGGAAGGACGGCTTGCCCGGCGCGAAGAACTCGCGCGGATGCGGCTCGAAGGTGAGCACCGCCAGGCTGGTGCCGAGCTCGCCGGCGCGGCGCGCCGCGGCGCCGATCACCGCCTGATGGCCGCGATGCACGCCGTCGAAATTGCCGAGCGCCACCACCGCGCCGCGCGCCTCGACCGGTACCTCGGTGTGATGTCGAAACAGCCGCATGGCGATCCTGTCGTGCCCCCGGCCTGTCATGCCCCGGCGCGCCGGCGGCGCGGGAAACCCACGGCGACGCCCGGCGCCACGCCCGCAAGGCGGCAGACTTTATCGGGTGGGGCCGGCGCTGGGTAGGGCGTTGCCGCCGGCCGGGCGCTACTCGGCCGCCGCCTTGACGGCGGGCCGGCGCGGCACCATCAGCACCGCCTCGCCCTCGATCACCGACTTGCCGGCGACCGAGCAGGCGGTATCGACGGTGACCCGGCCACGCGCCAAGTCGACCGACTTGACGGTGACCTTGGCCTTCACCGTGTCGCCGGGCCGGACCGGCGCCTTGAACTTCAGGTTCTGGCTGAGATAGACGCAGCCCGGTCCCGGCAGCTTGGTGCCGAGCACGGTGGAAATGAAGCTGGCGGTCAGCATGCCGTGGGCCACGCGCCCATGGAACATCGTGGTCTTGGCGTAGTCCTGGTCGAGATGGACCGGGTTGACGTCGCCGGAGACACCGGCGAACAGCACCAGATCGGCGTCGGTCACGGTCTTGGTGTAGATCGCCGACATGCCCTCTTTCAGGTCTTCCAGGCAGTAGCCGCTCAGCTCGTCCATCGCCCCGCTTCCTTCCCCAGTCCTGTCACAGCCCGCTTACCCGGGCTGGCGACGGCGGCTGCACCGCGGCGCCCCAGCGGTCGAGCCTTTGTTGCGCTGCAATATAGCGCCTGCAACAGGGCGGGACAAGCGATGCAATGCGACCCGCCAGCGGAATCGGCGCACCTATCCGTCTGGAACAAATCAAGAATATCGGGAGTTCCGCGGGAGTTTCCCGCGATCAGGGCCGTGGATCGATGGGGAGTTTCCCGGCCAGCCCGGCCATGTCCTCGAACGCCGCCGCCGCCGCCAGCAGCGCCGCCTCGCCGCGCGGCCGGCCGATCATCTGCAGCCCGACCGGCCGGCCGTCGGCGGTGAAGCCGCAGGGCAGCGAGATGGCGGGGAGGCCGCACATCGTGGCCAGGAACGACATGCGCAGCCACGCGACGTAGTCGTCGAAGGCGACCCCTTCGATCTCGCGCACCCAGCGGGTCTTGACGTCGAACGGCGGCACCGCGGCGGCCGGGCACAGCAGCAGGTCGTGGTCGCGGAAGAACCGGGTCATTTCCTGGAACAGCTTGCCTCGGCCGCGCTCGGCGGCGCCGATCGCGTCGGCGTCGAGCTTCAGCCCGGCCTCGATGTTCCAGACGATGTCGGGTTTCAGCATGTCGCGCTTGGTGTCGTAGAGCGGCTTCATCGAGGCGACGAAGCCGGCGGCGCGCAGGGTCTGGAAGATCGCCGGCGCCGCGCCGATGTCGAGCTTCGGCTGGTCCACCACCACCCCGGCGGCGGCGAGGCGTCCGGCCGCGCCGGCGACGATCGCCTGCACCTCGCGGTCGACCGGCGGCACGCCGAGATCGGTCGAGAGGCCGACCCGAAGCGGCCGGCGCCGGGTCGCCGCCGCCGCCCGGAAGCTGATGTCGGGCGCCGGCAGGGACAGCGGGTCCTCGACGCTCCAGCCGACCATGGCGTCGAGCATCAGGGCCGCGTCGTCGACATTGCGCGCCATCGGCCCCTCGACCCCGAAGGGACCGAACGGCAGTTCGCCGGGACCGCTCGCCACCCGTCCCGGGCTGGGGCGCAAGCCGACCACGCCGCAGAAGCTCGCCGGGGTGCGCAAGGAGCCGCCCATGTCCGAGCCGGTGGCCAGCCAGACCTGGCCGGCGGCGAGCGCCGCGGCCGAACCGCCGGACGAGCCGCCGGCGGTGAGCGCGGTGTTCCACGGCGTCACGGTCTCGCCGTAGACCTCGTTGAAGGTATTGCCGCCGGCGCCGAACTCCGGCGAGTTCGACATGCCCAGGACGATGCCGCCGTTCGCTTCCAGCGTCTCCACCATGATGTCGGAGCGCGCCGGCAGGTTGTCCCGGAAGATCGGCGAGCCGTGGCTGGTGACGACCCCGGCGACCTCGTTCAGGTCCTTGACCGCGAAGGGCAGGCCGGCGAGCAGGCCGATGCCGGCATCGCCGTCGAATTCCTGCGCCATGATGCGCCGGGCCGCGTCGCGCGCCCGCTCGGGGCACAGCATCGGCATGGCGTTGATCCGCGGGTTGGTCTCGGCGATGCGGGCGAGCGCGGCGTCGACCAGCTCGAGCGGCGCGACCTCGCGGGCGCGCAGGCGCGCGACCGCCTGGGTCGCGGTCAAGGCGATCAGCTCACGATGATTGGACACGCGGCTCCCCCGTCAGGCTCATGCTTCGACAAGCTCATGCTTCGACAAGCTCAGCATGAGGACCGGGTCGGGGGCAACAGAGGTTCGCCTCGTCCTGAGCCTGTCGAAGGACGAGGTGCGCGCCGGGCCGTGGCTAGCCCTCGACGCCGCCCTCGCGCTTGCGGCGCTCGACGAAATCGGTCACCGCCTCGGCGCAGGCCGGATCGAGCGGCGGCGGCTGGTACTCGGCCAGGAGCTGCTTCCAGATCGCGTTCGCCCGCTGGGTCGCGTCCTTGGCGCCGGCCTCGCGCCAGGTCTCGAAGTTGCGCCAGTCGGAGACCATCGGGGCGTAGAACGCGGTCTCGTAGCGCGCCAGGGTGTGCGCCGCGCCGAAGAAATGCCCGCCCGGCCCGACCTCGGCGATGGCGTCGAGCGCCAGGGTGTCGTCGTCGACCACGATCGGCTGCAGGAACTCCGACATCATCTGCAGCAGCTCGGCATCGACGATCATCTTCTCGTAGGACGCCACCAGCCCGCCCTCCATCCAGCCCGCCCCGTGCTTCACCAGATTGGCGTGGCCGAGGATGGCGCCCCACAGCGACATCTCCGATTCATAGGCGGCCTGGGCGTCGACCGAGTTGGCGGCGCAGGCGTTGGACGAGCGGTAGGGCAGGTTGTAGCGCCGGGCGAGCTGGCCGCCGGCGATGGCGGCGCGGGTGTATTCCGGGGTGCCGAAGGCCGGCGCCCCGGTCTTCATGTCGACGTTCGAGGTGAAGCCGCCATAGAGCACCGGCGCGCCGGCGCGCACCATCTGGGTGAAGGCGATCACCGCCAGCGCCTCGGCGTTCTGCTGGGCGAGCGCGCCGGCCAGGGTCGCCGGCGACATCGCGCCCGACAGGGTGAAGGGCGTGATGATCGATACCTGCCCGGCCTCGGCCATCGCCATCAGCCCGGCGATCATGGCGCCATCGACCCGCAGCGGCGAATTGGTGTTGATGACGCTCAGCAGTCCCGGCTTTTGCATCAGCTCGTCGCGCGTGATGCCGCGGGCGCGGGCGTTCATCTCGATGCCGTCCTCGATCCGCACCGCGCCGATCGCCGAGGGCTGCCACACCTTGTCGGTGAGCGTGATGAAGGACTGGTAGGCGTCGAGATGGCGGGTCGGCGGCGGCAGGTCGATCGGCTCGACCGGATAGCCGCTGGCGAGATGGATGATGTCGAGGCTCTGGGCCAGGCGCAGCAGGTTCTGGAAATCGACGTAGTTGCCGGGCCGCCGGCCGCCGTCGAGATCGGACACGTTGGGTGCGCTCGACACCGAGCTGAACGCCACATGCGCGCCACCGATGACGATGTCGTGGGCCGGGTTGCGGGCGTGCAGGGTGAACTGCGGCGGCGCCTTGGCGACCCACTCCAGCACCATGGCGCGGTCGAAGCGCACCCGGCTGTTGGCGCGGTCGACGCGGGCGCCGTTCGATTCGAGGATGTCGAGCGCCCGGGGGCTCAGGAATTCGAGGCCGAAGGTTTCCAGGATCCGCATGGACGCGTCGTGGATCGCGTCCATGCCGTCGGGTGTCAGCACCTCGACCGCGGCGTAGCGATTGACCGGCTGGCGCCAGGGTAGCTGCTTGATGCCGCCGCTGACGCGGCGCGGCTTGGACCGCCGCCCGCCCTCGCCCTCCGCCCGTGCCCGCTGGCCCCGTTCCGTCACCGGATCACTCCTCGCGCCCGTTCGATGATCGCTCGACCTTCGGCCCTGGGGTCCGCGCCCGCTGGTCGCTGCCCGACCCTCGCCGTCGCGGATACGACCGGAAATGGCAATGCTCGTTGTCGCATCACCCGCCTGCGCCCTTGCTTCCACCCCGCGCTGTGCTATCGCTGACGCCGTCGTCCGCCACACCCGGTTCCCCGCCCGTCCCCGCTCGCGATGCACGTCCAACACCCGATCTGGCTGCGCGCCGTCAGCACCCCCGGCGCGCCGGTGTTCGCCATCATGTTCACCCTGGAGTCGCTGGGACGGGCGACCCTCGCCACCGTCATCCCGCTGCAGGCCTATGCCCTGCTCGGGGACGCCCGGAATGTCAGTGCGGTCTATTTCGCGATCGGCGTCACCGGCCTGATTGGCAGCTTCACCATCCCGCTGCTGATCCGGCGCTTCCGCCGGCGCTGGGTCTATTCCGCGGCCGCCATGCTGATGATCGCCGCTGCCGGCCTGCTCGCCACCGGCACCCTGAGCGGGCAGCTTTCGGGCATGCTGATCCGGGCTTTCTCGGTGGCCTGCTCGAACATCGCGCTCTCGCTCTACATCCTCGACTACATCCGCAAGCGCGACATGACCCGGGCCGAGCCGATGAAGCTGATGTACAGCGCGGCGGCCTGGACCTTCGGCCCGACCCTCGGGGTCTGGCTCTACCAGGAATTCGGCAGCGGCACGCCGGAGCTGGTGACGGCGGTCTCGTCGGTCCTGCTCCTGGCCTATTTCTGGTTCCTGCGGCTGCAGGAGAACCCGGCGGTCGCCGCCGCCACCCGGCCGCCGCCCAACCCGCTGAAGAGCATCGGCCGGTTCGTGGCGCAGCCGCGCCTGCGCCTGGCCTGGATCATCCCGTTCGGGCGGTCCTGCTGGTGGTCGATGTTCTTCGTCTATCCGCCGCTCTACATGATCGAGAGCGGCCAGGGCAAGCTGGCCGGCGCGCTGCTGGTCTCGGCCGGCAACGCGCTGCTGGTCTTCACGCCCTGGGTCGGCCGGGTGGCGCGCCGCATCGGCATCCGCCCGGTCACCATGATCGCGTACCTGGCGGCCGGGCTGTTCAGCGCGGCGGCGGCCCTGGTCTACGACTTTCCCGTCGCGGTCGCGCTCTGCCTGCTCGGCGGGGCAACGGCCGCCTCGGCCCTCGACGCGGTCGGCAACATCCCGTTCATGCGCTCGGTCCGGGCCTTCGAGCGACCGCAGATGACCACGGTGTTCCGCACCTATATCGACTTCTCGGACCTGCTGCCGGCCGGGCTGTTCGCGGTGCTGCTGAGCTTCTTCGACTTCCGCGCGGTGTTCCTGGCCGCCGCCCTGTGGATGCTGGCGATCGGCCTGGTCGCGCGCTACCTGCCGAAGCGGATGTAGGACTCATCTGGCGGAGCGATTCAGCCGACGGACGAAGCCATCCGTCGGCATCGCACGTCATCTGGCAGAGCGATTCAGTCGACGGACGAAGCCATCCGTCGGCATCGCACGTCATCTGGCGGAGCGATTCAGCC
>CAYJQC010000002.1:71771-122059 GCA_964372215.1 uncultured Rhodospirillaceae bacterium
CGACGGACGAAGCCATCCGTCGGCATCGCACGTCATCTGGCGGAGCGATTCAGCCGACGGACGAAGCCATCCGTCGGCATCGCACCGCGGTCTACCGCGTCCCGAACAGGCGGTCGCCGGCGTCGCCGAGGCCCGGCACGATGTAGGCGTTCTCGTTCAGCCGCTGGTCGAGCGCGGCGGCATAGACCGGCACGGTCGGATGGGCGGCGGTGAACACCTCGACCCCCTCGGGCGCCGCGACCAGCGCCAGGAAGCGGATATTGCAATCGTCGATCCCGCGGCGGTTGAGCACGTCGACCGCGGCGACCGCGGAATGGCCGGTCGCCAGCATCGGGTCGACGATGATGAACAGCCGACCCTCGGGCTCCGGCAGCTTGACGAAGTACTCCACCGGCCGCTTGGTCTTCTCGTCGCGATAGAGCCCGATATGGCCGACCCGGGCCGCCGGAATGAGCTCGAGCAGCCCGTCCACCATGCCGAGCCCGGCGCGCAGGACCGCGACGATCGCCACCTTCTTGCCGGCGATCAGCGAGCCCTCCATCGGCGCCACCGGGGTCTCGATCGCCTCGCGCATGACCGGCAGGTCGCGCGTCACCTCGTAGCCCATCAGCAGCGCCACCTCGTGCAGCAGGCGGCGGAACTGGATGGTCGGCGTGCGCTTGTCGCGCATCAGGGTGAGCTTGTGCTGGATCAGCGGATGGTCGAGCACGTGCAGGTTGGGGAATCGGCGCGGCTGGGCGGTCATGATGTGGCTTCCCTGTTGCGGCCGCGCGCCGCCAGCAGCAGGGCGAGGCCCATGCCGGCGAGCGCCATCGCCGCCATGGCGAAGAAGGCGTGGCCCCCCTGGACGGCGTAGAGCCGCCCGGCGAGCAGCATGGTTAAGCCGAACACGCCGCCCAGGGCAACCGCGGAATAGAGGCTCTGGGCGGTGGCCGCCAGGCCGGGCGGGGCCGCGCGCGCGATGAAGTCCATCGCCGCCAGATGGGCGGCGCCGAAGCTGAGCCCGTGCAGCACCTGGACAGCGGCGAGGACAGGGAGACTCGTGGTCAGCCCGAGCACCACCCAGCGCAGCGCGGCGGCGGCGCCGGCCACCGCCAGAAGCCGCGGGCCGTCGATCCGTTTCAGCAGCGCGCTGCCGGCGGCGAACAGCAGGATCTCGGCGACCACCCCTTCGGCCCACAGCCAGCCGATGCTGCCCTTGGTGTAGCCGGCTGCCTGCCAGTGCAGGGTGCCGAAGGCGTAGAGCACGCTGTGGCTGGCCTGCACCAGGCTGGCGGCCGCCAGGAACACCAGGAAGCGCCGGTTGGCGAGCAGGGTCAGGAATCCGCCGCCGCGCTCGGTCGGCGGCCGGCGCCAGTCGGGCAGCAGCAGCGCCGCCGCGAAGGTCAGCGCCAGGGCCACGATCAGGCCGTCGAGAACCAGCCCCGGCGCCCGCCCGGCAAACACCAGCCCGCCGCCGCTGGCGGCGGCGATGAAGGCGAGCGAGCCCCACAGCCGGACCCGGCCGTAGTCGACCCGGCGGCGCAGCGCCGCGTGCATGGTCAGGCTGTCGCCGAGCGGCATCACCGCCGACATCGCCGCGCTCGCCAGCAGGGTGACAGCGAAGATCTGCCAGAACCCCTCGGTCAGGGTGAACAGGCCATAGCCGGCGACCGCCAGGAGCAGCAGCAGCGCGAGCGGCCGCCGGGTCTCGCCGCGACGATCGGCGAGGCGCGCCAGCAGCGGGTTGGCCACCACCCGGATCCACAGCGCCGCCGCCATCAGGGCGCCGATCTCCGCCGGCCCGAGCCCCTGGGCGGTCAGCCAGAACGGCCAGAACGGCAGGTTGATGCCGATGAACAGGAACAGCGCGGCGTAGAACAGTGCCAGGCGCAGCGACACCAGGCGGCCCGGCAGCGGGTCCGCCGCAGCCGGCTGGCTCATTGCGCGATTCGCCGGCGCAGGACCGGCGCCGGCGGCGGGACGGCATCGCCGATCTCGAAGGCGGACTGCAGGGCCGCGACCGCCCGCCCGGCGCCTGCCGCATCGGCGGCATGAACCCGCGCCAGCGGCCGGTCCGGTCCGACCGCGGCGCCGATGCCGGCGAGCTCGCCCAGGCCGACCCTGGGATCGATCCGCTGCCCGGCCTGGCTGCGGCCGCCGCCCAGCGCCACGACCGCCAGCCCGACCGCGCGCACGTCGACGCGCTGCACGATTCCGGCGCACGGCGGCAGCGCCGGCAGCACGACCGGGGCGCTGGGCAGGTGGCGATCGGGCCGCTCGACGATGTCGCGCGGACCGCCGAGGCCGGCGACCATGCGGGCGAAGCGCTCGGCGGCACTGCCGTCGTCGAGCGCCGCCAGCAGCCGGGCGCGCGCCGCGTCGGCGTCGCCCGCGATCCCGCCGAGGCGCAGCATCTCCTGCCCGAGCGCCAGCGTCACCTCGAGCA
The DNA here is from genome assembly GCA_964372215.1 of uncultured Rhodospirillaceae bacterium. Taxonomy (GTDB): domain Bacteria; phylum Pseudomonadota; class Alphaproteobacteria; order Dongiales; family Dongiaceae; genus DAIMFL01. The sequence continues at coordinate 74,200 of CAYJQC010000002.1, forward strand.
GGCGCGCGTCGCGGGCCTTGCCGGTCAGGAAGCCGATGGTCTCGGCCACCTCCAGCGCGTTGCCGGCGGTGGTGCCCAGCACCTGGTCCATGTCGGTGACCAGCGCCGTCGTCGGCAGGCTGGCGCCGGTCGCCACCTTGACCAGGCTCTCGGCCAGCTCGCGCGCCTCGCTCTCGCGCGCCATGAAGGCGCCGCTGCCGGTCTTCACGTCCATCACCAGCCCGTCGAGTCCGGCCGCCAGCTTCTTCGACAGGATCGAGGCGGTGATGAGCGGGATCGATTCGACCGTCGCGGTCACGTCGCGGATCGCGTAGAGCCGGCGGTCGGCGGGCGCCAGCTCGGCGGTCTGGCCGACGATGGCGCAGCCGGCTTGCGCCACCACGGCGCGGAACCGGTCGAGCCCGGGGGTCGCGTCGTAGCCCGGGATGCTCTCCATCTTGTCTGTCGTGCCGCCGGTGTGGCCGAGGCCGCGGCCCGAGATCATCGGCACGGCGAGGCCGCAGGCGGCGGCGAGCGGCGCCAGGATCAGGCTGACCTTGTCGCCGACCCCGCCGGTCGAGTGCTTGTCGATCCGGGGCCCCGGCAGGTCGATGCCGCGCCAGTCGACGGTGGCGCCGGAGCCGGCCATGGCACGGGTCAGCGCCACCCGCTCGTCCCAGTCCATGCCGCGGAAGAACACCGCCATGGCGAAGGCGGCGGCCTGGCCGTCGCCGATGCTGCCGTCGACCAGGCCGCGCACGAAGCCCTCGATCTCCGCCGTGCCCAGGGTCCGGCCGTCGCGCTTGCGGCGGATGATCTCCTGCGGCAGCGGCGCCGCGCCGTCAGCCATCGCCGGGCCCTGCGGGATCGAGGCGCTGCAGGAATTCCGGCAGCAGGCGCGCCAGCTCTACGCTGAGCCGGGCGCCGACCTCGAGGGTCTGGGCGTGGCTGATCGAGGCGCCAAGCCCGGCCGCCGGATTGACCGCGGCCGAGATCGCCGCCACCCGCAGCCCGCAATGGCGGGCGACGATCACCTCCGGCACCGTCGACATGCCGACCGCGTCGCCGCCCAGGAGGCGGAACGCCCGGATCTCCGCCGGGGTCTCGAAGCTGGGGCCGAGGCAGGCGATGTAGACGCCTTCGTGCAGGGTCACGCCGCTGGCCGCCGCCGCCGCGTGCAGCAGGCGCCGCAGCGCCGGGTCGTAGGCGTCGTCGAGCGCCGGGAAGCGCGGTCCGAAGGTCTCGTCGTCGGGTCCGGCGAGCGGATTGAAGTGGCTCATGTTGATGTGGTCGGCGATCACCATCAGGCCGCTGGAGAACGCCTCCGGGCGCAGCGCGCCCGAGGCGTTGGTCAGCAGCAGGATGTCGCAGCCGAGCAGCTTGAGGCAGCGCACCGGCGTGCGGATGTCGTCGGCGCTGGCGCCTTCGTACAGATGGACCCGGCCCTGCAGGCAGGCGATGTCGACGCCGCCCAGGCGCCCGAGCACCAGCCGGCCGGCATGGCCCTCGACCGACGGGCGGGCGAAGCCGGGAATCTCGCCATAGGGAATGACGAGCAGCGTCTCGATGGCGTCGCTGACCGGGCCGAGGCCGGAGCCGAGCACCAGGCCGATCCGCGGCCGCCAGCCGGCGGACATCCGGTCGAGCGCTGCGGCGACGGCCCGCGCCGCCTGATGGGGCAGCGACATCGGATCACGCCCCCGAAAGATGGCCGGGCCCGAAGGCGAGCGGCAGCAGGTCGCCCAGCGTCACCGTGCGCCGCACGCCGCCGGCGTCGCACAGGTGGATCGGCAACTCGGGACCGGCGAACTCCGCCAGGCGCTGGCGGCAGCCGCCGCAGGGCGTGCACAGCGTGGCGCCCTCGGCCACCAGCACCAGCTCGACGATGCGCCGGTCGCCGCCGGCGATCATGCCGCCGATCGCGCTCGCCTCGGCGCATTGGCCGAGCGGATAGGCCGCATTCTCGACATTGGCGCCGGCATGGAGCCGCCCGCCCTCCGCCTTCAGGCAGCAGCCGACGGCAAAATGCGAATAGGGCGCATAGGCCCGGGCGCGAACCGCGCGGGCCCGCGCGATCATCTCGTCGAGCGCGCCGGGCTCGGCACTGGTCGCAGCATTCATCGGTGGTCCCGTCCCAATCGATTCGGCCGGCCCGGCCTGGCCGGTTCAGCGTGGTGGGGCGAGCATAGTCGGCAGGGGCGGCGGCGAACAGACGCCAGCCGCCGGGCCGGGTCGGTTTCCCCAGGGTCGGTTACCCCAGGTCCGGCTACCTAAGGCGACGACGATGCGTCGAGGAACGCCGCCAGGATCTCGCACCGTCGATGGCTGGGCCCGCTGGCGATCGCGGCCAGGGTCGCCGCCGTGGTGGTGGCGTTGCCAAACGAGTCGGCCGCCGGCGCGGCGAGCGCCGCCACCACCTCGCCGGTCATCTCCGGATGGAACTGCACCCCCCAGACCGGCCGCCGCGGCAGCCGGAAGGCCTGCACCGCGCAGTCGTCCGAGCCGGCGAGCACGGCAAGGCCAAGCGCCGCCGCCGCCGCTTCCGTCACCTCGTCGGCGTGCAGGTTGTAGACCGGCGCGGGCACGCCGGGCGCCAGGCAGCTTCCGAGCACCGGGTCGCCGGCGATCCCGGGCGAAGGCGTGATCATGGTGATGCCGAACTCGCCGCGCGCCGCCCGGCGCACCGCCGCGACGCCGCCCAGCGACTGGGCGATCAGTTGATGCCCGAAGCAGATGCCGAAGACCGGCACGCCGCCGTCGATCGCCCGCTTGACCTCGGCGCATTGCCCGGCGAACCACGGCGCATCGCGCGGCACCGGCACGTCGGAGCCGGACAGAATGACGGAACGGCCGTAGTCGATGGCCTGGGCCGCCCAGGCGACGTCGCCCGAGCCGCGGATCGGCACGACGGCAGTGCCGTCGGGCAACGCCGCGGCGACCGCCGCGCCCCAGTCGAGGCGCACCGGATCGAGCGAGAAGTCGACGACGAGAACGCCAGGCGACGCACGCATGGGGCGCTGTCCGTGATGGGGGCGCGCCGTTCTATCCGGCGGTCGAACCGCGCGCAATGGGAATGCGCGGCGGAAGGGGTGCCCGGTTCGGAAAGCCGGCCCGGAATGCAGTTCGGGGGCGGCGGCGGTTTCCCGCTGCCACCCCCGAACCGGAGCCGTTGTCCGGGCGGGCCGGTCCGGGCGTCGCCGCCCGGACCGGGTCTCGCCCGGAAGGAACGGTGACGGGCCTAGTTGGCCGACGCCGACGCCGAAGTCTGGGCGTTGTTGAGCTGGGTCGACACGGTGCTGAAAATACCGTCGAGGGCCGAGCCCAGGGCGGTCAGCGCGGCGATGGCGGCGACCGACACGAGCGCGGCGATCAGGCCGTATTCGATGGCGGTGGCGCCCGACTCGTCGTCGATGAAACTGCGAATGGTCTTGAACATGGGTTGGCACTCCTTCTGAACGATCCCGAAGCCGAGATTGGCAGCCATCCATGAACAAATACTTAACAACAGAAATATTCGGATCAGGATTGCTACCAAGAAGTACAGCGATAAGAACTACAACAAATAATATTCAAGTAAAATTTTATGCAATTGAAGAGTATCGCGGATTTCTGCCGGGCGCCGGCGCCACGCGCACCCGGCGCAGGCCGCAGGCCAGCAGCAGGCCGAGAACGACCGGTCCGATCTGCACGCCCAGGGCATCGGCGATCGGCGTCACCACGGCGGGCGCCAGCCAGGCGGCCAACAGCACCGCCTTGTCGCCCGGCAGGAAGCCGCGCTCGACCCCATCCCAGGCCAGGAAGGCGACCGCCAGCCCGGCCAGGGTCAGGTCGTAGTCGAAGGCATAGGGAGTGGCGAGCAGGGCGGCGCTCACCAGCACGCCGGCCCGCGGGCCGAGCGGGGCGCCGCGCCGCCAGGCCCAGATCACCGCGGCGGCGGCGGCCAGGGCGGCGGCGAGTTGGGCGGCATAGCCGAGCGCGACCGAGCCGCCGAGCAGGCGCAGCGCGGCAAAGGCGGTCGGCATCTTGAACCAGGGCAGGTTGCCGTTTTCGAGCACCTGGCGCAGGAACGGCATGTTGTCGACGAAGGCGACCCAGGCATCTGGGCCGAACACGGCGAGGCTGAGGGCGGCGAAAGCCAGCGTGGTCAGCGCGGCGGCGGCGATGCTGCGCCAGTAGCCGCCGGCGATCAGCGCCAGCGGCACCAGCAGGCCGAAATGCGGCTTGTAGCTGAGCAGCCCGAACAGGATGCCGGCGAGCACCGGCCGGCGTTCCAGCGCCAGCAGCGCCGCGCCCATCAGCGCGGCGTTGAGGAACCCGTTCTGGCCATGGAACAGATTGACGAAGGTCGCGGGAAAGGCGAGCGCCAGCATCAGTGTGTGCGGGTGCGGCGCGATCCGCCGGATCACCGCGACATAGGCGATCAGGGTGAAGCCGAGGCAGGCCGCGAGGGCGGCAAAGTACGGCAGCAGCGGCAGCGGCAGAACCAGCAGCAGGAAGGTCGGCGGGTAGTGCCAGGCGAACGGCTGCAGGGCGCCGGGCGCGATCCTCTGCTGGTCGGCACGCATCACCTCGAGGTCGTAGACCGCGGCGGGCGGTCCGGCGCGCGCCACCTCGGCGGCGGAGTAGAAGGTGATGAAGTCGTAGCCGAGGGGCTTGCCCTTGGAGTCGACGGCGCCGTCGCCCATCGCGACCCACAGCACCCCGGCCACCAGGAAGATGGCGAGAAAGATGCGGGGATAGTCGCGCAGGCGGCGTTGGTTGAGCCAGGTCATCTCGGTCAGCATGGCGGCGATCTTTGCAGAGCGCGGTAAAGGGTCGTTTAACCGAGACCCGGAACGGCGAGAGCAGGATCCGTCGCGCCGGCTGCGGGCGCCGCCCGCGGCCGGTATGCGGCAATTGCTAACGGGATGTTAGGGCCGCATCCCAATAATCCCGCGAAACAATGGGGTTACCATGATCGCGAGCGGCCAATTCCAGAACACGAGACGAATGCTGGACGTGTTCGAGCAGCTGTTTTTCCTGCTGCTCTATGTCTGGCTGGTCGAGCGTCTGTGGAGCGCCCAGCTCTGGTCCAGCAACTGGTACGCCCTGCTCATCCTGGTGTCGGAAGGGCTCGTCGTCCTGCTGCTGCTCGTCCGTCGGCGGACCGACCAGATTTCGACCAGCTTCCGCGATTGGGCGGTCGCCTTCGGGGGAACCTTCCTGGTGCTGCTCGTCGGCAAGGGTGGGCAACCGATCTCCGCCAGCGCCGGGTCGATCCTCATGTTGGTCGGCCTTGCCGTCCATGTCGGCGCGAAGTTCAGCCTGCGCCGGAGCTTCGGCCTGGTCGCCGCCGACCGGGGCGTGAAGCTGCGGGGCCTCTATGCCATCGTGCGCCACCCGATGTACGCCGGTTACATCATGACCCATGTCGGCTTCCTGATCGTGGCGCCGTCCTCGTGGAATCTTGCGGTCTACAGCGCGGCCTGGGCGCTGATGATGCTGCGCATCGTCGCCGAGGAGCGCGTGCTCGGCGCCAATCCCGAATACCGCGCCTACATGCAGCGGATCCGCTACCGGCTGCTCCCCGGCGTCTTCTGACGCCTGCGCCTTCTCGCCGGCACAGTGGCGGTTCCGCCGCGGCCATCCGGTCGCCATTCCCGACCCACAGCCAACAATGCGCCGGCACGATCGCCGCCGCACCGCGCATCGGACGTCCGGAAGTGGTAGCCTCGGAGCGCCCGCAACGACGGCACCGCACACGGCCGTTGCAACCGGGAGAACGGCACAACGGGGAGACCGCCCGATGAGCGATCCTTGCGCCCTCGTCGTCGGCGCCGGCCCCGGGCTCGGCGCGGCGCTGGCCCGCCGCTTCGCCAGGGGCGGCATGAAGGTGGCGGTGGCGGCCCGCCGGCCCGAGCGCCTCGCCGCCCTGGCCGAGGAGATCGGCGGGCGGGCCTATCCGTGCGACGTCGCCGACGAGGCCTCGGTCACGGCGCTGCTCGAGCGGGTCGGCGGCGATCTGGGCGTTCCCGCCCTCGCCGCCTTCAACGCCGGCGCCTATGCGCGCGGGCCGGTGCTCGACACCTCGGCGGCGGAGTTCGAGCGCTGCTGGCGGATATCCTGTCTCGGCGGATTCCTGGTCGGGCGCGCCGCGGCCCGGGCGATGCTGCCGCGCGGCCGCGGCACCATCCTGTTCACCGGCGCCACCGCGGCGCTCCGCGGCGGCGCCAACTTCGTCAATCTCGCGGTCGGCAAGTTCGGCCTGCGGGCGCTGGCCCAGAGCATGGCGCGCGAACTGGGGCCCCAAGGCCTCCACGTCGCCCATGTCATCATCGACGGGCTGATCGAGGACCCGACCCGCGAGGGCCGCGGCGCCGACGCGCAGCGGCCGGACGCCATGCTCCATCCCGACGCCATCGCCGAAGCCTACTGGCAGCTCCATCTCCAGCCGCGCAGCGCCTGGACCCAGGAACTCGACCTCAGGCCCTGGGTGGAGAAGTTCTGAAGCCCGCGGCGCCGGACGGGTCCTCGCGATCGATCAAGACGCCAGCCTCTTCCCGGTTTCCTGGATCGCCTGCTCGAGCGCCGGCAGATGGCTTGCCACGTCGTCGATCGACGGCGACTCCAGCTCCACACGGCGGGCGATGGCGGACAGCCGCACCGCCGCCATGTTGGCGGCCATTCCCTTGATCGAGTGGGCGATCTCACGGATCTTCGCGAGCTCGCCCGCGGCTGCCGCCAGGCGCAGCGCCGCCATCAGGCGGGCCGCCTCGAGCGAAAGCGCCGCCTTTAGCTGCTGCAGGTCCTCGGGAAGCAGCGCCTCGGCCAACGCGCCGAATGCCGCCTCGTCGATCAGCGGCGGTTCGACGTCATACAATTCCGTCACGGGCTTCGGCTTCGCAGCATCGGACCGGCCGGAATTGCCCGGCACGGCGCCGGCGATCGCCCGGCCTGGAGTGCCTGCGCGACCAGCGCGCTAACCCCCAGACCGACGACCAGCAGCGCGGTCGGCGCCACCGCATGGCCGGCGCCGCGCCAGCCCAGCAACACCTTGACGCCCAACGCCAGGACCGGATAGGGCGCCCATTCGCCGACCCGGCGTGTCGCGCGGTTGATGACAGACAGCTTCACCGCGGGACCCTTCGTTCGACGGCGCAGCCGCAAGAATCACCGACAGCCATTAATCCGTATTTAACGCCGCAGCGCTCAGCTTCGGCGACGCCGGCCCGTTCTCGGTTCAGGCCTCCGATAGACCGAACCGGCGATTGAACACCTCCATGTCTGCTCGTTGATTTTGATATGGAGACCCATGAAGGACTGGTATCGCGGCGGCCATGCCCCAGACTGAAAAGCCCCTGGCGAAACTCAGGATTCTCCTGGTCGAGGACGACAAGCACACCGCCGACCTGGTATCGGTATCGGCGCTGTTGCGCGGCATGGGTGTCGACGAGATCGTCCGCGCGTCGACGGTGGAACAGGGCAAGCAGCTCCTGAAGCAAGCCGCTCCGGATCTCGTCCTGTGCGACTACGAGCTGACCGCGTCGAACGGGCTCGACCTGGTCGATCATGTGCGGCGCCACAGCGAGCGGCCCGAGCTCCCGGTCATCATGCTCACCAGCCATACCGAGCCCGCCAAGGTGATGCAGATGCGCGACGCCGGTGCGACCGACGTGATCACCAAGCCGGTTTCCCCCAGGATTCTGCAGGATCGGATCGCCGGCGCCCTGGCCGACCGGCGGCCCTTCGTCCGTTCGGAACGCTATGTCGGCCCCGATCGGCGCGGCAGGGAAAGCCAACTGGACGAGCGCGACCGGCCCGATCGCCGGGCAGCAGCCGAAGCGACGGACGGTTAGCGCCGCCCCGCTGGCGGCTCCGGCGCGACCGTGTGTCGCGCACCACCGGTGCCGGGCGCGCCAGGACCGCCCTTGCCGGGATGTTCGATCCGGGGCTAGTACTGGGGGCCAGTCTTCGCCCGGAGCGCCGCCGCCATGACCGCCCCCGCCATCATCACCGTCGCCATCACCGGCAGCCAGCCGGGCAAGGAGCAGAATCCGGCGGTGCCGATCACCGTGTCCGAGCAGGTCGAGAGCACCCAGGCGGCCTATGAGGCCGGCGCCGCCCTGGTCCATATCCACGTGCGCGACGATACCGGCAGGTCGTCGTCCGACGCGGCCCGCTTTCGCCAGGTCCAGGAAGGCGTGGCGAAGCACTGTCCCGGCATGATCATCCAATTCTCCACCGGCGGGCGCGGGCGCGATTCCGCCGAGCGCGGCAGCGCGCTCGAGCACCGGCCCGACATGGCCTCGCTGGCCACCGGCTCGGTCAATTTCGCCAGCATCATCTACGAGAACCCGCCGCAGCTGGTGGACGAGCTGGCGGCCACCATGCGCGACCTCGGCATCAAGCCGGAGGTCGAGATCTTCGATCTCGCCATGCTCTACAACGCGCGTACGCTGATCGATCGCGGCCTGCTGCAGGCCCCGGCCCATGTCCAGTTCGTCATGGGCATCCCGAATGCCCTGCCGGTGCGCGAGAATCTCCTCGATTTCCTGGTCGAAGAGCTTGGCGACGTGCTGCCTGGCGCGACCTGGACCGCCGCCGGCATCGGCCGCCACCAGTTTACCGTCGCCGACTGGGCGCTGGCCCGCGGCGGCCACGCCCGCACCGGGCTCGAGGACAACGTCTACCTGTCGAAGGGCGTGCTGGCCGGCAGCAACGCGGCGCTGGTCGAGAAGACCGCCGAGCTGTGCGCGCGCCACGGGCGGCATCCGGCGACGCCCCGGGAGGCGCGGGTGCTGCTCGGCCTGAAGACCCCAGTCATGGCTGCCTGAGCGGAGGAAATGGAAGATGGCCGACGACATTCGCGGCAACGCCGATCTCGCGAGCGCGCTCGACGAGGCCGAGGCGCGCTACAGCGCCGCCAATTCGAAGAGCCTGGCGCGCCACCGGGCCGCCGGCAGCGCCATGCCCGGCGGCAATACCCGCACCGTCCTGCACTACCCGCCCTTCCCGCTGGCCTGGGCCAAGGGCGAGGGCGCGACCCTGACCGATCTCGACGGCCATCGCTACGCCGACTTCCTCGGGGAGTACACCGCCGGGCTCTATGGCCACTCCAACGCGGTCATCCAGGACGCGGTCCGCGCCGCCCTCGGCGACGGCATCGTGCTGGGCGGGCCCAATCGCTACGAGGCCGAGCTCGCCGCCGAGATCTGCCGCCGCTTCCCGTCGCTCGAGCTGGTGCGCTTCTGCAACTCCGGCACCGAGGCCAACCTGTTCGCCATATCGACCGCGCGCGCGGTCACCGGGCGCGGCAAGATCCTGGTGTTCGAGGGCGGCTATCACGGCGGGGTGTTCTATTACGGCCTCGCCGGCTCGGCGATCAACGCCCCGTTCCCGACGGTGCTGGCGCGCTACAACGACAGCGCCGGCGCGGTCGCCGCGATCACGCGCGAGGCGGCCGATCTCGCCGCCGTGGTGGTCGAGCCGATGCAGGGCTCGGGCGGCTGCATCGCGGCCGAACCGGGGTTCCTGGCGGCGCTGCGCCAAGCCTGCGACGCCCATGGCGTGGTGTTGATCTTCGACGAGGTGATGACCTCGCGGCTGTCGCCCGGCGGTCGCCAGGCGCTGCTCGGCATCACCCCCGATATGACGACGCTCGGCAAGTATCTCGGCGGCGGCCTGTCCTTCGGCGCCTTCGGCGGCGCCCGGCGGCTGATGGAGCGCTACGATCCGGCGCGCCCCGACGCGATCTCCCATGCCGGCACCTTCAACAACAACGTGCTGTCGATGGCGGCCGGGCTGGCCGGCCTCACCAAGGTGCTGAGCGCGGACAAGCTGGCCGCGCTCAACGCCCGCGGCGACGCCTTGCGCGAACGGCTGAACGGGATCGCGGCGAAGCGCGACCTGCCGATGCAGGCGATCGGCTGCGGCTCGCTGATCAACCTGCATTTCCATCGCGGGCCGATCCGCAGCGTCCAGGACTACCAGGGCGACGCCGAGGCGAATGCGCGGCGCAGCCGCCTTGCCCGGCTGTTCCATCTCGACATGATCGCCGCCGGCCAGTACTTGGCGATGCGCGGCTTCATGGCCCTGTCGCTGCCGATCAGCGACGCCGATTGCGACCGGCTGGCGACGGCGGTCGACGAGTTCCTCAGCGTGCGCGGCGCCCTGATCGAGTCGGCGGTCGGCTAGCCCGCCCGGCGGTGCTCAGGAGACGGCGCGCAGTCCGGCCGCGGGCGGCGCCAGGAACGGCCGGGCGCTGCGGTCGGGGCCGATCATCCGGTTGCGCCCGCTTTCCTTCGCCGCGTACATGCGCGTGTCCGCCATGTCGACGAGCTGCTGACCGTCGCCGGCGGCATCGACCCGCCGTTCGGCCAGGCCGATGCTGGCGGTCTGCGCGCTGCCGTCCGGGCGCGCGCCGAGGCCCGAGGCGCCGAGGCGCTCGAGCGCGACCAGGGCGCCGGCGGCCGTGGTGTTCGGCATCAGCACCACGAACTCCTCGCCGCCCCAGCGGATCGCCATGTCCTGGGCGCGCAGGGTCGCCGACAGATGGCGCGGGTGAGCAGCCCGGTCAGCGCGTCGCGCGTGGCATGGGCGGTGAGCGCCACCAAGAAATGGAGCTGGCTCAGGCTGGCGACCGCCGCGACCACGGTCATGATCAGCTGCAACCACAACAGCGCGGCGATCTCGCCGCCGTCGAGGACGGGGCTGTCGAGGAATCCGATCGGCACCACCGCGGCCGCGAAGGCGAGCAGAAGCAGGCCGCCCATCCGCGCGCATTCGCGCACCGTCAGCGGAAACACCGCGAAACCCGTCATCACCACGAAGGGCATGTAGAGATAGGCCGTGACCAGCGGCGTGTCGGCGGTGACCGCGTGTGCCGTGGCGATCACCCAGAGGCCGTACACGAACAGGGCGAGGGCGAGACCGAGCGTCGCCATCAGACCGCGGAGCACGCCGGCGAGGCCGTGCGCATCCCAGCGGCGAAACGCGATCCCGGCGAAGCCGGCCGCCGCCAGCAGGCGGCCGGCCACCAGCGGCAGCCAGACCGAGCGCTCGAACACCGCGAGGTCGACCGCAATCCACGACAGGGGCAAGAGCCCGCTGAACAGGGCGGCCACCTCTGATGTCGGCGCCATGCCGGCCGGCATCGACCAGTTCCGCGAGTTCGACCCGCGTCGGCAGGCCGTGATGCAGCCGGCCCGCGGCCCGCGCCAAGAGCCGCCGGCGATTCATCGGCCGATCGACCTGCTGCATGGTGTCGCAGGGTGGCGTGTCCTCATGGCACGACTCTGGCAGCAAAAGATGTTCGGAATCCTAAGAGCTTCGCGGCGCCGGCGCGCGCGATCATGCAAGGCGTTCAGAGCCCTGAAACAGCGGCATAAATCTCCCCGCGGCAGGCAGCGGAGGACGGGCTGCGCGGGTCCGGCGGGGACGGGATTCGGCCGGAGATCGACGTTCGAATGGGTCGGGTCCGGCCGGCTACGGGCGGCGCAATCCGGCCTTGACGAGGCTGGATCCGCCATCCGGCTTAAATCGCCGTTAGGGATCCCGGCCCAGAGTCTACCTCTCCCCCGCCGCGTGCGGAGGCGACGATATTGACTGGCAAGGAATCGCCGATGTCCACGTTCTTCGCCAATCCAAGAAACCGCGACCGCCCTCTCCTCGGCTTCGCGGCGATCTGCCTGGTGCCGGCCGGCGCGGTCGGCACCACCATCTGGAAGGCCCTGGGCAGCGACGCGCTGACCCAGCGCATGATCGAGCTGCGGGTGCCGACGGCGATGGCCGGCGGCGACATGGTGTCGCAGGTCCATGCCTCGCAGGCAGCGCAGCGCGTCGCGGTGGCGCCAGATCGCCGCAGCAGTCCGTTCGGCGTGCGGCTTGCGGGCTGAACGCCCGACGGCGCCAGCCCGCAATTCGACCAGCAGATCGACCATTCACAGCGCGGCCAAGCTGTCGCGGCAACACTTCAAGAGGATTGCAACAACCATGTTTCAGCGTCTTCGGAACTTAAAGATTAGAACCCGCGTCATGCTGGCCTTGGTGCTGCCTTTGATGGGATTGCTCGGCGCATCGGGCTACGTGCTGGTCGAGAAGCGTCAGACGGTGTCTGACATGGAGCAGCTGGCCGATCTCTCCGAATTCGCGACCCGGCTCAGCGCCCTCGCCCATGAATTGCAGAAGGAGCGCGGCGCGTCGGCCGTCTATCAGGGCAGCAACGGCGAAAAGCTGGCCGACGTCATGGCCGAGCAGCGAACCACGACCGACACGGCCCGCACAGGCCTCGACAGCGTCGACGCGGACTTCGATCCCGCACAGTTCGGTCCGCAGTTTGTCAAGCAGCTCGACGACGCGCTGGCCGCCGTGGCACAGCTCGCGGCAACGAGAGATCAGATCTCAGCTCTGGCAATCACGCCCCAGGAGGGGATCGCCTACTACACGAACACCGTCAAGGAGCTGCTCCAGGTCGTCTCCGAGGTCGCCTTGATCAGCAAGGATGCCCGGGTCTCCAGCGTGGTGTCTGCCTATGTCAGCTTCATGCAGGCGAAGGAGCGGGCCGGTCAGGAGCGGGCGAACGGCGCGGCCGGCATCTCTGCCGGTCGGTTCAGTCAGGCGCTCTATCTGCGATTCGCCCAGATTCTGGGCGAACAGTCCACGTACTTTCAACTCTTCGATGGGTATGCCACGCCGGAAATCCGTGACTTCTTCGGTGCGACGATGACCGGCAAGCCGGTCGAGGAAGTCGAACGCATGCGCGGTCTCGTCCTCGAGGGCGGGCTCACCGGCGATCTCGGCGGAACCGAAGGCCCATTCTGGTACGAAATGACGACGGCGCGAATCAATCTTCTAAAGCAGGTCGAGGACCGGATTGCCGATCAGCTGCTGTCGGTTTCAGGAAGCATCTACGCCGCGGCGCAGACCGCCTTCTTTATCCTGCTCGGCGTCGTCATAGCGCTGTTGTTCGCGACTATTGCCACCGGATACATGAGCGTGCGCGCGATCGCCGGCCCGATCACTGCGATGACGTCCGCCATGGCGAAGCTGGCCGAGGGCGACCACGGGGTCGAGATCGTCGGAACCGAGCGCGGCGACGAGGTCGGGCAGATGGCCAAGGCGGTTCTGGTGTTCAAGGAGAACATGGTCAAGGCGGCGACCCTCGCCGCCCAGGAGGCCGAGGCGGTGAAGCAGCGCGAGGCGCGCACCAGGTCGATCGACAAGCTGACCGCCGACTTCGACGAGGAGTCCAGCCTGGTCCTGAAGACGGTCGCCTCGGCGGCGACCGAGCTGCAGTCGACCGCCGCCTCGATGACGGCGACGGCGGAGGAGACCAGCCGGCAGTCGACCGCCGTGGCGGCGGCGTCGGAAGAAGCCTCGACCAACGTGCAGACGGTGGCGAGCGCGGCCGAGGAACTCAGCGCCTCGGTCAGCGAGATCAGCCGCCAGGTCAGCCAGTCGGCCGAGATCGCCGGCAAGGCGGTCGCCGACGCCGAGCGCACCAACCAGCAGATCCAGGGCCTGGCCGAGGCGGCCCAGAAGATCGGCGAAGTGGTCAACCTGATCACCGACATCGCCAGCCAGACCAACCTGCTGGCATTGAACGCCACGATCGAGGCGGCCCGGGCCGGCGATGCCGGCAAGGGCTTCGCGGTGGTGGCGTCGGAGGTCAAGAACCTGGCCAACGAGACCGCCAAGGCGACCGAGGAGATCACCGGCCAGATCGCCGGCATCCAGCAGGCGACCAAGGACGCGGTGACCGCGATCCAGTCGATCGGCCAGACCATCGGCTCGATCAACGAGATCGCCTCGGGCATCGCCGCGGCGGTCGAAGAGCAGGGCGCGGCGACGAGCGAGATCGCCCGCAATGTTCAGCAGGCGGCCGCCGGCACCCAGGAAGTCTCGTCCAACATCTCCGGGGTGACCGAGGCCTCGGCCTCGACCGGCGCGGCGGCCGAGCAGGTGCTGGGCGCGGCCGGCGAGCTGTCCAAGCAGTCGGAACTGCTGCGCGGCCAGGTCGAGACCTTCCTGGCGGCGGTCAAGGCCGCCTGACCCGGTCGGTCCGGATGTGAACGGGGCCGCGATCGCCGGAGGGCGGTCGCGGCCCTCGTCGTTTCGGCCCCGTCATTCGGCCCCTTCATTCGGCCCCGTCATTCGGCCCTGTCATTGTGCCGGGCGGCGTTCCGGCCGCCCGCCGGTACTCACACCGGCTGCTCGGACAAGCCCTCGAGCGGACCCAGCCCCTGCTTGTCGCGCGCCACCACCGAATAATTCTGGAAGCAAGATGCAGACAGTAAGGACTCGTTCATAATATGCGCGCATTTTTCCAATAGCCATTCGGTAGTGATCTCCCCCCATTTGGAGGAGGCAGGCACTACGTCGGTAGTAGATGGCGGGTTCCTCGAATGGAGATTTCGACCGGCGCCCGCCTGCCATGCATCAAGCAAGGAGCCGCCAGTGAACCGCCTCGCCAATCTCTCCCTGTCCCGGAAAATTCCCGGGCTGGTGATTCTCGCCGCATTCATCTCCGTCGTCGCCGTCGGGCTGATCAGCTATCTTCAGGCCGCCAGCGTGTTGCAGTCGCGCGAGGTGGAAAAGTATTCCGCCCTGGTGCAGGCCCGCTACGACGCCCTTCAGTCCTATCTCGGATCCATCCGCGAGGACTTGACTGTCGTGGCCGCAAGCGACATGGCGGTGGAAGCGCTGGAAGCCTACGAGCAGGGCTTCGGCGAGTTGAATGCGACAGGCCGCGCCACGACGACGCTGCAGGACCTCTACATCGAATCCAATCCGAACCCGCTGGGCGAGAAGCATAAGCTCGACGCGGCGGCCGACGGTTCCGCCTACAGCGCCAGCCATGCCCGCTTCCATCCCTGGTTCCGCCAGTTCCTGGAGGCGCGCGGCTATTACGACGTGTTCCTGGTCTCGCCGCGGGGCGACGTCGTCTACACCGTGTTCAAGGAGCTCGACTTCGCCACCAACCTGGAGAGCGGCGAGTGGAAGGACAGCGACCTGGCCGCGGTGTTCCGCAAGGCGCGCGACGGCGCCGCCGCCGATACGGTCGCGTTCACCGATTTCGCCGCCTATGCGCCGAGTGCGGGCGCTGCCGCCAGCTTCATCGGGGCGCCAATCGTCCGCAACGGCAAGGTGCTCGGCGTGCTGGTATTCCAGATGCCGATCGCCCGGATCAACCAGGTCATGCAGTCTTCCGCCGGCATGGGCGAGAGCGGCGAGACCTATCTCGTGGGCTCCGACCACCTGATGCGCAGCGACTCCCGCTTTTCCGAGGAGTCGACCATCCTGAAGTCGAAGGTCGACGGCGAAACCGTCAAGGCTGCGCTGAACGGCGAAAGCGGGGCGATGGAGATCCTCGACTATCGCGGCGTCCCGGTGCTCTCCGTCTTCCGCGAGTTCGGCTTCGAAGGCGTGCACTGGGCGATGATCGGCGAGATCGACATGGCCGAGATGCTGGCACCCGTCTATGCCATGCGCAACGTCTCGGCGCTGATCGGCGGCGGCATCATGGTCCTCGTCGGACTGGTCGGATATTTCGCCGCTCGCGGGATCACCGGCCCGATCTTGGGCATGACGTCCTCCATGGCGAAACTGGCCGAGGGCGATCACGGGGTCGAGATCGTCGGAACCGAGCGCGGCGACGAGCTGGGCGCGATGGCCAAGTCGGTACTGGTGTTCAAGGAGAACATGATCAAGGCCAAGGAGCTCGCCGCCCAGGAGGCCGAGGCGGTGAAGCAGCGCGAGGCGCGGACCCGGGCGATCGACAAGCTGACCGCCGGTTTCGACGAGGAGTCCAGCCTGGTCCTGAAGACGGTCGCCTCGGCGGCGACCGAGCTGCAGTCGACCGCCGCCTCGATGACGGCGACGGCGGAGGAGACCAGCCGGCAGTCGACCGCCGTGGCGGCGGCGTCGGAAGAAGCCTCGACCAACGTGCAGACGGTGGCGAGCGCGGCCGAGGAACTCAGCGCCTCGGTCAGCGAGATCAGCCGCCAGGTCAGCCAGTCGGCCGAGATCGCCGGCAAGGCGGTCGCCGACGCCGAGCGCACCAACCAGCAGATCCAGGGCCTGGCCGAGGCGGCCCAGAAGATCGGCGAAGTGGTCAACCTGATCACCGACATCGCCAGCCAGACCAACCTGCTGGCATTGAACGCCACGATCGAGGCGGCCCGGGCCGGCGATGCCGGCAAGGGCTTCGCGGTGGTGGCGTCGGAGGTCAAGAACCTGGCCAACGAGACCGCCAAGGCGACCGAGGAGATCACCGGCCAGATCGCCGGCATCCAGCAGGCGACCAAGGACGCGGTGACCGCGATCCAGTCGATCGGCCAGACCATCGGCTCGATCAACGAGATCGCCTCGGGCATCGCCGCGGCGGTCGAAGAGCAGGGCGCGGCGACGAGCGAGATCGCCCGCAATGTTCAGCAGGCGGCCGCCGGCACCCAGGAAGTCTCGTCCAACATCTCCGGGGTGACCGAGGCCTCGGCCTCGACCGGCGCGGCGGCCGAGCAGGTGCTGGGCGCGGCCGGCGAGCTGTCCAAGCAGTCGGAACTGCTGCGCGGCCAGGTCGAGACCTTCCTGGCGGCGGTCAAGGCCGCCTGACCCGGTCGGTCCGGATGTGAACGGGGCCGCGATCGCCGGAGGGCGGTCGCGGCCCTCGTCGTTTCGGCCCCGTCATTCGGCCCCGTCATTCGGCCCAGCCATTGCGCCGGGCGGCGTTCCGGCCGCCGCCGGCACTCACACCGGCTGTTCGGGCAGGCCCTCGAGCGGACCCAGCTCCTGCTTGTCGCGCGCCACCACCGGGCCGCTCTGGATGTAGAGCGCCAGCAGCTCGGCCAGCCCGGCCAGCGACTTCAGGTGGGTGCGCTCGTAGCCGTGCGAGGCGTCGAGGGCAAAGCACAGCAGCGCCGTGCGGATGTCGTTGCCGGCCTCCACCGCGGCGGCGGCGTCGCTGCGGTAGTAGCGGAAGATGTCGCGGCTGTGCTCGACCTGGTGCTCGTTGCACAGGTCGATCAGCTTGTGGGTCAGGTGCCAGTCGAACGGTCCGCTCGAATCCTGCATCACCACGGTGACCCCGTACTCGCTGGTGTTCTGCCCGGGCGCGATGGTGCCGTTGTCGACCGAGACGATCTCCGCCACGTCGCCGTGCAGCACGGCGGAAGCCCCGACTCCGACCTCCTCGGAGATGGTGAACAGCAGATGGCAGTCGAGCGCGAGATGGGCCTTCGCCTCGACCAGCGCCTTGGCGGCGGCCAGCACCGCGGCGACCCCCGCCTTGTCGTCGAGGTGGCGCGCATTGACGAAGCCGCTCGCGGAAAATTCCGGCGTCGAGTCGACCGCCACGAAATCGCCGATGTTGAAGCCGCCGCGCTCCAGATCCGCCTTGTCCTGGACAATCTCGTCGATGCGGATCTCGAGGTTTTCCCAGGTCACCGGCTGGCTGTCGATTTCCTTGTTGTAGACATGGCCCGACGCCTTCAGAGGCAGGATGGTGCCGCGGGCATGGTCGCCGTTGTCCCGGAAGATCGTGACGCGCGCGCCCTCGGCGAAGCGCGGCGACCAGGTGCCGATCGGCACGACCGCGAGTCTGCCGTTGCCCTTCAGCGCCTTCACCATGCCGCCCAGGGTATCGAGATGGGCGATCACGGCCCGGTCCGGGCTGCGCCGGCGGCCCTCCAGGCTGGCGCGGATGGCGCCGCGCCGGGTCAGCTCGTAGTCGATGCCGAGCGTGTCCAGCTCGGCGCAGACCAGCCGCACCACCGCGTCGGTGTAGCCGCTCGGGCTCGGGGTCTCCAGCAGGCGCTTCAGGATGCCGGTGAGATAGCCGGTGTCGATGTCGAGCTGCCGCACCGAACCGGCGCCTCCGATCAAGTTCATGCCGCGCTCCTCCGTCCCGCGGTTTCCGGAAACAGCAGATCGACGAAGCGTTCCGCCGTCGGCTGCGGCTCGTGGTTGGCGAGCCCCGGCCGCTCGTTCGCCTCGATCACGACATAGTCGGGCCCGTCGACCCGCGGCACCATGAAATCCAGGCCGACCACGGGGATGTCGAGGACCCGCGCCGCGCCGACCGCGGCCGCCGCGAGGGCCGGGTGCAGCTCGTCGGTCACGTCATGGATGGTGCCGCCGGTGTGCAGGTTGGCGGCGCGCCGGACCGCGACCGAGTCGCCCTCCGGCAGCACCGCGTCGAGATCGTGCCCGGCGCTGGCGAGGCACCGCCGGGTCTCGTCGTCGACCGGAATCCGGCTCTCGCCGCCGGTCGCCGCGGCGCGCCGCCGGCTCTGGGCCTCGATCAGTTCGGCAGCGGTCCGGCGGCCGTCGCCGACGATGCGCGCCGGTCGGCGCACTGCGGCCGCGACCAGCTCGAAGCCGATGACGATGAGGCGCAGATCCTCGCCGGCGACGAATTTCTCGATCAACACCTTGTCGCAAAGCCGGCGCGCCCGCTCCACCGCGGCTTCCATCTCCGCCGCCGTGGACAGATCGACACTGACGCCGGCGCCCTGCTCGCCGCGCGCCGGCTTCACCACGACCCGGCCCTGCGCCGCCAGGAAGGCGGCGTTGTCCGCCGGGGTCCCGGCGTCGATCTGCGCCGGCAGGCTGAGCCCGGCCTTGCGCAGCAGCCGCGTGGTCACCGCCTTGTCGTCGCAGCGGCTCATGGCGACCGCGGTGGTCAGATCGCTCAGCGATTCGCGGCAGGTGATGGCGCGCCCGCCGTTCGACAGGGTGAAGTAGCCGGCATCCTCGTCCGCGACCTCGACGCCGATGCCGCGGCGGCGCGCCTCGTCGACGATGACGAGCGCATAGGGATTGAGCCGCGCCTCGGGCGCCGGGCCGATGAACAGCTTCTCGTTGATCGGGTTCTTGCGCTTGACGCAGAACACGGCCAGGCGCTCGAAGCCGAGCTTCTCGTAGAGCGCGATCGCCTGCGCGTTGTCGTGCATGACCGAGAGATCGAGATAGGCGCGGCCGCGCGCGAGATAGTGCTCGGCCAGGCTCCTGGTCAGGGCCTCGCCGATGCCCGGGTGACTCGCCTGCGGATCGACCGCGAGGCACCACAGGCTCGATCCGTCCTCGGGATCGTCGAAGGCGTGGCGATGATCGATGCCGGTGACGACGCCGATCACGGCGCCGGTCGTGCGATCCTCCGCCACCATGAAGGTGAAGCGCCGCGCGTGGCGCTGGCCGAGCAGGAAGCCGGGATCGAGCGGCACCATGCCGCGCGCCATGTAGATGCGGTTGATCGCCTCGATGTCGGTCTCGGCGCGGAACCGGCGCAGCACGAAGCCGCGCGGCCGGTTGCGCGGCGGGCGGTAGCGATGCAGCCGGAGCCGATAGCTGTGCGAGGGGTCGAGGAACAGGTCCTGCGGCGCGGCCGAGATCACCACGTGGGGATCGGACAGGTAGAAGGCGATGTCGCGCCGGCCGGGCGCTTCGTCGGCCAGCGCCTCGGCGATCCGCCGATTGGACCCGAAGGTATGGCCGAAGATCAGGCGGCCCCAGCCGCAATCCAGCACCGTGTCGGCACGCGGAGCCCGCCGGCCGGTCGGAGTCCGCTGCTTGCCGGCCCGCGCATCGGGCCCGTGGGCGCGCTGGCTCGATTGGCGCAGCGCCGTCGTCGACGAGCGCGCCCTGGGCGCGCCGCGGGTCTTCGCCGCCATCTTCGCTTCTCCGTCCGTCATGCCGATCCTGGTCCTGGCGCTCACAGGCACGCTCACAGGCCCTGGGCCTGCAGCCACAGCTCGAGCAGCGCCACCTGCCAGAGCTTCGAACCGCCCAGCGGCGTGATGTGTTCCGTCGGTTCGGCCAGCAGCCGGTCGATCTGGCCGCGGCGAAACAGCCCGCGCCCGCGCGCCTGCGGGGAATCGAGGGCCTGCCGGACGTAATCGAGATAGGGGCCCTGCAGGTATTTCAGCGCCGGCACCGGGAAGTAGCCCTTGGGCCGGTCGATCACTTCGTGCGGGATGACCCGGCGCGCGGCTTCCTTGAGCACGCCCTTGCCGCCGCCGGCGACCTTGAGCGCGGCGGGAACCTGGGCGGCGAGCTCGACCAGCTCGTGGTCGAGGAACGGCACCCGGGCCTCGAGTCCCCAGGCCATGGTCATGTTGTCGACCCGTTTCACGGGATCGTCGACCAGCATCACCGTGCTGTCGAGCCGGAGCGCCTTGTCGATCGGCCGCTCGGCGCCGGGCAGCGCGAAATGCGCCGCCACGAACTCGCGCGCGGCGTCGTTGTCGACCATCGCGGGCTCGACCATGGCGGCGTAGTCCTCGAAGTCGCGATCGAAGAACACTCGGGAATAGTCGGAGACCGCATCGTTGCTGCCCACCATCGGCGGGTACCAGTGATAGCCGGCGAAGACCTCGTCGGCGCCCTGGCCGCTCTGCACCACACTGACATGCTTCGACACCTCTTGCGACAGCAGGAAGAAGCCGATGTTGTCGTGGCTGACCATCGGTTCCGACATCGCCTCGATGCAGTCGGCGAGCGCCGGCAGCGCACGGGTGGAGTCGACCTCGATGCGATGATGGGCAGTGCCGAAGCGCTCGGCGACGATGTCCGAGTACTGGAACTCGTCGCCGCGCTCCTGGCCGACCGATTCGAATCCGATCGAGAAGGTGTTGATGCCGCTCTGCCCGGCTTCCGCCAGCAGCCCGACGATCAGGCTGGAATCGAGCCCGCCCGACAGCAGCACGCCGACCGGTACATCCGCCACCAGCCGCCGCTTGACCGATGTCCGCAGCGCGTCCAGCACCCGGTCCTGCCAGTCCTCCGCCGCCAGGTCGCGGGCGTCGTCGGGCGTGCCGTAGACCGGGCCCCAGTACTTGCGGTCGCGCCGCCTGCCGTCGGGCTCGATCACCGCGACGGTGGCGGGCGGCAGCTTGGCGACGCCCTTGAGGATGGTGCGCGGCGCCGGCACCACGGCATGGAAGGTCATGTATTGCTGCAGCGCCGCCGGATCGATCGAGGTGTCGATGCCACCGGCGGCGAGCAGCGCCGGCAGGGTCGAGGCGAAGCGCAGGCCCCGTCCGGTCTCGGCCAGATAGAGCGGCTTGATGCCGAGGCGGTCGCGGGCCAGCAGGACGCGCCCGCTGTCGCGCTCCAGGATGGCGATCGCGAACATGCCGTTGAGGCGCGCGACGAAGTCCTCGCCCCAGGCGTGGTACGCCTTGAGCAGCACCTCGGTGTCGCCCTGCGAGAAGAACCGGTAGCCGCGGCCCTCGAGCTCGGCGCGCAGCTCGGCGTAGTTATAGATGCAGCCATTGAAGACGATGGTGAGGCCGAGCTCGTTGTCGACCATCGGCTGCTGCGCGGCGTCCGACAGATCGATGATCTTCAGGCGCCGGTGGCCGAAGGCGACCCGGCCGTGCGCGACCAGCCCGGTTCCATCGGGGCCCCGGCTTGCCAGCGTTGCTGCCATTCGCGCCACCGCCGGCGTGTTTGCCGGCGCGCCGTCGAAGCGAATCTCTCCGCAGATGCCACACATGATTGGCTGTCCGTGCCTCCTGTTGCGTGAAGGGAAACCACAGCGCCGGAAAGCCGGCCCTGGCGCGCAGCGCGCGACTTGGCGGCCGGGCAACGAACCTCGGCTCCGCCGATACGCACGGCAGAGTCTGCAGCAAGTTGCCCAGCTGTGATTTGCGACATTAGTATAATATTGTTTCGATAGTGTCAATTCTCGATGCCGCACACCACAAAATTGACATCCAAATGAGATAGCAATAATAGCCAGAATTCACAAGACATACCAAGTATCTGTTTGATATTTCGCCGAGTTAGATTATCTATACTAGATCAGTTGTTATAGTTCACTTATTGTTGGCGTTAAGTTATTTAAATTATTTCTTATAGTATTGCGATTCGCGCCGGCCTGTGCCCCTCATCGGTGCCCCGTGCGACGGCCTTGCCGCAAGCGCGCGAGCCGGCGCCTCGGCCAGCGCGCGACCTCGGCGAGCAGGGATCGCAGCCGCTGATTGCCGGATTGCTCCGCGCCGGCCAGCAGGCGGAGTGCTGCGCGTGCCGGCTCGACTCCGTCGGGCAGCCGCAGCACCCAGGCCAGCAGCACATCCTCGGCCGGCGTGCCCGGCGGATCGCGCCCGGCGAGCGCATAGCGCATCGTGCCCTCGGGATCCTCGAGCGCCAGCGGGTCGCCGTCGCCGCCCGGCGCCGGCACGCTAGCGGCCATCGCCGCCACCCTGAACTCCGGCGGCCGGCATCCCGGCCGCCGCTGCGGCTCTGCAGTCGGTCGCAACGTTCATCTCCGCCTCCGCCGGTGCGCCCCGCCCGGTTCCCGATTGCGCGTCGCCGGTGGTGCGATCCCGAGCGTGGACGGCAGGCGTCCTTCGGACTCGCCTCACCGGATAGGTGATGGCCCGCGTCGGACGGCAGGTCTCCTGGCTTGCGGGTCGTGGCGCGGCGGTCGGCCTTCCCGGAGCCGGGCGCGTGAACGCGCCGGTCCCAGTGGCCCCGAGCCATCACGCCACATGGCGGTGCTGTCTCGGCGAGGCCGCGGCCGGATCCGGCCGCGACTCCACGTCGCGTCACCCGGTCACAGGTGCGGGGGCACCTCCGGACTGGGCGGCTTGCTCGGCATTCGCGCTTGCCGCGGTGCCGCCGCACCGGATTCCCTCTTCGTCCTCGCCCGCCGGAATCGCGTACGGCCGAGGAACCGTCGACGCCCCCTGATTAGGCGCGACAAGCCGGCCGGTCAATCCCGGCCCCACGGTCTGCGCACCAGACCTGGAGCGGGCAGGCGCTGAATCGGCGACGACAAATGCCGCTGCGTCTTGGTGCATCGAGGAAGCCAGTTGGCGGCTTTCGTGCTCTGCGGCGCGGTCGTGCCAGGCGATTCCCTAAAATTTCCCTAAAATTTTCTTAAAATGCTGATGATTTTGCTACCGATCCGAGCGGACGCGTGACACTTTAGGCAAGGTTAATTAACGTGGTTAACTCAAGTTTACGATTCAGCGGTGTCATGGGCCTGGAAGGCGAAAGCGACTCGGAGGGAGGCAAAACCGCAGCCGGCGGCGGCGGCGGCGGCCCGTCGGCACATCGTGATCGCCTGTCGCGTCCACGCCTCCTGGTCCCCGGCTCCCGAACTGCCGGCCAGGCCGCCTGCAGCCAAAGGTTGCACGCGATGGCCGGTCCCTCTCGGCTACGACACGGCCGCCCCGGTTCCGACCGGGGCCGTGCCGGCGCCGCGCGGCACTCGCCGGCGCGCACGGCGGCGCCAACGCAGGACTCCCTGTCCCTCGACGGCAATCACCAACAAGGCCTCGCGCCCGGCCCAGGACATCGCCGGGCGACGCGGCCGCAGAACACGATCACTCAGGGGAAGACTCCGCCATGATGCCACTTGCACAAGCGTTGCGGTTGAAAACGGGTCCGATCAGCTTCCTCAACACCGTTCTCGAGCGGGCGATCTCCGATCTGGAACGCATGGGCCTCGCCTTGGTCGCGATCGATCACGGCGAACTGTTCGCGATCAACGAGCGGTATCGCGAGCGCGGCTGGTACGGGCTGAA
Organism: uncultured Rhodospirillaceae bacterium; assembly: GCA_964372215.1. GTDB lineage: Bacteria > Pseudomonadota > Alphaproteobacteria > Dongiales > Dongiaceae > DAIMFL01. The sequence goes on from CAYJQC010000002.1 coordinate 97,686, forward strand.
CGACCACTACGGCCATGAGAACTTCATCGGCCTCGCCATCACCACCGCCGACATGTCCGAGGTGTGCGGCACCATGATCAGCCGTCCGCTCGACCTCGGCGGACGCAGCCTCGCCGACGCCTTCGAGGATCTCTCCTTCGTCTACCCGAAGGGCGTGCCGATCGGCGCGCGCGACCGGTTCGAGGGCGTGCCGCTGCCGGCCCAGGGCATCACCGGCAACGTCTCGCTGGTCGGCGGGCTGTGGATCGACCCGCACAGCTCGGGCCGCGCCGGGCTCGGCGGCTCGCTGCTGCTGTCCTATCTGACCCGCGCGATCTATGCCTGCACCCTGGGCACCCAGAACCCCGACTACTGCGTCTGCCTGGTGATCGACAAGCTGATGCGCGGGCGCGAGAAGGGCCGCTCGATGCTCAACCGCTACGGCTTCCACTACGCCGCGCACGGGCCGCTCTGGGTCAACCACTACCCGACCGAAGACCTGCCGCTCAACCTGAGCTGGGTCGATCGCCCGGCCCTGTTCTCGGTGCTGGAAGAGACCCCCTGGGTCGCCGGACGGGTCGAGCTCGCCGAAGCCGCGTAGGCCGGCCGGCGGCGTCGCAATCGACGCGCACGCGCGGGCCGATCGGTGGGGGATCTGCGGATGCCCGTGAGCCGGTCGCGGCATGGCTACCTGCGCATCCACTTACGGCGCCGCCCGGCGGCGGCGCGATCGATCATGGCTGCGGGGTTGGAGCGGGTGAAGGGAATCGAACCCTCGTCGTAAGCTTGGGAAGCTTCTGCTCTGCCATTGAGCTACACCCGCGTCCCGGCGAAATCTTATAGGCAAAGGCTGCGCCGCGTTCAATCCCGGCGCTGCGCCGATCGGCCCCGGACTTGCGCGCCGTTCACGGCTGCGCGAGGGCTTGATGCGGCGGCTGGCCTCGGAGCCGGCGGAAGGCTAGGGTCGGCGCCGGCGGGCCTGCCCGGCCCATCCGACGGAGGCGCAGCCCGGACCATGTGGCGATTTCCGCCCATTCTGCCGCTTCGGCGTTCGCGGGGCGCGGTCGCCTGCGTCGCCGTGGCGGCGCTGCTCGTACAGTTTGCCGCGGGTCTGACCGGACCGGCCGCGGCCGACGTGCCGCCGGGCCCGGCGGACTGGCCGGCAATCGTCGAGACGGCGCGCGGCCAGACCGTCTACTTCAACGCCTGGGGCGGCGCCGACACCATCAACGCCTATGTCGCCTGGGCCGGCGAGCGTCTCGCCGCCGAGTACGGCGTCACCCTGCGCCACGTCAAGCTTGCCGACACCGCCGACGCCGTCGCCCGGGTGCTGGCCGAGAAGACCGCCGGCCGGACCAGCGGCGGCTCGGTCGACCTGATCTGGATCAACGGCGAGAACTTCGCCGCCATGAAGGCGAACCAGCTGCTGTTCGGACCGTTCACCCAGGCGCTGCCCAGCTATGCGCTGGTCGACACCGAGCGCAAGCGAACCACCACCGTCGACTTCACGATTCCGGTCGACGGAATGGAGGCGCCCTGGGGCATGGCGCAGTTCGTGCTGCTGTACGACACCGCGCGGCTCGCGGCGCCGCCGCGCACCCTGCCGGCGCTGCTCGACTGGGCGCGCGCGCAGCCCGGCCGTTTCACCTATCCGGCGCCGCCCGACTTCATCGGCGCGACCTTCCTGAAGCAGGCGCTCTATGCGCTGTCCGCCGATCCGGCCGCGCTGGCGCGGCCGCCGGCGAGCGATGCGGCGTTCGAGGCGGTGAGCGCGCCGCTGTGGTCGTTCCTCGACGCGCTGCATCCGAATCTGTGGCGCGGCGGCGCGGCGTTTCCGCAGAGTGGCCAGGCCCAGCGCCAGATGCTCGACGACGGCGCGCTCGACATCTCGCTGTCGTTCAATCCCGGCGAGGCCTCCTCGGCGATCGCCCAGGACCTGCTGCCCGACACGGTCAGGACCTATGTCCTCGACGGCGGCAGCATCGGCAACACCCATTTCGTCGCGATCCCCTTCAACGCCAGCGCCAAGGAAGGCGCCATGGTGGCGGCCAACTTCCTGATGTCGCCGGAGGCACAGCTCCGGAAGCAGGATCCCGACGTCTGGGGCGACCCGACGGTCCTGGCCATGGCCAAGCTGGCGCCGGCCGATCGCGCGGCCTTCGCCGAGCAGCCGCGCGGCATCGCCACCCTGGCGCCGGACGCGCTCGGCCCGGTGCTGCCGGAGCCGCATCCCCTGTGGATGACCCGCATCGAGGAGGCATGGCTGCAGCGCTACGGCCACTAGGCGCGACGGCGCGCTCCGCCGCCCGGGCGCATTCCGGCTGGCTCCGGCAGGTGCCGGCGCTGACCCTGTTCCTGTTCCTCGCGCCGCTCGGCGCGGGTCTGGTCTTCACCCTGCTGCCCGCGTTCGGCTGGCTGCCGGCGCTCGGCGGCCATGTCCTGTCACTGGCGCCGTGGCGCGCGCTGTTCGCGGCGCCGGAACTCGCCGGTGCGCTCGGCCTCACTCTCGTCACCGGGGTCGGCGCGACCGTCGCCGCCACCGCGCTGGTGCTGCTGTTCGTCGCCGCCTGCCAAGGCAGCCGGCTGTTCGCGGGCATCCGCCGTCTGCTGGCGCCGCTGCTGGCGGTTCCGCATGCCGCGCTGGCGCTCGGCTTCGCGTTCCTGATCGCGCCGTCCGGCTGGATCGTGCGGTTGCTGTCGCAGACCGCGACGCTGTGGGGCGACGGCTGGTCGACCCCGCCCGACATCGCCACCCTGCCCGATCCGCACGGGATCGCGCTCGGCGCCGCCCTGCTGATCAAGGAAACCCCTTATCTGCTGCTGATGACCCTGGCGGCGCTCGACCAGGTCCAGGCCGGGCGGGCCCTGGCGGTGGCGCGCAGCCTCGGCTATGGACCGGTGATGGCCTGGCTGAAGGTGGTGCTGCCGCAGGTCTACCCGCAGATCCGTCTGCCGATCTTCGCGGCGCTGGCCTATTCGTTGTCGGTGGTCGACATGGCGATCATCCTGGCGCCGTCGACGCCGCCACCGCTGGCGGTGCTGCTGGTCCGCTGGTTCGGCGATCCCGATCTCGCCCGCCGCTTCACCGCGGCCGCCGGCGCCACCCTGCAATTCGCGGTGGTCGCCGCCACCATCCTGCTGTGGCTCGGGGCGGAGCGGGCGCTGGCGGCCGGATTGCGGTCCTGGCTGGCCGGCGGCCGGCGCGGCGGCAGCGGAAGGCTCGCCCACCGGGCCGCCGGAACCGCCATCGTCGCGGTGTTCGCGCTGGCCGGGCTCGCCCTCGCCGGCATGGCGCTGTGGTCGGTGGCGACGCGCTGGCGCTATCCGGACCTGCTGCCCGCCGCGCTCACGCCGGCCACCTGGCTGCGTCACGCCGATGCCCTGTCCTGGCCGTTCGGGGTGACGCTGGTGATCGCACTGGTCGTGGCAGTCACCGCGCTCGCCCTGGTGCTCGGCTGCCTGGAGAACGAGCAGCGCCACGGCCTGCACCCGACAGCGCGCGCCTTGTGGCTGCTCTATCTGCCGCTCCTGGTGCCGCAGGTCTCATTCCTGTTCGGGCTGCAGGTGCTGCTTTCCGCCTGCCGGCTCGACGGCAGCTGGGCCGGGCTGGCGTGGAGCCATCTGCTGTTCGTGCTGCCTTACGTCTTCCTGTCGCTCGCCGACCCCTGGCGCAGCCTGGACGAGCGCTATGCGCGCAGCGCGCGCTGCCTCGGCGCCTCGCCGGCCCGGGTGTTCTGGCGCATCAAGCTGCCGATGCTGGCGCGGCCGGCGATGTTCGCCTTCGCCGTCGGGGTCGCGGTCAGCGTGGCGCAGTACCTGCCGACGCTGTTCGCCGGCGGCGGCCGGTTCGCCACCCTGACCACCGAGGCGGTGACCCTGGCGGCCGGCGGCGACCGTCGGGTGATCGGCGTCTATGCTTTGTTGCAGGCGCTGCTGCCGGTGCTGGTGTTCGGCGTCGTCCTGCGCCTGACGTCGGCGCGCCGCGGCAGCGCGCACGGGCCGGGGATGCCGACGTGACGGCGGCGGCCGAGCTGCGGCTCGACGGCGTCGCGCTCTCGATCGGCGGACGCCTGCTGCTCGGGCCGCTGACCCTGGCGGTGCCGCCGGGTGCCATCGTCACCGTCATGGGACCGAGCGGCTGCGGCAAGTCGAGCCTGCTCGACTTTCTCTGCGGCACCCTGGATCCGGCCTTCGCGACCGCCGGCGGTATCCGGCTCGACGGGGTCGAGATCGGCGATCGGCCGCCGGAGCGCCGCCGCCTCGGCATCCTGTTCCAGGACGATCTGCTGTTTCCCCATATGACCGTCGGGGAGAACCTGGCGTTCGGCCTGCCGGCCGAACTGCGCGACCACGGGCAGCGGCGCGCGCGCGTCGAGGCCGCCCTCGTCGAGGCCGATCTCGCCGGATTCGCCGGGCGTGCGCCGGCGACCCTGTCCGGCGGCCAGCGGGCGCGCGCCGCGTTGATGCGCACCCTGCTGTCCGAGCCGCGCGCGTTGCTGCTCGACGAGCCCTTCTCGCGGCTCGACGCGGCCCTCAGGGACCGCTTCCGGGGCTTCGTCTTCGATCACGTGCGGGCGCTCGGGCTGCCGACCCTGCTGGTCACCCACGACCCCGCCGACGCCGCGGCCGCCGCGGGCGCCGTGATCGATCTCGCCGCCGGGCTGGCCGGACGGGCCCGGGCGACGCCGGCGCCGATCGGCGACTCGGCGAAGGGAGGCGTCGATCGCGCCTAGGACAATGGTCGCAGACGCGGGCCAGCGACTTCGCGCGCGTTTTCCGCGGGACGTCACCGAAATGCCACACCGCGGACCCTTCCCGCGACTTGCAGGCCGACTGGAACGATATGGGGAATACGTGGTTTTACTGATGTCTGACGATAAGGCCGGTTTTGACATTTGCCGCAGTATTCCCTAGGATATTTTCGATTCTGTGCGCTCAGACCGTGCTTGGCTCATATCAGGGGCGGCATGTTGGGCGATGCAGACCACCTTTTTCCAAGCAGCCGACTCAGCACGGCACAAGCGAAGGGGAACTAGATGTTCAAAGTGAAGGTACTGGGCGCCCTGGCGGCGGCCGCGTTGCTCGTGGGTTGCACGAGCGACATCGAGCAGATCCGCAACACGTCGGAAGGGGTCGGGTCGGCCTTTACCCAGGCGCTGACCAAGGAGTACCGCGACTTCGCCCTGTTCGAGGCGGATGAGATGTACGATTGGCCGGACGCCTCGTACTTCGCCCGCAAGGGCCTGGCGGCGGCGGCCGGCGAGGTCGTGCTGCCCGAGGAACTGGCCAACTGGGATCTGCCGGCGAACCGGATCGACGAGCTGTCGGCGGCCCGCGGCAAGCTGGTCGGCCTGCTCGACGCCGGCGGTCGCGACAAGGCTCCGCAGATCGCGGCGCGGGCCCAGGCGAAGTTCGATTGCTGGGTCGAACAGCAGGAAGAGAATCATCAGCCCGATCACATCGCCGCCTGCCGCGACGACTTCTTCGCCGCGTTGGCGGAGCTCGAGCAGGCGATGATGCCGGCGCCGATGGCGGAGCCGATGGCGATGATGCCGGAAACCTTCATCGTCTACTTCGACTTCGACAAGTCGAACATCAACAATGCCGCCCAGTCGGTGCTGAATGAGGTGCTGGCCGCGGTGCAGAAGCATGCGGGCTCGCCGATCTCGATCACCGGTCACGCCGACCGCTCGGGTCCGGAAGAGTACAACATGCCGCTGTCCCTGCGCCGGGCCGACTCGGTCCGCGAGGCGTTGATCGGCGGCGGCGTGACGGCCGACCAGATCACGGTCTCCGGCCGTGGCGAGGAAGAGCCGGCGGTCCCGACCGCGGATGGCGTGAAGGAGCAGGCCAACCGCCGCGTCGAGATCATCATCCAGTAAACGACGCGATCGCTCCACGACGCGAAGCGGCGCCGGGGCAACCCGGCGCCGTTTTGCTTTGCCGTCCCGGGGGCGCGAGCGGCCCCTTGGAGGCACCGAATCCGACCTCGGAACCGGCCGGGAAGCGAGCCCCGGGCCCGGCTGGACTTCGCCTCCACCCAGCCTAGAATGAGCGAAACCCGGTGCCGTCGCCGCGCTCGGCGACAGGGCCAAAGAGACCGGGAGGTGCCAGATGTACTCGCAGACCACGCGCTCGATCACGGTGACCGTGAAGCCGTTCTACCTGGACGACCAGTCCTCGCCCGAGGAATCGCATTTCGTATGGGCCTATCACGTGCGCATCGAGAACCAGGGCGGCGAGACGGTGCAGCTCCAGCACCGCTACTGGCACATCACCGACTCGCTGGGACGGGTGCAGGAGGTGCGCGGCGCCGGCGTGGTGGGCGAGCAGCCGGTGCTGAAGCCCGGCGAGGCGTTCGAGTACACCAGCGGGACCCCGCTCCCGACCCCCTCGGGCATCATGGTCGGCGCCTACCAGATGGAGAGCGACAAGGGCGAGCGCTTCGACGTGGCAGTGCCGCCGTTCTCGCTCGACAGCCCGCATCAGCGGGTTCAGCTCAATTGACTGGCCAGCGCCCGCGCGGCGGTCCAGCGAAGGAGATTCAGCAGTGACGACGCCCGACACCACCGACGCCCGTTCGCCGGCAGGCCCGGCGGCGCCGGATTCGACGGCGCCCGTGCAGCCGCGCCGGCCGACCCAGGCCGAGGCCGAGGAAGCGGTTCGCACGCTGATCCGCTGGGCCGGCGACGATCCCGCGCGCGAGGGCCTGCTCGGCACCCCCGAACGGGTGGTGCGCTCCTACCGCGAGTTCTTCTCCGGCTACGACAGCGACCCGGCCGAGATCCTGCAGCGGACCTTCGAGGAGACCGCGGGCTACGACGAGATGGTCGTGCTGCGCGACATCCGCTTCGAGTCCCATTGCGAGCACCACATGGCGCCGATCATCGGCCGCGCCCATATCGCCTATCTCCCGCGCAGCCGGGTGGTCGGCATCAGCAAGCTCGCGCGCCTGCTCGATGTCTACAGCCGCCGCCTGCAGATCCAGGAGAAGCTCACGGCCCAGATCGCCACCACGCTTGACGAGGTATTGCAGCCCGACGGAGTCGGCGTGGTGATCGACGCGTCGCACCAGTGCATGACCACCCGCGGGGTCCACAAGCCCGGCACGACCATGGTGACCAGCCACATGCTCGGCCGCTTCCGCAGCGACCCGAAGACCCGGCGCGAGTTCCTGTCGATCATCGGCAATCCGCCGGTCGCCCATGTCGGCAATTTCTAGGGTGGCGCCGGACCGGGCAGGTCACCGGGGGGCGTCGACATGATCGCCGCCGCGCGGCCCCTGGTTCCGCGGCCCTCTGCCCCCCGGCGCTAGCCGTACCCGACCCCGTCCGTGCCCGACTTCCGCCCGATCCTGTTCACGCTCGGCAGCCTGATGCTGGCGTTGGCGCTTGCCATGCTGCTGCCGGCCGCGGTGGAATCGCTGCAGCACGGCGCCGGCTGGCGCAGCTTCGTGGTCTCGGCGGTGATCTCCGGCGGCGCCGGCGGCGCGCTGATGCTGGCCTACCGCCTGCCCAAGCGGCCGATCCTGACCCCGCGCGAAGGCTTCATCCTGGTGACGCTGGCCTGGATCGTGCTGTGCGGCTTCGCCACCCTGCCGCTGATGCTCTCGGCGCCGCATCTGTCGTTTGCCGACGCCTATTTCGAGGCGATGTCCGGGCTCACCACCACCGGCGCGACGGTGATCGTCGACCTCGCCGACCAGCCCAAGGGACTGCTGCTGTGGCGCGCCATGCTGCAATGGATCGGCGGCATCGGCATCATCGTCATGGCGGTCGCCATCCTGCCGGTGCTGCGGGTCGGCGGCATGCAGCTGTTCCGCATGGAATCCTCCGACAAGTCGGAGAAGGTGCGGCCGCGGGTATCCCAGGTCTCGGGCGTGCTGATCTCGGTCTACGTGACACTGACCGCGATCTGCGCCGTCGTGCTGGTGTTCGCCGGGATGGGCGCGTTCGACGCCGTGTGCCACGCCATGGCGGCGCTCGCCACCGGCGGGTTCTCGACCCAGGACGCCTCGATCGGGTTCTACAACAACCACGCGGTCGAATGGATATTGACGCTGTTCATGGCGCTGGGCGGCAGCACCTTCGTGCTGCTGGCCCGCCTGGCGCAGGGCGATGTGCGGGCCTTCGTCAACGACAGCCAGACCCGCTGGTACTTCGCCTATCTCGCCGGCTTCATCGCGATGTTCGCGCTCTGGCAGGTGGCGGTCAATCACCGGCCGCTGGGCGATGCGATCCGTTCGAGCGCCTTCACCGTCGTCTCGCTCGCCACCACCACCGGATTCGTGACCGAGGACTACACGCTGTGGGGCGCGCTGCCCGTCGCCGCGGTAATGACGCTGTACTTCATCGGCGGCTGCACCGGCTCGACCAGCGGCGGCATCAAGGTGTTCCGCTACTGCGTGCTGGGCAGCGTGTCGATGTGGCAGATTCGGCTGCTGGTGCATCCCAACCGCATGCGCCCGCCGACTTATAACGGCAAGCCGATCTCGGAAGACGTGGTGCGCTCGGTACTGAGCTTCTTCGTCTTCTACATCTTCTGTTTCGCCGTGCTCTCGGTGGCGGTCGCCGCCTTCGACGTCGACCTGGTGACGGCGCTTTCCGGCGTCGCCCAGGCGATGGCGAACACCGGCCCGGGCCTGGGCCCGATCATCGGCCCGGCCGGCAACTTCGTGCCGCTCGCCGACGGCGCCAAATGGATTCTGTCGCTCGCCATGCTGCTCGGCCGGCTCGAGCTGCTCACCGTCCTGGTGCTGCTGAGCCCGGTGTTCTGGCGTGGCTGATCGCTTGCGCCTGCGGTGCCCGAACCCCGGCGCCCGGCCGGACCGCTCCGGGCGGGCTTGCTGGACAGCCCGCCCGACGCATGTTCTGATGATTTCCTGACGACATCGTCATTCCGCACGCCAACAGCACGTGCCCGATTTCCGCCCAATCCTCTACACCATCGGCACGCTGATGCTGGCGCTGGCGCTGGCCATGCTGCTGCCGGCGGCGGTCGAATCGCTGCAGCACGAGCAGGGCTGGCGCAGCTTCCTGATCTCGGCGGCCCTGACCGCCGCCGCCGGCGGCGGGCTCAGGCTGGCCAACCGCTTGCCGGAGTATCCGATCCTGGCGCCGCGCCAGGGCTTCATCCTGGTCACCCTGGCCTGGATCGTGCTGTGCGGTTTCGCCACCCTGCCGTTCCTGCTGTCGACCGAGATGTCGTTCACCGACGCGGTGTTCGAAGCGACATCGGGCCTGACCACCACCGGCGCCACGGTCATGGTCGGCCTGGCCGAGCAGCCCAAGGGCTTGCTGCTGTGGCGTGCGCTCCTGCAATGGATCGGCGGGATCGGCATCATCGTCACCGCGGTCGCCGTGCTGCCGGTGCTGCGGGTCGGCGGCATGCAGCTGTTCCGCATGGAATCCTCCGACAAGTCGGAGAAGGTGCGGCCGCGGGTGTCGCAGGTCTCGTTCATACTGATCACGATCTTCGTGACCCTGACGGCGATCTGCGCGATCGCCCTGGCCATCGCCGGGATGGGTATGTTCGAAGCGGTGTGCCATGCCATGACGACCGTGGCGACCGCCGGGTTCTCGACCCATGACAGCTCGATCGGGTACTACGACAGCGCGGCGATCGAATGGATCATCACCGGGTTCATGATCATCGGCGGCTGCACCTTCGTGCTGCTGGCCCGCCTGGCCCAGGGCGATTTCCGCAGCTTCTTCCAGGACACGCAGATCCGCTGGTACTTCGCCTATCTCGCGGGGTTCATCGGGCTGATCGCCGCCTGGCAGATCCTGATGAACGGGCGTCCGGTGTTCGATGCCATCCGCTCGACCGCGTTCAACGTCGTTTCGATCGCGACCACCACCGGCTTCGCGTCGGAGGACTACACCCTGTGGGGCGGGCTGCCGCTCGCCGGCTTCATGATCATGTTCTTCATCGGCGGCTGCACCGGCTCCACCACGTCGGGCATCAAGGTCTTCCGCTTCTGCGTGCTGGGCAGCGTCTCGATCTGGCAGATCCGCCTGCTGGTGCATCCCCATCGGATGCTGCAGCCGACCTATAACGGCCGACCGATCTCGAACGAGGTGGTACGCTCGGTCCTGAGCTTCTTCGTGTTCTACATCTTCAGCTTCGCCGTGCTGTCGGTGGCGGTCGCCGCTTTCGATGTCGAGCTCGTGACCGCACTGTCCGGCGTCGCCCAGGCGCTCGGCAATGTCGGGCCGGGGCTGGGCCCGACGATCGGCCCGGCGGGAACCTTTGCGCCGCTGCCCGACGGCGCCAAGTGGGTTCTGTCGTTTGCCATGCTGCTCGGCCGGCTCGAGCTGCTGACCGTGCTGGTGCTGCTGACCCCGGTGTTCTGGCGCGGCTGAAGGCAACCGGTGGCACCCGAAGCCGAGGCGGGGGCCGCGGCGAGATGGTCTGGTGAAGGGTTCGCATGCCGATCTGGGAAGCGCTCGTGATCCTGCTGTTGATCCTGCTGAACGGCCTGCTGGCGATGTCGGAGCTGGCGCTGGTGTCGTCGCGCCGCAGCCGCCTGCGGCGGCTCGCCGAGGACGGCAACGCCGGGGCCGGCATCGCCCTCGGCCTGCTCGAGCATCCCGCCCGCTTCCTGGCCACGGTCCAGATCGGCATCACGCTGGTCGGCATCGTCGCGGGCGCCCTGGGCGGCGCCACCCTCGCCAAGCCGCTGGCGCGGCTGTTCGCCGAGCTGCCGATGCTCGCGCCCCATGCCGAGGGCGTCGCGATCGCCACCGTGGTGGTCGCCATCACCTATCTCTCCCTGGTGATCGGCGAGCTGGTGCCCAAGCGGGTCGCGCTCCGGCACCCCGAGCGCGTGGCGGTCCGGGTCGCCGGACCGATGCGGCTCCTGTCGCGGATCGGTGCGCCGGCGGTCTGGCTGCTCGGCGCCTCGACCGACCTGCTGGTCCGCTTGATCGGGCTGCGCGGCGGGCGCGACGAGGCGGTGACCGAGGACGAGGTCAAGGCGCTGATCACCGAGGGCACCCGGGCCGGGGTGTTCGCGCCGCTGGAGAAGCAGATGATCGACGGCGTGCTGCGCCTGGCCGATCGCAGCGTGCGTGCCACCATGACCCCGCGCGCGGCCCTGGCCTGGCTCGACCTCGGCGACCCGCCGGCGCTGCTGCGCGACAAGATCGGCCGGGCCCATCACTCCTGGCTGCTGGTCTGCCGCGGCGACATCGACAATCTCGTCGGCGTGGTGGCGCTGCGCGACCTGGCCGAGCGCGCGCTGCACGGCGCGCCGCTCGATCTGGAGCAGGCGATGGTGAAGCCGCTCATCGTCCATGAGAGCCTGCCGGTGCTGCGCCTGCTCGACATGTTCCGCGCGGCACCGGCCAATCTGGCGGTGGTGGTCGACGAATACGGCAGCGTCGAAGGCATCGTCACGGCGACCGACATCCTGGAGGCGATTGCCGGTGCGATCCCCGAGCGCGGCGGCGCGGAGCAGCCCGAGGCGCAGGCGCGCGAGGACGGCTCGTGGCTGATCGACGGCATGATGCCGGTGGACGAGTTCGAGGACCTGGTCGGCCTGCGCGGCCTGCGGAACACCGGCGACTTCGATACCGTCGGCGGCTTCGCCCTGTGGCAGCTCGGCCGCCTGCCCCGCGCCGGCGACGAATTCGACTGGCGCGGCTGGCATTTCGAGATCGTCGACATGGACGGCCGGCGGATCGACAAGCTGATCGCCGTGCCATCGGACGCAGCCGCTGCCGCGCGCGAGGAGCCGACGACATGACCACATCCACCACGGCGGCGCTCGAGCTGCTCGCCCGCCTCGTCGCCTTCGACACCGTCTCGGCCAAGTCCAACCTGGCGCTGATCGAGCATGTCCGCGAGCTGCTGGCCGGGCACGGCATTGCCAGTCGCCTGACCTTCCACGACTCCGGCGAGAAGGCCAACCTGCTGGCGAGCATCGGGCCCGATGTCCCCGGCGGCGTGGTGCTGTCGGGTCATACCGACGTGGTGCCGGTCGACGGCCAGCCCTGGACCGCCGACCCGTTCCGCTGCGTGCTGCGCGACGGCCGCGCCTATGGCCGCGGCACCGCCGACATGAAGGGCTTCATCGCCTGCGCGCTGGCGCTGCTGCCCGAGATGCTGGCGCGGCCGCTCCAGGTGCCGATCCACCTGGCGCTCTCGTTCGACGAGGAGCTCGGCTGCCTCGGCGTGCCGGCGCTCATTGCCGACATGGCGGCGGCGGTGCCGCGGCCGCGCCTCGCCATCGTCGGCGAGCCGACCGGGCTCAGGGTCGCCGACCGCCACAAGGGCATCCACGGCTTCGAGAGCGTGGTCACCGGCCGCGACGGCCATTCCAGCGGGACCCATCGCGGCGTCAACGCGATCGCCGCCGCCGCCGAGCTGGTCCTGTGTCTCGAGCGGATCGCCGCCGGCTATCGCGATGCCGGCCCGTTCGATGCGGCGTTCGACCCGCCCTACACCACCATCAGCGTCGGGCTGATCGAGGGCGGCAGCGCGGTCAACATCATCCCGCGCCGCTGCTGCTTCCGCTGGGAGACCCGGCCGCTGCCAGCGAACGAGCCGGCCGAGATCCTCGACCGCCTCACCCGCTTCGCCGATGACGAGCTGCTGCCGCGACTGCGCCGGATCGCGCCGGAGGCGGCGGTGGTCACCCGGCCCACGGTGAGCGTCGCCGGCCTCAAGGCCGATCCCGACTCGCCCGCCGCCCTGCTGATGCGCCGCCTGACCGGCGCCAACACCACCATCGGCGTCGCCTTCACCACCGAGGCCGGATTGTTCCAGCGCGCCGAGATCCCCGCCATCGTCTGCGGCCCGGGCAGCATCGAGCAGGCCCACCAGCCCGACGAATTCGTCGAGATCCGCGAGATCGAGGCCTGCCTCGACCTGCTGGGCAAGGTGATCGCCTGGGCCGCCGACCCGGTCGGGTTGACGTCCTAGGCCAGGATGGTCTCGGATTGAATCGATCCGAGGCGTGAATCTTGGCCTACTTTTTTGAAGTGGAGCATGATTCGCGGATCACGTTGTTTCAGTGCGATCCGACCATGCTCTGGGCCATCGACTTCGCCGGGAGCGGCCGATAGGCTCGCCGGCACCCGAAATGGAGTGCGACACCCTGCGCTACGCCATCGTCATACCGCTGCACGACGAAGCCGAGAACGTCGCGGCCCTGCTCGCCGAGATTCGCGAGGTGTTGCAAGGCGACACGGCGCCGGCGGAGATACTGTTCGTCGACGACGGCAGCAGCGACGACACTGCCGCGCGGCTGGCGCCGCTGCTCGATGCCGGCAGCGGCATCCGCCTGATCCGCCATGTCAGGCGCTGCGGCAAGAGCGCCGCGCTGCTGACCGGCATCCGGGCGGCCGAGTCGCCCTGGATCGCCACCATGGACGGCGACCGCCAGAACGATCCGCGCGACGTGCCGCGGCTGATCGCGGCCGCCGCGGCGGAAGGTGCTGCCCTGGTCGCCGGCCTGCGCGCCAAGCGCCGCGACACCCTGGCCCGGCGCTTCGCCTCGCGCTTCGCCAACCACCTGCGCAAGGCGCTGCTCGGCGACGACTGCCCGGACACCGCCTGCGGGCTCAAGCTGATGCGCCGCGACGTGTTCCTCGGCCTGCCCTATTTCGACGGGCTGCACCGGTTCTTTCCGGCGCTGGTCAAGATCCACGGCCACCGGGTGGCGTTTGTCGCGGTCAACGACCGGCCGCGCCAGCATGGCCGCTCCAAGTACGGCAATCTGTCGCGCGCCGTGGTCGGCCTGGCCGACCTGTTCGGCGTCATGTGGCTGCGGCTTCGCACCACGCTTCCGGCGCCGCGCGCGCCGGAGTAGAACCGCCCGGCCGGGCCAGACCCGGCCGTCCCACCAGCAGGAGGCTTGCGCACGCCATGACCTGGACCGCCGCCTGGGTCGCCATCGGCTTCATCGGCCAGTTTCTGTTCTCGATGCGCTTCATCTATCAGTGGTTCCACAGCGAGCGCGCCAAGCGCAGCGTGATCCCCGAGGCGTTCTGGTATTTCAGCGTCGCCGGCGGTGCCACCCTGCTGGCCTATGCCATCCATCGCCAGGATCCGGTGTTCATCGTCGGCCAGGGCGCCGGGCTGCTGATTTACGGCCGCAACATCTACTTCATCCATCGCGACAAGCGGCAGGCGGCCGCCACAGCCGACGACGACAACCCGGGACAGTGAGTCGCCGGGCGGTGTCGAGGGGCGACGCCATGCACGGGAACCGCGTGTCATGGTCCGCGGCGCTGCTGCTCGTGCTGCTCTGCCTGTCGGCCTACCTCCCCGGCTTCTTCTCCCTGCCGCCGGTCGACCGCGACGAGGCGCGTTTCGCCCAGGCCTCGAAGCAGATGGTCGAGAGCGGCGACTATGTCGACATCCGCTACCAGGGCGAGCCGCGATACAAGAAGCCGGTCGGCATCTACTGGCTGCAGGCCGCCGCGGCGGCGCTGTCGGGCCAGGGCGCCGAGGCGCCGATCTGGGTCTATCGCTTGCCCTCCCTGGCCGGCGCCATCCTCGCGGTGCTGCTGACGGCGCGCCTCGGGGCGCGGCTGTTCGACCGGCGCGCCGGCATCGTCGCTGCCGTGCTGCTGGCGAGCTGTCTGTTGCTGGGCGTCGAGGCGCGGCTGGCCAAGACCGACGCGGTGCTGCTGGCCTGCATCCTGGCGGCGCAGCTTTCCCTCGCCCGCGCTTGGAACGAACGCGACAGCGCCGAGCAGCCCGCCCCGCTGCCGGCCCTCGGATTCTGGCTGGCGCTCGGTGCCGGCATGCTGGTCAAGGGGCCGATCATCCTGCTGGCCTGCGGCGGCACGGCGGCTCTCCTCTTCGCATTCCGGCGCAGCGGGCGCTGGCTCTTGCGCTTGAAGCCCGCCCTCGGCGCGCCCTTGGCGATCCTCGTCGTGCTGCCCTGGCTGGTCGCCATCTTCATCCAGAGCGATGGCGCGTTCTTCCAGGCCTCGGTCGGCCACGACCTGCTCGGCAAGGTGCTGTCGGCCCAGGAATCCCATGGCGCCCCGCCGGGCTATTACGCCGTCGCCGTGTGGCTCACCTTCTGGCCGGGCTCGCTGTTGCTGTTCCTGGCCCTGCCCTGGATCTGGAACAACCGGCGCGACGCCGCCGTGCAGTTCTGCCTGGCCTGGATTCTGCCGGTATGGATCGTCTTCGAGCTGGTGCTGACCAAGCTGCCGCATTACGTGCTGCCGGCCTATCCCGCCCTGGCGATCCTCAGCGCGCGGGCGCTCGCCGCCGGCCTGCCGGCGCCGGGAACGGCGACCGCCGCCGCGCGCTGGACGCGACGGTTGCGCAGGCTGGTGGCGCCGGTCTGGGCAGTCGTCACCGCGGCGCTGGCCGGCGCGCTGGTCGCACTGCCCTGCGCGCTGGGCGAGCCCTGGTCGATGACGGCATCGGCGCTGGCGCTGCTCGTGCTCGCGGCCGGCGGCGGCGCCGTGTGGGCGTTGCGGACCGGCCGCCTTGCGCACACGCCGATCCTGCTCTGCGCCGCCGCCTGGGCGTTCGGCGTCGCCGCCTTCGGCCAGCTCCTGCCGCACCTGCCGGCGCTGTGGCCGAGCCGGGAGGTCGCCGAGCTCGTGGCTCAGGCGAAGGCGTCCTGCCCGACGGCAGCAATCGCCAGCGCCGGCTATCGCGAGCCCAGCCTGGTGTTCCTGCTCGGCACCGACATCCGACTCACCACCGCGGAAGGCGCGGCGCATCACCTGATGGCCAACGACCCCTGTGCCCTCGCCCTCGTGGAAGCGCGCGAGGAACCGGCGTTTCTTGCGGCCCTGCCCCAGGCCGCCCCACCCGTCGCAAGACTCGGCACCGTCTCGGGCTTCAACTACAGCAACGGCCGGCTCGTCGAAATCGGCCTCTATCGGGCCGCCCGATGATGCAGCCCGCCGTAAGAGAAAGGACCGCGACGCTGTGGATCCTGCTCGGCCTCGCGCTGATCGCCGCGTCGATCGCCTTCGCCGACCGGCCGGTCAATGCCTGGGTCGCGGCGCAGCATGGGCCCTTCGTCGATTCCCTGCGCGCCATCACCCAGATCGGCAATTCGCGCTGGTACCTGGTGGCGCTGCCGGCGCTGGCCGGGCTGGCGCTCTGGCTTCGCCGCCGCGCCGGCGGCGGGCTGGCCGCGCTGCGGCTCGAGCTTCTGGCCGGCAATACCCTGTTCCTGTTCGCCGCGGTCGCCGTCTCCGGCATTCTCACCAACCTGATCAAGTTCCCGCTCGGCCGGGCGCGGCCGAAGCTGTGGGAGCAGGACGGCATCTTCGGCGTCAGCCCGTTCAGCCTCGACGCCGACTTCCAGGGCTTCCCGTCGGGTCACGCGACGACCCTGTTCGCGCTGGCGGCCGGGCTCGGGCTGATGGCGCCACGGCTGCGCATCCCGCTCTACGCGCTCGCCGCGCTGCTGTCCTTCAGCCGGGTCGCCGTCAACGCGCATTATCCCAGCGACCTGGTGGGCGGCGCCATGGTCGGGATCGGCGTGACGCTGTGGCTGCGCGGCCTGCTGGCGCGCCACGGACTCGCCGTCGGCGCGGATCAGACCAGGAACGCCGACAGGTAGGCGTTGATCTGCTTCTCGATCTCGGCGCCGATGTCGCGCATCAGCAGCTCGGTCATCTCGAACCACAGCCGCTCGCGCTGATTGAGGGTCAGGTCCTCGGCGACCGACTGGCCGCGCGTCGCCCGCGCGGTGATGCTGCCGCGCCGCAGGCCCGAGGTGTTCTCGGCATCGAGCCGCACCTCGAGGGTGGCGTCGTAGCGGTAGGACTGGTCGGTGGTGAACACGCCCTTGAGCCCGGTGGTGCGCGCCAGCGGAACCTCGACCACGTCGGCCCGCAGGATGGTGAGCAGCGCGCCGCCATTGCTGCCGGCGGCGACCAGCCGGTCCTCGGCCCAGCGCGTCATCGCCTTGGCCGGCGGCGTCGGAAACAGATGCTCGACATTCGGCGCCGCCATCGGCGGACGGTAGCTGTCGACCACGTCGACCACCGCGACGTCGAGCCGGATCGGTGGCAGATAGGCATAGGTCAGCTCGGGAAAGGTGTAGCGCTGGGGCGGCGTGTTGCAGCCGGCGAGGGTTCCCGCCGCGGTGGCGGCCAGTCCGATGAGCACGGCGCGGCGGGTCACGATCATGTCAGGCCTCGGCGCGGGGGAAGATTGCGGTGCGATGTGCGGGCGTCGAGCATCGCCGCCGCTGCCGTGCCGGTCAAGCCGGCCGTGCCGTCAGGAACCGTAGAGCTGGTCGAGCGCGGCTTCGTCGAAGCCGTAGCGCCGGCTGCAGAACTCGCAGGTGATCACCACCTCGCCGTCGATCGTGAGCGATTCGATCTCGTCGCGCGGCAGCGATTTCAGCACGGTCTCGACCCGCGCCTGCGAACAGCGGCAGCGGGCGCGGCAGGGCTGCGGCGCGGTCACCCGCACGCCGTCCTCGTGGAACAGCCGATAGAGCAGGTCGTTGGCGCCGAGCGCGGGATCGGTGAGCTCCGCCGAGGTCGCGCTCGCCATCAGCACCAGCGACCGGCGCCAGGTTTCCGCCGCGTCCTCCGCGGCCCCGGGACCGGGCGCGCCGCGTTCCTCCGGCAGTTGCTGCAGCAGGATGACGCCGGCGCGCCAATGCCCGGCGGGATCGTCGTCGCGGGGGCCGACCGCCAGCTTGATGCCGGTCGCGAGCTGCTCCGACTGCCGGAAATAGTGCTGGACGCAGTCGACCAGGGTGGCGCCGTCGAGCTCGACGATGCCCTGGTAGCGCTCGGTGTTGCTGCCCTGGTCGACGGTGAAGGCGAGATAGCCTTGGCCGAGCAGCCGCGGCACCGTCCCGAGCGGGCCGCCGGTCTCGGCGGTGCGCCGGGCCAGGCGCTCGGCGTCGTAGCTGGCATAGCCGCGCAGGTCGCCGCCGCTGGTCGCGTCGGCCACCATCAGGCTGACCGGCCCGTCGCCCTTCACCTGCAGCGTGAAGACGCCGTCGTACTTGAGCAGGCTGGACAGCCCGGCAGCGAGCGCCAGCATCTCCGCCAGCAGCCGCGCCACCGCCGGCGGATAGTCGTGGCGGCCGAGAACCTCGTCGACCAGCGGCCCGAGACGCACCAGCCGACCCATCACCGGCTTGCCCTCGATGTGGAAGGGCTGCACCAGATCGTCCGGCGCGGACGCGGATCCGCCCGCCGGGCCTTGTGCCGTGTCGCCGCTCATCCGATCGCTGATTCCGTCCGATTGCGCCGGTTCAGATCGCACCCAGGCACCAGGCCAGGATGCCTTTCTGGGCGTGCAGGCGGTTCTCCGCCTCGTCCCACACCACCGATTGCGGCCCGTCGATGACCTCGGCGGTCACCTCCTCGCCGCGATGGGCGGGCAGGCAATGCATGAATATGGCGTCGGGCTTGGCCATTTTCATCACCCTGGCGTCGACCCGGAACGGCGCCAGCAGGTTGTGGCGGTCGGCCGCGTCCTGGTCGCCCATGGAGACCCAGGTATCGGTGACCACGCAGTCGGCACCGCCCACCGCCGCCTCGACCTGGTCGGTGATGGTGATCGGCGCGCCCTGCGCCTTGGCCCAGGCGACCACGTCGGCCGGCGGCGGCAGCTCGTTGGGGCAGCCGATCCTGAGCTCGAAGCCGAAGCGGCCGGCGGCGTGCAGCCACGAGGTCGCCATGTTGTTGCCGTCGCCGCTCCAGGCGATGCGCTTGCCGGCGATGCTCCCGCGATGCTCCTCGAAGGTCATCACGTCGGCCATCAACTGGCAGGGGTGGGTGCGGTCGGTCAGGCCGTTGATGACCGGCACCGTGGCGTTCGCCGCCAGCTCCAGCAGCTTCTCCTCCTGGGTGGTGCGCAGCATGATGGCATCGACATAGCGCGACAGCACCCGCGCGGTGTCGGCCACGGTTTCGCCGCGGCCGAGCTGGGAGCCGTTGCGCTCCAGCACGATGACCTCGCCGCCCATCTGCTTGAAGCCGGCCTCGAACGACACCCGGGTGCGGGTCGACGGCTTCTCGAAGATCAGCGCCAGCATCTTGCCGTCGAACAGGTTGCGGCCGGCATCCGCGGCCGACGCACCGGCCTTGAATTTCGCGCTGCGCGCCAGGATGGCCCGCAGGGTAGCGGTATCGAGCCGGTCGAGATCGAGGAAATGCCGTGGGCCTGCCGGGCTCTGCCGCGACATCACGCGGCACCCTGGCGCGCCGTTCGTGGCCAGGCGGCGCAGACCGCGTCGATGATCGCCATCGCCTCGTCGATCTGCGACTCCTCGACGATGAGCGGCGGCAACAGGCGCACCACGTTGTCGCCGGCGCCGACCGTCAGCATCCCCTTGTCGCGCAGGGCCGCCACCATCTCCAGGTTCGGCACCACGCATTTGAGGCCGACCATGAGGCCGAGTCCGCGCACGCTGTCGAGCGCCGCCGGATGTTTCTTGCACAGCGCCTCGAGCCGGGCGCGCAGCAGCTTGCCCATGCGCTGCACATGT
Source organism: uncultured Rhodospirillaceae bacterium (assembly GCA_964372215.1). Classification (GTDB taxonomy): domain Bacteria; phylum Pseudomonadota; class Alphaproteobacteria; order Dongiales; family Dongiaceae; genus DAIMFL01. Next base: position 117,115 of record CAYJQC010000002.1, read on the forward strand.
TCGAAGAAGCCCGGCGCCAGCATGACGTCGAGCACCGCGTTGCCGACCGCCATGGCGAGCGGATTGCCGCCGAAGGTGGTGCCGTGGCTGCCGGCGGTCAGCGCCCGCGCCGCCTTCTCGTTGGCCAGGCAGGCGCCGATCGGAAAGCCGCCGCCCAGGCCCTTGGCCGCCGCCACGATGTCCGGCTTCACCCCGGCCCATTCATGGGCGAACAGCTTGCCGGTGCGGCCCATGCCGCACTGCACCTCGTCGAAGAACAGCAGCAGGCCGTACTCGTCCGCGGCCGCCCGCAGGCCGCGCAGATACTCGGCCGGGGCCGGGGTCATGCCGCCCTCGCCCTGCACCGGCTCCACCAGGATCGCCGCGGTCTGCTCGCCGATCGCGGCGCGCAGCTCGTTCAAGTTGCCGAAGGCGACATGGTCGAAGCCATCGACCTCGGGCCCGAAGCCCTTCAGGTTCTTCTCCTGGCCCGCCGCCGAGATGGTCGACAGCGTGCGGCCGTGGAAGCTGCCGCGGCAGGTGATGACCCGGTAGCGCTCGGGATCGCCGAAATCGTCGTGGTACTTGCGGATCATCTTGAGGCCGCATTCCACCGCCTCGGCGCCGGAATTGGTGAAGAACACCGAATCCGCGAAGCTCGCCGCCACCAGCCGCTCGGCCAGCCGCTCCTGCCCCGGAATCTTGAACATGTTGGAGGTGTGCCAGAGCTTCTGGGCCTGCTCGGTCAGCGCCTGCACCAGATGGGGATGGCTGTGGCCCAGCGCGGTGACCGCGATGCCGCTGCCGAAATCGAGGAATCGTCGCCCGTCGGTGGCGTAGAGATAGGCCCCCTCGCCCCGCTCGAAGCTGACATCCGCCCGGTTATAGGTTGGCATCACCGCTGGAATCACGGCAGCATTCCTCTCGAGAATGGGTTCGCCCCCGGACGCCATCATCGCGACCGGCTGTGTCTTCAGTCTCGGGGCGTCCGCGGAAAGGCGCAAATATCGGGGAGAAGGCCGGCCCCTGTCAACGAAAGCCCGGCAGCGCCCGGGACGGCGCGCCGGCGGGCGGCGGCCCCGATGCCAAGGAAACGACATGGCCAGCACCAAGGAAAACGCCGCGAAGCGCCGCAAGGGCCAGGCGCTCCGGCTTGCCGACGTAGAGCAGGGCCGCCAGGTCAAGGACGAGGCCGCCTATGAAAAGCGGCTGGCCAGGCTCCAGCTCCGCCTGATGCAGGTCCAGCAGGCCTATCGCCGCCAGGGCCGCCGCGGGGTGGTGGTGCTGGAAGGCTGGGACACCGCCGGCAAGGGCGGCCTGATCCGCCGCATGACCGTGAAGCTGGACCCGCGGCAATGCCGGGTCTGGCCGATCAGCGCCCCCGCCCCGCAGGAGCTGGGCCAGCATTATCTGCAGCGCTTCTGGCGCCGGCTGCCCGATGCCGGGACCCTCGTCGTGTTCGACCGTTCCTGGTACGGCCGGGTCCTGGTGGAACGGGTCGAGGGCATCGCCAGCCCGGCCGAATGGACCCGCGCCTATGGCGAGATCAACGAGTTCGAGAGCATGCTGCACGATGACGGGGTGCGGCTGGTGAAGCTGTTCCTGCATATCGACAAGCAGGTTCAGCTCAAACGATTCCGCGAGCGGCTGGACGTGCCCTACAAGCGCTGGAAGCTGACCCCCGACGACATCCGCAACCACCTGCGCTGGGACGACTACGTGACTGCGGCCGACGACATGTTCGCCCGCACCTCGAAGCGCGCGGCGCCCTGGCACATCATTCCCGCCAACAAGAAATGGTACGCCCGCATCAAGGGGCTGGCGACCATCGTCGAGGCGCTGTCCGACGGCGTCGACCTGGAGCCGCCGCCCCTGGAGCCGCGCATCGCCGCGGCGATCGAGGATCTCGAGGAGGGCCACCCAGACCGCGCGGCCGGCCATTTCAAGTTCTGAGCGCGCGGACGGCGCCGTCAGTACACCTGGGTGACCCGATAGCCGCGCTGCTCCAGGAGGCGCAGCACGCCCTCGTCGCCCGGCAGGTGCAGGGCGCCGACCGCGACGAAGGCGTCGCCGGCCGCGAACAGCGTCTCCATGCGCGCCAGCATCCGGTGATTGCGGTCGACCAGCAGATAGCGGTTCAGCACCCGCATCAGGTCGCGCATCTCGGCCGGCGCCGCCTCCGCCTGCCGGTACAGCCCGGCGAGATCGCCCGCTAGGTACATCGCCTTCATGTCGGCGATGGTATCGAGCGCGTCGTCGTCCTCGAGCGCCCGCTCCAGGAGCTGGCGCTCCTGGTCGTCGCTCAGCCGCTCGAACGGCGCGAAATGCTCGGCCGGAGTCTCCAGGCCATAGACCTGCTTGCCGTCCGCGCCGGCCTCGTTGCGCAGGAGATCGTCGAGGATGCGCTGGCCGAGCGGCACGCGCTGATAGCGGGCGAGGTCGAAGCTGACGAACACCGCGATCGCCCAGGGCTTGAGCCGCTGCAGCTTCTCGGTGTCGATGCCGATCCGACCGGCGCGGTCGATCACCCGGGCGAACAGCTCCGGTCCGATCAGGTCGACCAGCGCCTGGTCCGGCGGCAGCATCACCGCCCGATCCAGGTAGTCCTCGGTCGCGCCGTCCCAGACGATCTCGAGGGCGACGTTGCGCGCGCCGCGCAGGGCGGCGCGGACGGAGTCCGGCAGGGTGGTGACCGCGGGATCGGCGACGTGCATGGTGCCGAACACGTGGCTCGGGCGCTGCCCCGGCCGCTCGATCCGGAACAGCAGGCCTTCGCCGAAGGGGATATCAGGCTGATCGGCGACCGCCGCGCCCGGGAGCAACAGCCCGACGATCAGGACCAGCCGAACCAGGAGTGCCATGCGCCATGCTCCGTCCGCGAGGGCCGCTGCGGACAGGGTGGCCGAGAGCGATTAAGGAGCCGTGAAGCCCGCCCCGCATGCGCGGACGCGGGCATGCCGATGCCCCCTCGGGAAGCTCAGGCCTTCAGGCGGAATCCGCGGGCCAGCAGGCGATGCACGACGACGAACTGCGCCCCGATCACCGCCAGCAGCAGGGCGACGCCGACACCGAGCGCGCCTTCGGCCCGGCCGGTCATGCCATAGCGGAAGCCGTCGATCACATAGAACACCGGGTTGAGCTGCACCAGCAGCCGGCCCAGGGGCGGCAGCGCCTCGATCGAGTAGAAGGTGCCCGACAGGAAGCCGAAGGGCACGACGAAGAAGGTGGTCGCGGCCGCGTAGTGGTCCCAGCGCGCCGCCCACAGCCCGACCACGATTCCGGCGAGGGCGTGCAGCAGGGCGCCGGCCACGGCGAAGAACAGCACCGCGGCGGGATCGGCGACCCCGATCGGCAGGAACAGGCTCTGGACGGCCAGCACCACCACGCCCACCACCAAGCCGGTCGAGGCGGCGGCGCCGGCATAGGCCAGGGTGCGCTCGAGCGCCGAGAGCGGCGCCATCAGGATGTCGGCGATCATGCCCTCGAGCTTGTCGTACAGGATCGAGATCGAGCTGGTGTCGAAGGCGCGCTCGCACATGGCGTAGACGACGAGCCCGGGCGCGACGAACTGCAGGAACGGCAGGCCGCCCATGGTGATGCCCTGGCCGCCCAGGCCGAAGTTGAAGATCAGGAGATAGAGCAGGCTCATGGCGGTCGGGCCGAGCACCGAATCCGGATAGTACTTCAGCACCCGCAGCAGCTCGCGGCGATAGAGCGCGGAAAATCCGACCCAGTTGACCGTGCCGAACCGGCGCAGGCGCGGCGCGGCGACGGTCGGCGCGGCGGGAACGGCCGGCGGCACCGCGCGCGCCCTCAGGCCTTGAGTTTCCAGCCGACGGTGACGAGCCGCCAGGTGAGCAGGCCGAGGGCCAGGTTGGCGCCGCCCATCACCGCGATGCCGATGGCGAGCGAACCGTCGGCATGGCCGATGAAGCCGTAGCGGAAGCCGTCGATCATGTAGAAGAACGGATTGAGGTGGGCGATCAGCTTCCACAATCCGGGCAGGCGCTCGACCGAGTAGAACGTGCCCGACAGGAAGGCGAAGGGCGTGATGACGAAATTGGTCACCGCCGCCAGATGATCGAACTTGTCGGCCCAGATCCCCGCCAGCATGCCGATCAGCGCCATCAGCAGGCTGGCCGCCACCGCGTGGAACAGCAGGAAGGGCACGCTGTGGATCTGGAACGGCACCACGATCGCCATCGCCGCGCCGACCGCGGCCCCGACCATCAGCCCGCGCGACACGCCGCCGGCGGCGAAGCCGATGGTGAGCTCGGCGGCCGACAAGGGCGGCATCAGCACGTCGACGATGTTGCCCTGGATCTTCGAGATCATCAGCGACGACGAGGTGTTGGCGAAGGCGTTCTGCACCATCGCCATCATCACCAGCCCGGGCGCCAGGAACTGCAGATAGGGCACGCCGCCGATGGTGGCGCTGGCGCGGCCGAGCGCCAGGCTGAAGATCGCCAGGAACAGCAGCGTGGTGACGAGCGGCGCCAGGACCGTCTGGGTCGCCACCTTGATGAAGCGGCGGACCTCCTTGAGATAGAGGGTCCACAGGCCCACCCAGTTGACGGCGCCGATCTGGCGCGGCGCGGGAGAGGTCGAGTGCATGTCGGGACTTGGGATCTGGTCGGGCCCGGACCATAGGCCGGCGACCCCCGGCGCGCAAGGTCGCCTCCCCCCGGTGCGCGGCGAAGGCGCGTCGTCCGGGGCGCGGCGAAGGCGCGTCGCCCGGGGCGCGGCGAAGGCGCGTCGCCCGGGATGCCGCACGGCGGCGATCCGTGGCATCATGGCGCGATGAGCGCAGGCACAGCCCCGGCGAACCGGCCCGCCACGGCCACGGCGCGATGACGCCGCCCGCCCGCGGATCCGGCGGCGCGGCCGGGGGTCGCGCCGCCGGCCCCCGCGCCCGCCCGCCGGGGACCGCCGCCGCCCGGGAGCACCTTGCGCGCGACAATATCGC
>CAYJQC010000002.1:122069-245667 GCA_964372215.1 uncultured Rhodospirillaceae bacterium
GCGGGGGGGGGGGGGGGGGGGGGGGGGCCCCCCCCCCCCCCCCCGCCGCGCCGGCCGGCCGGTCACCTCCGACGACCTGGAGCAGCTTGCGCTCGACTATCTCGCCCGCTTCGCCAGTTCGGCGGCCAATCTGCGCCGGGTGCTCAAGGACAAGGTCGAGCGCTCGGCGCGCCTGCACGACACCAACCGCGAAGCCGGCCTCGCCGCGATCGAGGCGCTGATCGGCCGGCTGGTCGCGGCGGGCGCGCTCGACGACCGCCGCTTCGCCGAGGGCCGCGCCCAGAGCCTGTTCCGCCGTGGCGCCTCGCGCCGCGCCATCGCCGGCAAGCTGGCAGAAAAGGGCGTCGGCGAGGCCGAGATCGCGGCGGCGCTCGCCAGCCTCGACGAGCTGGCCGCCGATCCGGACTTCGCCGCGGCCGCCGCCTATGCCAAGCGGCGCCGGCTCGGGCCGTTCCGCGCGCCGACGGCGCGCGCCGCGCAGCGCAACAAGGACCTGGCCGCGCTCGGCCGCGCCGGATTCGGATTCGACGTCGCCCGCCGCATCGTCGATGCTGACGGCCCGGAAGCGTTGGCGGCGGAAGCCGGAGCATGACGACGTCGACGCTGCCGCCGAGGAGCCCGACCTGGACCAGCTGATCGATCTTGCCGCGCTTCAGGAATTCGTCCTGTGGCTGCGGGACTGGGTCAACACCCAGGTCCTGGTCATATCGACCCTGATCCAGATCGGCGTCATCATCGCCGCCCTCGCCGTCGCCCGCATCGCCGCCAACTCCTTCGGCCGGTTCGTCGCCACCGAGATCCAGCGCCGCGGCCTGGTCGGCAGCCTGCGCAAGCTCGCCGAGGTGGCGACCCTGTTCCCGCTGCCGATCGTCTGGCTGCTGCTGCTCTGGGTCTCGGTGTTGGTCGCCGCCCAGACCGGCTGGCCGCATCACATCATCCGGATCGGCGCCAGCCTGCTGTCGCTGTGGATCGTGATCCGGCTGATCTCCAGCCTGGTCCGCAATCCCGCGATGTCGCGCCTGCTCGCCCTGACCGCCTGGATCATCGTCGCGCTCAACGTCCTCAACCTGCTGGAGCCGACCATCAGGCTGCTCGACCGGGCGGCGATCAATGTCGGCGAGCTGCGACTCTCGGCGCTGCTGGTGGTCAAGGGCATCCTCTCGCTCGCCCTGCTGCTGTGGGTCGCGATCGTCGTCTCGGAGACCATGGAGCGGCGCATTCGCCGCTCGCCGAACCTGGCGCCGTCGGTGCGCGTGCTGCTCGGCAAGCTGCTCAAGATCACGCTGATCGTGGTCGCCATCCTGGCGGCGCTCAGCTATGTCGGGATCGATCTCACCGCCTTCGCCGTGTTTTCCGGCGCGGTCGGCGTCGGCATCGGCTTCGGCCTGCAGAAGGTCGTCTCCAACCTGATCAGCGGCTTCATCCTGCTGCTCGACAAGTCGATCAAGCCGGGCGACATCATCGAGGTCGGCGAGGACTTCGGCTGGATCTCCTCGCTCGGCGCCCGCTACGTCTCGGTCGAGACCCGGGCCGGCAAGGAAGTGCTGATCCCCAACGAGGACCTGATCACCCAGCGCGTGATCAACTGGTCCCATTCCGACAATCTGGTGCGGGTATCGACGGCGATCGGGGTGTCCTATTCGGCCGATCCGCGCCAGGCGATCGCCCTGTGCATCGACGCGGCGCAGGGCGTGCCGCGCGTGCTCTCCGATCCGAAGCCGATATGCCACCTGGAAGCCTTCGGCGACAGCTCGGTCAACCTGTCCCTGCGCTTCTGGATCAGCGATCCCGGCAACGGCATCGCCAACGTGCGCAGCGAGGTGCTGCTCGGAATCTGGGACCGGTTCCGCGACAACGGCATCGAGATTCCGTTTCCCCAGCGCGACCTGCACATCCGGTCGGCGGTGCAGCCCGCGGCCGGGCCGATCCCTGCCCCGATCTCGGCTCCGAACTCGGCTCCGAACTCGGCTCCGATCTCTGGGGCGGCAGATCGCTAGGCCATCCCACCGCTGCCGGAGTCGCTCTCGTCCTCCTCCACCTCGCGATCCTCGTCGTGCTCGCCGGCCTCCTTGCGCCGGGCCCTGTCCGGCTTGGGCGACGGCGTGATCATGTGGACAGTGCGCTGCGGGAACGGGATCTCGACCCCGCGCTCGTCGAACAGGATCTTGAGACGGCGGTTGAACTCGCGGCTCACCGACCATTGCTGACCGGGCGGCGTCTTCAGCCGGGCCAGCAGCATCAGCGCCGAGTCGGCAAACTGGTTCAGGCCCATGACCTCGAGGTCGGCGAGGATCGAGTAGCGGAAGGCCGGGTCCTGGCGCAGCTCCGCCGCCACCTCGCGCATCATCCCGATCACCTCGTCGACGTCGCTGTCATAGGCGACGCCGATGTCGAAGCGCGCGTAGGAGAAGTCCTTGGTCAGGTTCTTCACCGTGGTCACCGCGCTGAACGGAACGGTGTAGACCGTGCCGGACATGTCGCGCAGACGGATCGAACGGATGCTCATGGCCTCCACCACCCCGACACTGCCGTCGATGTCGGCCACGTCGCCGACCGAAAGCGTATCCTCGGCCAGGATGAAGAAGCCGGTGATCAGGTCTTTGACCAGGGTCTGGGCGCCGAATCCGATGGCCAGGCCGACGACGCCGGCGCCGGCCAGGAGCGGCGCAATGTTGACGCCGAACTCCGACAGCACGATCAGCGTCACCATGACGGCCAGCAGCACGCGGAGCGCGTTCCTGAGCAGCGGCAGCAGGGTGCGGGCGCGTCCGCTGCGCACCACCACCCGGCCGAGCGAGTCCTTCTGCGCGAGATAGCGCTCGATCATCGCGTCCAGGATTTCGAGCACCAGGGCGGAGACGATCAGGATGATGACGATGGTGACGATGCTGCCGGTCAGGCGCTGGCCGAAATCGCTGGACAGCCAGCCGAAGGAATCGGTGCCCCAGATATCCAGCAGCCACAGCGCGGCCAGCGCATAGACGACGACCTTGATGGCGACGTCGAGCACCGGCAGGTAGCGGTTGGCCCGCGCCTCCAGTCCGGGATAGCGGGCCTTGAGCTCGGCCGACAGGGCGAAGCCGCGCTTGACGCCGCGCTGCGCAAACCCGAGCACGAGCCGGGCCGCGGTCACCACCACCGCGGTCAGCGCCGTGGCGCGCAGCAGGAACGCGAACCCGCCGGGTACGTCGAGCGCCCAGATGCCGTAGGTGGCGGCGACGTAGACGATCGCCAGGATGTGCCAGACTTCGGCCAGGCGGTGGCGCAGGGTGCGCAGGCCCGAGCCGCCGCCGCCATTTGCATCATCGGAGGACGTCGCGGCAGCAGCATCTTCGTCATCCGTCGCGGCGCCGCGCAGCCAGTCCGCGACGGCGCTGCGATTCTGCAGCACCAGTACCACCACCATGCCGGCAACCAGCAGCCCGAGCGCCCTGAGCGAGAGCGCGTAGGCCGAGGTCGGCAGGCCGAGCTGCAGCGCCGCCTCGGCCAGGAAATAGCCGTAGACGCTGACCGCCGTCAGGCGCGACACCCAGATATAGGCGTAGTTGGCGCTTTCGTCGCCGAGATGCGGCAGGCGCAGCGCCGGCGCGTTGGGGCACAGGATCAGCGTGGCGATGGCGCGCACCACCCGGGCGATCACATTGGCCTGGATGATGATGATCGCCACCACCTTGGTCGCCGGCCGCGGATCGGTGAGCGGCAGGACGACGTAGGCGGCCGCGGCGAAGGCGGCGATCGGCAGGAACTCGAGCACGCCGCGCAGCACCAGCATGGGCAGCTTGACCCACAGGCTGTCGCCGCCGCGCGCCTCGACCGCCCGGCGTGGCCGCGCCAGCAGCAGCGCCAGCAGCCACTTGGCGGCGAGCGCCGCGCCCAGCACGACGACCAGCTTGATTCCGATCTCCAGCCAGCGCTGGCGCGACTCCAGCTGGCCGGCTTCGCGGGCCAATCCGAGAAACGCTTCGGGCGCGGCCAGGATCACCCGGCCGGCGGCCGTGAAGCCGCGGCTGATTTCGCCGACCTGCCGGGACAGTCCCTTGAGCAGCGTGGCGCCGAGCCCATCGACCACGAACGGCGCCGGCTTGTCCTCGCCCGGCTGTGCCGATTTCAACAGCTTGAGCTGCTCGATCAGCCTGGCGCGCTGGTCGGGGTCCTCGAGGGTCTGGACCAGGGTGTCGATTTCCGCGTCGCTCGCGCCGGGTTCGGCGCCAGCGTCCTGCGCCTGCGCCGCCGCCGCGCAGAGCAGGAAGATCCCGGCAAGGAAAATCGCGGCCAGGGCACCCGGCGAGCGCAGCGGGGCGAGACCGCAGGCGGCGAGCGCCCGGTTCAGTCTGGTCAGGTATGGCATGATGCGGGAGAGTAACGGCCCGAAACCGCCCTGTCATACATCTTTTGCAGACCTGGGAACCACCGGATGTGCGTCACGATCTATCACAATCCGCGCTGCAGCAAGTCGCGCACCACGCTGGCGCTGCTGCACGAGCGCGGCGTCGAGCCCAAGGTGATCGAGTATCTGTCGTCGCCGCCCGACGCCGAGCGGCTGAAGCACCTGCTGAAACTCCTGGGGCTGGCGCCCCGGGCGTTCATGCGCAGGGGCGAGGCCGCCTACCGGGACGGCGGGCTCGCCGATCCCGCGCTCGACGACGACGCGCTGATCGCGGCGATGGTTGCGCAACCGGTCCTGATCGAGCGGCCGATCGTGGTGGTGAAGGATGCGACGGGCGAGCGCGCGGCGCTCGGCCGTCCGCCGGAGAACGTGCTCGGAATTCTGTGACGCGGAGCGACGTGACGCCTCACGCGCGCCGCGCCACGATCATCTGCACCTCGTGCGGCAGGGCGAGCGGATCGGCGGGGAAGTCGCGGGCGAGCAGGCTGGCGAGCTCGGCGTCGAAGCGGGCGACGCCGTCCGGCGGCAGGCTGGCGCCGACTCCGGCCGAGGCACGGATGCGGCCGCGCCAGGATTCGTGGCTGTAGGGGATGTCGACCGCGAAGGCGATGCGCTCGATCGCGGTGAACCCACGGCCGGCGAGCTCGTCGCCCCAGGCGGAGTCGAAGGCCAGGATGCCGACCCCGTGCTGCGCCGCCCAGTCCGGGTTGTGCGCGGCGATCAGGTCCTCGGTGGCCTGGATGGCGTTGCCCGGCGCGCATCGCCATTCCAGCGAGGCGATCACCAGATGGCCGCCCGGGATGAGCACGCGCCGCGCCTCCGCCGCCGCCTTGGCGCGGTCGAACCAGTGCCAGCAGGTGCCGGCGGTGGCCAGGGCGAAAACCCGGTCGTCGAAGGGCAGCGATTCGGCCGGCGCGGCCTCGAGCGTCAGGGCGACTCCTTCCTCCTCGGCCAGCATCCGGGCCGCCGCCAGCATGTCGGCCGACAGGTCGATGGCGTCGACGCGCCAGCCGCGCGCGGCGAGCGCACGGGCGATCGCGCCGGTGCCGGTGGCGATGTCGAGGGCGCGGTCGGCGCCTGTCCCGGGCACCATCCCGTGCGCCGCCAGGACGTCGTAGAAACGGCCGGGAAACCCGGCCCGATGGCGCGCGTAGTCGAGCGCGGCGCGGCCGAAATCCACCTTCATGGCCAGCAGGTTAAGCCAAGGCCGCGGGGCGCGCCATGGGGCCGGGTGTTTCACATGCGCGTGAGGCGTCGGCCAGGCCAGCTTATCGTCGTCACCTCACGGCCCTATCTTGCGTAGCGCGTGCCATATATCGGCGCGCGCGGAATATTCGGGCGTCGCCGATGTTGGTGTCGGCAGGTCCAGCGGCATCTTGCCGGCAGCATTCCTACGGAGAGACATGACATGAGGTCCATCGAGCGGCTTCTCGCGATCGGTGCAATCGCCATGCTGGCCGCGGCGGCGCCCGCCGCGTTCGGCAGCCCGGCCCGGGCCATGGGCAGCGACAACAACAGCTCGTCGAGCGCCACCAAGTCGAGCACCAGCGACGACTACATCGAGGCACAGCGCAAGGTGAAGGCGGACGACTACAAGGGCGCGATCCCGATCCTCGAGCGCATCCTGGCGCAGGAGCCGGGCAATGCCGACGCGCTCAACTACATGGGCTACAGCCAGCGCAAGCTCGGCAACACGACGAAGGCGCTCGCCTACTATCTGCAGGCCCTGTCGAACGAGCCGGAGCATCTCGGCGCCAACGAGTATCTCGGCGAACTCTATCTCGAGCTGGGCGACCTGCCCAACGCCGAGGCGCGCCTGGCGGTGCTGCAGAAGGCCTGCAGCGGCTGCATGGAGGAGGCCGAGCTGTCCGAGAAGATCGCCGCCTTCAAGGCGAAGTCGAGCTGAGGCAGGATGCGATGGGCCTCACCCTTCGACAGGCTCAGGATGAGGCATCTTTGAGCTGCGACGGTGAATGGCCTCATGCTGAGCTTGTCGAAGCATGAGGCCACACGCTGCGCTCAGCGCGCCGGCAGCTTGATCCTGAGATAGCCGCGCGGGGTGCCGTCCTTTCGGCTCGAGGTCGCCAGGGCGGCGAGCATGACGTCGACCGGCACCCAATAGGGCTCGTACCAGCCGCGGTCGACGTCGAGCACCAGCAGCCGGTCGCGCGCCGCATCGAAGGCGGCGGCCGGCGAGAAGTGGCCGTAGTCGGCCTGGCCGTAGACCGGCGCGCCGTCGAAATTGAGTGCGATCTGGGTGGCCGCCGACCGCTCGATCGCCGCGAGGTCGCGGCGGAAGTCGTCGGCCGCCGCCGCCGCATCGGTCAGCGCGACCTTCTCGACCCGGGCGCCGGCGACGCCGCTCGCCGCGTAGGCACGCTCCATCAGCGGCGCCATCTCGCGCAAGGACGCGCCATGGCCCTCGGGATCGGTGCAGCCGAAGGTCCAGTCGGGATCGCCGACGGCGGCCAGCAGATCCGGCTGGGTCACCAGCTTGTCCCCGGCCCTCAGATGTCCGCTGCCGCGCGCGGCGTTGACCAGCATGACCGCGGTCGCCAGCGAGCAGCAGGTGTCGGTGAACTGGCCGATGTGAAACGGCGCCAGCGCCCAGTAGGACGGCGCCGGCGACCGCCGGATGTGGCTCGGGTCGTCGCGCAACAGGGTCAGCCAGGGCGCGTATTTCGGCGGCACCGCGTCGGCGGCGTGGCGCAATGTGCTCATGATCTCGATCGCGTCCTCAAGGGTCGCGCCAGCCTACAGCAGGCGCGCATCGGGCACCACGCGCACCGCGGTGGCGTCGGCGCGGCCGCGGATCTGCACCTCGTGGCGCTCGAATCCGGCGACGTCGATGCCGGCCCGCAGCGCGACCTCCTCGGCCAGCACCAGCTGGCAGTCATAGTCCTTGCACAAGGCCTCGAGCCGGCTGGCGGCGTTGACCGCGTCGCCGATCGCGGTGACCGAGGTGGCGCGGCCGTAGCCCATCTCGCCGACGATGGCGGCGCCGAAATTGATGCCGATGCCGATCCGGAGCGGCGCCGGCAGGTCGTGCGCCAGGCTGCTGTTCATCTCCTCCAGGTTCTCGGCCATGTGGCGGGCGGCGGCGATCGCCTGGCGGCAGCCGTCGTCGCCGGTCCCGCCGACCCCGAACAGCGCCATGACGCCGTCGCCGATGAACTTGTCGACCCGGCCGCCGGCCTGCTCCACCGCGGTTCCCAGGGCGCGGAAATAGCGGTTCAGCAGGAACACCACGTCATAGGGCAGCTTCTGATCGGCGAGCGCGGTGAAGGCCCGGAGATCGGCGAACAGGATGGCGATTTCTTCTTCGTGACCCTGCAGGTAGCCGGGCCGCGGCCGGGCGTCGCGCGGGGTCGCGCCGGGCGGCAGCAGCGGCTCGATCATGACCGGGCCGGCGGGCCGGGCCTGGCAGGCGAGCCGCACCCCGGGCGCGGCGCCGACCCGATGCAGCACCTTCTGCTCCTCCTCGGCCATCGCCGAGAGATGCTCGGCGCCGTGATGCACCCGGACCCGGCAGGTCGAGCAGCGGCCGCGGCCGCCGCAGATCGCCGCGTGCGGGATGCCGGCGACGCGGCTCGCCTCCAGCAGGGTGGCGCCGGGCGGCACCACCACCCGGCGGTCGCCGGGATAGCTGACGCTGACCGCGCGCCGGCGCGCCAGGGCCTCGCGCACGGCGCGCGCCGCCAGCACCCCGCCGAGCAGCACGCCGTACAGCGCCAGGAACCCGGAATCGGCGCCGTAGATCTCCGCCACCGCGCCGGGCGGCGGAGTGCCGACCTGGGCGACCAGCGCCGCGATCCAGGCCGGATCGGCCTTCAGGCGCACGACCTCGCGCCCGGCCGTGGCGAAGCCGAGAAACGCCAGGGTCGGCAGCAGCAGCGCCACCGCGAACAGCCAGGGCGCCGCCGCCGCATACCAGGTCTTGAGCCGCAGCCAGAAATGCAGGCCGATGCAGCCATGGCTCCAGGCCAGCGCCAGCACCGCGCTCTGGCGCAGGGTCGGCCAGGGATCGCCGGCCCACAGCGCCAGCAGCACATAGCCGTAGCTCGGCACCAGGCCGAAGCGCAATTCCGCCAGGCGGGTGCCGAACACGTGGATCGCGAGCAGCGGCGGGATCGCCAGGCCGAAGACCAGCTGCGCCGCCTCCCAGCGCGCCATGCGCAGGCTGCGCCGGCGCCACAGCGACCACAGGGCGAGGCCGAGATGGACCAGCAGCGAGGTGTAGAGCAACAGCAGCCCGAGGCCGTTGCCCCACAGCCGGCGGAACCAGACCAGGCCGGCCTCCGCCGCCTCGAGCGAGACCAGGCCGAGGGCGTGGTTGAGGTAATGGGTGACGAGATAAGCGAACAGTACCAACCCAGTCGCGAGCCGCACCCGGCGGATGATGAAACTGGCCGTCATGACCCGATCTGCCCCGCCATGTTCCGGCCGCCGGCCGCGTGCGGCCCGGCGCGGCGGCGGTCGCTGCGCCTCGCCGCCTTCTATGATATTAGACGCGGCCATGATCCCCGAAAACCCGCAACGACCGTCATCCAGCGCGGCGGCGGCCTGGCCGGTCCGCATCGCCCATAACGGCCGCGCCGCGGCGGCCGATGCGGCGTTTCCCGGCCGGCTCGATGCCATCCTGCCGGCGGTCGGCTTCGACGCGGCGCTGGCCGAGATCGGCGGCTGGCCCGGCTATGCGCCGACCCCGCTCGCCGCCCTGCCCGGCCTGGCGCGCCGCCTCGGCCTCGGCGCCATCTGGTACAAGGACGAGGGCCGGCGCTTCGGACTCGGCAGCTTCAAGGCGCTGGGCGGCGCCTATGCGGTGCTGCGCCACCTGGCGGCGCTGGTCGAGGCGCGCACCGGCGCGCGGCCGCACACGGCGGAGCTGATCGATGGGCGGCACCGGGCGATCACCGAGGCGGTGACCGTGGCGACCGCGACCGACGGCAATCACGGCCGCTCGGTCGCCTGGGGCGCGCGGATGTTCGGCTGCCGCTGCATCGTCTACGTCCACGCCACGGTGAGCGAGGGCCGCTGCGCGGCGATCGCACGCTTCGGCGCCGAACTGCGCCGCATCGCCGGCAACTACGACGAGTCGGTCCGGCGCTGCGCCGCCGATGCCGCGGCGAACGGCTGGCAAGTGATCTCCGACACCGGCTACGACGGCTACATGGACGTGCCGAAGACGGTGATGCAGGGCTATGGCGTGATCACCCGCGAGACCGCGGCGCAACTGCCGCCGGGCGCGCGGCCGACCCATCTGTTCATCCAGGGCGGCGTCGGCGGCCTGGCCGCCGCGGTCGCCGCCGAGCTGTGGCAGCGCCTCGGCCGCGACCGGCCGCGGGTCGTGGTGGTCGAGCCGGACGCCGCCGACTGCCTGTACCGCAGCGCCGTCGCCGGCACGCCGACGACGGTGCCGGGCGACCTCGACACGCTGATGGCCGGGCTCGCGGCGGGCGAGGTGTCGCGCGCCGCCTGGCCGGTGCTGGAGGCCGCCGCCAGCGATTTCGTGACCGTGCCCGACGCGGCGGCGATCGCGGCGATGCGGCTGCTGGCCGAGGGCATCGGCGGCGATCCCAGGCTGGTCGGCGGCGAGGCCGGGGTCGGCGGGCTGGCCGGGCTGATCGCCGCGGCGGCGGACCCGGCGGCCTGCCGGGCGCTCGGCCTCGACCCGGCCGCGCGCATCCTGCTGGTCGGCAGCGAGGGCGATACCGATCCGGCGCTCTATCGCGAGATCGTCGGGCGCGACGGCGACGCGGTGCGCGCAACATGACCGACGAGCGCGACGACGCGCCGCGCGCCGGCCGGGGCGGCCAGCCGGCGGACTGGGCAGAGGGGCGCGCGCAGCGGCGCGCCGAGCGGCGCCGGCTGCTGGCCTCGGGCCCGGCGTCGCCCTGCATCAGCGTGTGCCAGCTCGACGACCGCACCGGCTGGTGCATCGGCTGCTATCGCACCATCGACGAGATCCGCGACTGGATCATCATGGTGCCCGACGAGCGCCGGCGGGTGCTCGAGCGCCTGGCCGAACGGCGCAGCGCCACCGGCAGGTCGTCGTGAGCGAAGGCCCCGCCGCGACCGCCACACCGAAGCAGGGCGCCGACCGCACCGGGCTGCTGCTGCTCGCCTCGATCACCCTGTTCTGGGGCGTCAACTGGCCGGCGATGAAGCTCGCCGTCGGCGAGGTGCCGGTCTGGAGCTTCCGCACCATCTGCCTGGTGGTCGGCGGGCTTGGCCTGCTCGCCATGTGCCGGGCCGGGCGCCTGCGCCTGGCGGTGCCGCGGGCCGAGCTGTTGCCGCTGCTGCTGGTCGCCTTCTTCAACATCACCGGCTGGCATCTGTGCTCGGCCTTCGGGCTGGTCCACATGCCGGCCGGGCGCGCCTCGATCGTCGCCTTCACCATGCCGCTCTGGGCGGCGCTGCTGGCGATCCCGCTGCTCGGCGACCGGCTGTCCTGGCGCCTGGTGGTCGGGCTGACCGCCGGCATGGCCGGCATGGCGGTGCTGGTGGTGCCGGACTGGCAGTCGATCGCGGCGGCGCCGCTCGGCCTGATCTTCATGCTGCTCGCCGCCCTGTCCTGGGCGACCGGCACGGTGCTGATGAAGCGCTTCCGCTGGTCGATGCCGACGGCGGCGCTGGCCGGCTGGCAGCTCGTCTTGGGCGGGCTGCCGGTGGCGGCCGGCGCGCTGCTGCTCGAGCGCGGCTTCGACCCGCTGGCGGTCAGTGCCACCGCCTGGGGCGCCACCATCTACGCCGCGCTGATTCCGATGATCTACTGCCACTGGGCATGGTTCCGCGTGGTCGGCATCTACCCGGCCGCGGTGGCGGCGGTCGGCACCCTGGCGATCCCGGTGGTCGGCGTGCTGTCGAGCAGCCTGGCGCTCGGCGAGCCGGTCGGAGTCGACGTGGTGCTGTCCCTGGTCCTGGTGCTCGCCGGCCTGGGCGTGGTGCTGATCCTGCCGCGGCCGCAACGGCGCTAACGGCGTCTTAAGCGGCCGGCCTCAACATTGCCGGGCACCGCCCGTCACGCACCGCCTTGCCAGAGCCATGACGGACCCGGCCATGCACGGCTTCGACATCGGCGACGCGCGCCGGCAGCGCGGCGAAGCCTGGTCCAAGAGCGAGCTGCGGCCGCGCGCAGGGCGCGACCTGCCGCTGGTAAGCGCGCGTTAACCGGCCATCGGCGACTATCGCCTGCTGGGATTGGCAGCCGGCCAGCCCGTGACTCCGGGGCCGTAGCCGAAGCCCCTGCGCCGCTCGCGGCGCCGCCGCGAGGACCGGTCGCTACAGAGCGAGATCTCGATGTCAGACGCGCGCTCCACGATGAACCCGGCCAGGGCCACGACCGACCACATCTCCGCCGCTCCAGGCCCCTCGATCGCCCCGATCGCCTCGGCGCTGGTTCGCGAACTGCATGACTACTGGAACGCGAAGCGCGACGGCCGCGCCATGCCGCGCCGTTCCGACATCGATCCGTCCGAGATCAAGCGCCTGCTGCCCTATCTGCTGCTCGGCGAGTTCGCCGGCGAGCCGGTACGGCTGCGCTATCGCCTGGTCGGCACCGAGGTGGTGACCGTCTACGGCGCCGACTTCACCGGCCGCTGGCTCGACGAGATCGACTTCGGCGAACAGGTCGAAGGCGGCTGGCCGCTGCAGTACCGCCGGGTGTTCGACTCGCGCGGCGCGCTCTATGGGTCGGCCCGCCTGTTCTCGACCTCGGGCATGGAGATGGAGTACGAGTTCGGCCTGTTCCCGCTGAGCCAGGACGGCGAGACGCCGAGCCACTGCCTCGACCTCAACGACTACCGCGCGGCGCTCCACAAGGCGCAGGCGCGCTGGATGCAGATCCGCATCCGCCAGCAGGCCGGCTGAACCGCGCGCGCATTGTCACGACGTGCCGCCGGGCGGCGCCTGGTCCCGCGATCCTGAGGCGAAAGTCTGCCGACGAATGCCGCCTGATGGGAAGTTGGCGCGCCCGGACGGATTCGAACCGCCGACCCCCAGGTTCGTAGCCTGGTGCTCTATCCAGCTGAGCTACGGGCGCACACAGCGAAACTGGGGTGGTTCCAAGTCGTCCAACCCCGTTCGAGGCGGCGGACACTACACAAAGCGCCGGCCCCAGGCAAGCATGCGGCAAGTTGCGCCCGGGCGTCGCCAATATGGCACAGATGCTTGATTTTGCACGGCGGATACGGGAAAAGCTGCTTGTGGCGACTCGGGGCCTTGGGTAGTATTTTTCGCAGCTTAGGGGGCATCCGGCGATTTCTGCCGCGGCGCGAGAAAATCCCGAACCGGGGAGATCCGCATGGAGCTGCGGCTGCTTTTTCCAGAACAATCGAGTTTCAGGCGTCGCATGGGAATGATTCGCTTCGCCGCTGCCGCCTGCGCCGCGGCGCTTCTGCTCACCGGGTGCTCGTTCACCGACGAGGCCCTGTTCCCGTCGCTTTCCGGCGACGGGACTTCGGCCCAGTCGAGCGCGCAGGCAACCGCGCCGAGTACGGCCGAGGGCGGCACGCCCGCCTTCAACAGCGGCAGCTTCGAGCCCGACGGCGTCACTCCCGGTTCGCCGACCGGCACCTTCGTCGGCCAGAAGGTGCAGGAACTGCGCGGCGATCTCGAGCGCCTGCAATCCTCGATCGGAAACCAGAACGCCCTGCTCCAGGACCTGCGCGCCCGTTCCGTGCAGAACGCCCAGCTCTACCACTCCACGGTCGCCGCGATCGCCGCCAAGCTGCAGGTCGGCACCACTCCCGGCAACCCGGTGCTGGTGCAGCAGTGGAACGCCGCCCAGACTCAGCTCGAGCAGGTGTCGACCGACCTCGCCCAGATGAATTCGCTGTCGAACGACGTCGCCAGCAACGCCGCCCTGTCGGCCTATCTCCTGGAGGCGACGCGCGCCAGCTTTGGCATCTCCGGCGCGATCGACGAGGACCACCGCCAGCTCGCCATCCTGGAGGACGAGGTCAACCGCACCACGGTGCTGATCGACCGTCTGCTGTCCGAGCTGACCGAGGACGTCGCCCGCCAGACCAACTATCTCGGGCAGGAGCGCAGCAACCTCACCACCCTGGCGCTCGGCGTGAACAACGGCGAGCTGTACGGCACCAGCCTGGGCAGCCGCGCCTATGTGGCGCCGGCGGCGCCGGCCTCGGCTCCCGGCGCGGGCCTGGCCTCGGGCCGGCCGCTCGTGGTGATCCGCTTCGACCGCCAGAACGTCCAATACGAGCAGGCGCTCTACGACGCCGTCAGCAAGGCCCTTGAGCGCCGGCCCAACGCCGCGTTCGACCTGGTGGCGGTGGCGCCGGCCGGCGGCACCCCGGCCGAGGTGGCGCTCAACAGCAACAACGCGCGGCGCAACGCCGAGGGCGTGCTGCGGACCCTGACCAACATGGGCATGCCGCCGGAGCGGGTCAGCCTGGCCGCGACCACCAGCCCGAACGCCACCACCACCGAGGTCCATCTCTACGTGCGCTGACGGCCGGCGCGACGCCGGCACAGAAAGCACCCCCGGGACTGGTCCGGGCGGGCAGGCGCGCTATCATCCCTGGGAACGCAGGCGCGCAACCCGAGGGAGGGCTCGATGCGGCTCCGGTCGATAGCGACGATTCCATTCCTGCTGCTGCTCATTGCCGGCGGCGCGACCGCCCAGGAGGCGACGCCCGGCGGCGCCGACACCGCGGCGATCCGCCAGGTGATCGAACGCCAGATCGCGGCCTTCCAGCGCGACGACGGCCCGGCGGCCTTCGCCTTCGCCGCGCCGGGCATCCAGGGCATGTTCGGCGACCCCGATACTTTCATGGAGATGGTGAGAACCGGCTACTTGCCGGTCTATCGCCCGCGCGAGGTCGAGTTCCGCGGCTTGGTGGTCAGGCGCGGCACGCCGATCCAGGAGGTGCTGCTGGTGGGGCCGGACGGACGGCCGGTGCTGGCGCTCTATTCCATGGAGCGACAGGCGGACGGCAGCTGGCGGATCAGCGGCTGCACCCTGGTCAAGGCGCCGGACGAGACGGTGTAGCGCCGGGACGCGCCGGCAACGGCGTTGCGGCGCCGGGGGGCCATGGGCTACACCCGGTCCCGCGCCCGCCGCCTGTGGTCCCCGCCGGGCGAGGGAGTGTCCCGCCCGTGCCCAGCGAAGATCCCAACGCCTACACCAGGTCCTTCCCGGTCTCGTGGGAGGAGCTGCACCGCCATTCCCGGGCCCTGGCCTGGCGCCTGATCGACGCCGGGCCGTGGACCGGCATCGTCGCCATCACCCGCGGCGGCCTGGTGCCGGCGGCGATCGTCGCCCGCGAGCTCGACATCCGCCTGATCGACACGCTGTGCATCTCCAGCTACGACGCCGAGGGCGGCGGCAGCCTGGCGGCGGACCAGAAGCAGGGCGATCTCCGGGTGCTGAAGACCGTGCCGGGCGACGGCACGGGGTGGCTGATCATCGACGACCTCGTCGATACCGGGAAGACCGCCAAGGTGGTGCGCGAGCTGCTGCCGCGCGCGCATTTCGCCACCGTCTACGCCAAGCCCGCCGGGCGTCCGCTGGTCGACAGCTTCATCACCGAGGTGAGCCAGGACACCTGGATCATGTTCCCCTGGGACATCGAGCCGCAATTCGCCCCGCCGATCGCGAAACGCCGGGGGCCGTGACGCGGGGCCTCACCGCAGCTCTCATCCTTCGACAGGCTCAGGATGAGGAAAGACTTGGCATGAGGACAGCCCAGATGTTCGCGACCTCGTCCTGAGCCTGTCGAAGGGCGAGGTCGCCGCGCAGGACTGGTCACTATGCCGTCACCGCCAGGTTGTCGATCAGGCGGGTGCGGCCGAGCCAGGCGGCGGCGAACACGCGGGCGCGCGCCGGCGCCGTGACCGTCTGCAGCGGCTGCAGCGCCACGCCGTCGCAGACCGCGACATAGTCGACCCGATCGAACCCGGCGGCGAGCAGCGCGGCGCGCGTCGCCCGGGTTTCCGGCGCGACCGGGCGGCCATCGGCGACGCGGGCGGCGAGGGCGGCGAGTTCCGTCGGCAGCGCGACCGCGATCCGGCGCTGGGCGGCATCGAGATAGCGGTTGCGCGAGGACAGGGCGAGGCCGTCCTCCTCGCGCACCGTCGCCACTCCGACGATGCCGGTGGCGATGTCGAGGTCGCCAGCCAAGCGGCGGATCACCTGGAGCTGCTGCCAGTCCTTCTCGCCGAAATAGGCGGCATCGGCGCGCGCCTGGTTGAGCAGCTTGGTCACCACCGTGGCGACGCCGGCAAAATGGCCGGGGCGGTGCGGGCCGCAGAGATGGTCGGTCAGGCCGGCGACGGTGACCGTGGTGGCGAAGCCCGGCGGATACACCTCCGCGACGCCGGGCGCGAACACGAGATCGGCGCCGGCCTCGGCGAACCGGCGCAGGTCGGCCGCCTCGTCGCGCGGATAGGCGGCGAGATCCTCGGCCGGGCCGAACTGGGTCGGGTTGACGAACAGGGTGCCGACGGCCCGGGCATTCGCGGCCTTGGCGGCGCGCACCAAAGCGAGATGGCCCTGGTGCAGGGCCCCCATGGTCGGCACCAGCCCGACCGTCGCGCCGGCCGCGCGCCAGGCATCGACGGCGCTGCGCAGTTCGGCGACGCGCCGCAGCACGGGCGCCGGCATGGGCGGCCTCAGGCCTTCAGGCGGGTCGGGAAGGTGTGCTCGGGCGCGGGGAAGCGGCGGGCGCGCACATCCGCCGCATAGGCGGTCACCGCGCGCTCGATCTCGGCACCCACTTCGGCGTAGCGCTTCACGAACTTGGGCTTGAAGCCGGAGAACAGCCCGATCAGGTCGTCGGTCACCAGCACCTGGCCGTCGCAGGCCGGCGAGGCGCCGATGCCGATGGTCGGTACCGGAACCTGGGCGGTGATCTCGCGCGCCAGGGTCTCGACGACACCTTCGAGCACGATGGCGAAGGCGCCGGCCTCGGCCACCGCCGCGGCGTCGGCCTTGATCTGGTCGGCCTGCTTGCGATCCTGGCCGCGGGCGCGATAGCCGCCGGCGTTGACCGATTGCGGCATCAGCCCGACATGGCCCATGACCGGCACGCCGCGCGCGGTCAGGAAGGCGATGGTCGGCGCCATCTCCTGGCCGCCTTCGAGCTTGACCGCCGAGCAGCCGGTCTCGGCCATCACCCGCGCCGCGGCGCGGAAGGCGACCTCCGGCGATTCCTGGTAGCTGCCGAACGGCAGGTCGACCACCAGGCAGGCCTGGCGGCAGCCGCGCCGCACCGCGGCGCCGTGGGCGATCATCATCTCCAGCGTCACCGGCAGCGTGCTGTCGAAGCCGTACAGCACCATGCCGACGGAATCGCCGACCAGGATCAGGTCGACCAGCGGGTCGAGCCGTTCCGCCACCGGCGTGGTGTAGGCGGTCAGGCAGACGATCGGCTCGCCGCCCTTGCGGGCCCGGATCTCGGAGACGGTGGTCGGCTTCTTGCGTGGTTCGGTGCTCAAGGCGTTCCTCCCGGGGTCGGCCTGTGGCAAGCGCGCGGCACAGGGTACGCCTGAATTGTGCACTGCACAACAGACGGTTACGGGATTTCCGGCGGGTCCGCGCGGCCAGAACTGGCCCGCGCTGCGCCGGATTCGCCGTTCAAGGCAATTGCCGGCCCTGGTGCCGCCTGCGACGATGGCAACCCGATGCGCATTGTCGTCCCATGGTCGCGGCCCCTGGTCGCCGGCGCGCTGCTGGCGGCGCTGCTGGCCGCGTGCGCACCGGCGGCCCCGTCCTCAGCACTGGCGCCGGCGCCGGAAGCGGCCGGCACCCTCGCCCCGGCGCGCGAAGCGGTCCATGCCGGCAAGCAGATGGTGGTGGCGGCCAACCCGCTGGCCGCCGAGGCCGGCCGCGCGATCCTGCGCCGGGGTGGCAGCGCGGTCGACGCCGCGGTCGCCGTGCAGATGGTGCTGAACCTGGTGGAGCCGCAATCCTCAGGCATCGGCGGCGGCGGCTTCCTGTTGCATTTCGACGCGGCCCATGGCGGCGTCGTCGCCTATGACGGACGCGAGACCGCGCCGCAGGCCGCGACACCCGACATGTTCCTCGACGCCCGGGGCCAGCCGCTCGGGTTCTTCGACGCGGTGGTGGGCGGGCTGTCGGTCGGCACGCCGGGCACGCTGCGCATGCTGGAGATGGCGCACCGCGCCCATGGCCGCCTGGCCTGGGCCGCGCTGTTCCAGCCGGCGATCGAGCTGGCGGAGCAGGGCTTCCCGGTATCGCCCAGGCTCCATGCCCTGCTCGCCGAGGACGCCTATCTGCGCGGCGACCCGGCAGCCGCCGCCTATTTCTACGATCCGGACGGCGAGCCCTGGCCGGTCGGCCATGTGCTGAAGAACCCTGCGCTCGCCGACACGTTCCGGCGGATCGCCGCCGGTGGCGCCGACGCCTTCTACAAGGGCGCCATCGCCCGCGACATCGCCGCCGCCGTGCAGGGCGATCCGCGCCGTGCCGGCGGCCTGGCCGAGACCGACCTCGCCACCTATCGCGCCCGGGTCGCCCCGGCGCTGTGCCGGACCTATCGGAAGTGGCGGGTCTGCGGCGCGCCGCCGCCCTCCTCCGGCGGCATCGCGGTGCTGCAGATGCTCGGCATGCTCGAGCGGTTCGACATGTTCTGCCTGCGCTCGCCCGAACCCGGCACCCTGTCGCTGCCGGCGGTGCATCTGCTTGCCCAGGTCGGGCGCCTCGCCTTCGCCGACCGCGACCGCTACGTCGCCGACGACCGCTTCGTCGAGGTGCCGATCGACGCCCTGCTCGACCGCGCGTATCTGCAGCGCCGGGCCGGGCTGATCGATCTGCTCCAGGACATGGGGTCCGCCGCGCCGGGCAAATTGCCGGCGCAGTCCGGCGCCCTGCCGGCGCCGCAGTTCGAGCCGGTGTCGACCAGCCACATGAGCATCGTCGACGCCGCCGGCAACGCGGTCAGCTTCACCACCACGATAGAGAACGCGTTCGGCGCGCGGCTGATGGTCGACGGCTTCCTGCTCAACAACGAGCTCACCGACTTCGCCTTCGTGGCCGCGCGCGACGGCCTGCCGGTCGCCAACCGGGCCGGGCCCGGCAAGGCGCCCCGGAGCTCGATGTCGCCGACCCTGGTGTTCGACAACCGCAGCGGCGCGCTGGTCGCCGTGGTCGGTTCGCCCGGCGGCTCGCAGATCATCGGCTATGTCGCCGAGGCGATCGTCGCGCTGCTGCACTGGCGGCTCGATCCGCAACAGGCCGCCGACCTGCCCCACGCGCTCAACCGCAACGGCGCCACCGAGATCGAGGCCGGCACGCCGCTGGTCGGTCTGACCGGAGATCTCGTCGAAATGGGGCACGAGGTGAAGGAGCGCGAGATGACCAGCGGCCTGCACATCATCTGGGTGACCGAGGACGGTTTGCTCGGCGGCGCCGACCGCCGCCGCGAGGGCATCGCGCTGGGGGATTGAGAGAATGCGGCGATGATCGAGCGGTTCGGTGCGCCGTCCGCGCCCTCATGCCAATTTGGCAGCATCCATGGGAGAGCATTGCAATGACCAGGCCCGGTGCGGCCGTCGCAGTCGTGTTTACCCTATTCTTGTCCGCCTGCGGTCCGGGCGATGACCTGGGCACCATCGCGCCAACAGAGGAATCTCTGTTCGCCGAGCAGTATCTGCAGAGATTCCGGGCTGGCGATTTCGAACATGTGCGGAAGTACGCCGATCCCCGGATCGCCGGCGAGACGACGGACGAGAACCTGAAACGGATTCTAGAGTTCTTCCCCGCCGGGGAGCCGCTTTCCGTCGAGCTGATCGGATACAATCTGCACACCGTGAACGCGGACTGGCAGGGCAGCTACACGTTCGAATACCAGTTCCCGTCGGGATGGGCGGTTGCCGGCGTCACGATGCAGCGCCCCGACGGCGGAGAAACCACCGTCATCGGCTTCGAGATCTACCGGACACCTGCCTCCCAGCGCGAGCTGAACGCCTTCACGTTCTCCGGCAAGTCGGTCCTGCACTATCTCGTCTTGGCCGCCGCCGTCCTGATTCCCGTGTTCGTCCTCGTCACCGCGTATTTCTGCGTGAGAACGCCGATGGCGAAGTGGAAGTGGCTGTGGGTGATCTTCATCCTTCTTGGTGTCGGGTCGTTCAGCCTCAACTGGACGACCGGCGAGCATGCATTCGGGATCCTGAGGATCAATCCTCTTGGTGCGGGGGCGGGGGCGGCTGGCCCAAGCGCACCATGGATCATCATGGTCTCGTTTCCTTTGGGTGCCGTCATGTTCTGGTTCAGGCGCCGGGAGCTCGTTGCGCGCAAAGGGGAGAATTCGGCCCCGCCGCCGACCTCGGATGCCGCCGGCAGTTGAGGGCCAGACAGCCGCGCGACGTCCAGGCCCACCCGAATTCGCGAGAGCGGCGCGCTGGGGAGTTGAGCGGCCAAGCCCGCCGTGTTGCAAACACGATGCAGATTGCTCTGGTCTGCGAGACGTTCTTGCAACTTGAGGCGCCGCGGTGGCTCGCGGTTCGAGCCGGAAGCTGGCGCTGCTTGCCGAGCGCGAGCACCGCAGCGTCAAGAACTACGTGGAGACCCAGGTGAAACTGCATATCGAGCACGAACCCGAGGGGAAGCGGGTCGTTACCATGTATGTCGCCCCCGAACTCGTCGGCGTCCGGCAGGGAAAGCTGAAACGGTCGGACGGCGAGTCCGACGCGCGGTACGCCCAGCGCAAGGCGCTGTTCGACGAGCTGATCTCCCTGCCCGACATCGAGTAGGCCGGTGCGTTGCGGATCGTCGAAGTCCGAATTCCGACCGAAGCGCCGCCCGCCTCAGAGAGTCTTCGCCACTTCGGCGAGCTGGTCGGCGCATTGGCCCCAGCCTTCGCTAAAACCCATCTCTTCGTGGGCCTTTCGCGCCGCGACCGTCCAGTGCAGCGCGCGGGCGGTGTAGCGGGTCTTGGTCCCCTCGTCCGCGAAGGTGATGATGCCGGTCATGAACGGCTGTTCCGAGGGTTGCCACGCCGTCACGTAGGCGTCGGTGAAGACCAGGCGTTCGTTTTCGACCACCTCGAGATACACGCCGCGGTTCGGAAAGTCGTTGCCCTCGGCGTCGCGCATGACGATCCGGCTGGCGCCACCCGGCCGCAGGTCGAGCTCGGCCACCGGCGTGGTGAACGGCCTGGGCGCGAACCACAATTTAAGCAGCTCGGGCTCGGTCCAGGCGCGCCAGAGGTTGCGGCGCGGCGCGTCGATCAGGCGGGTCAGCACCAGCTCGCGATCCCCGGCGGATGCAGATTCGGCACTCTGGTTCATTCATCTCCTCCTGTCCGGTTGTCCGCGAAGCCGCGCCAGGTCGGCCTCCAGCAGCGCGATGTTCTTCATGTTCGACTTCCAGAACACGTCGAAGATGTCGCCCAGCACCGGCACCGCGCCGAGACCGAAATCGAGCGCCACGTTCCAGCCCATGCGCGCGAGGGTCGTCGGCCGCGCACCCAGCCGGTGCGCCTCGGCCATGATGTAGAGCGAGACCAGGGCGGTCGCCGCATCCCCGATGCCGGGCACCAGGCCGAGCAGGGAATCGAGGCCGAAGCGCAACGGCGTCCCCGGAATTCCGAAGCGCGCGTCGAGCAGCCGCGCGAGCGCCCGCAGACGGTTCAGTGTGTCGTGATCCATCGCCGTACTCCCGCCGCCTCCCCCGTGGCCATCGCGTATCATGCGACGCGCTGGCAGGTGAAAGCGTTGCGCGTAGAGGGTACAACAGGTCGCATCCCACCCGCGATCAGGAGAGACCGTCATGTCCGAGCCTTCCAAGACCGATCCGGCGGTGACGCGCGGCCGCTGCCTGTGCGGCGCGGTGACCTATGCGTACGAGGGGCCGGCGGCATGGCGCGGTCATTGCCACTGCGAGAGCTGCCGGCGCAATTGCGCCGCGCCCTTCACCAGCTTCTTCGGGGTGCCGCGCGCGGCCTTCCGCTGGACCGGCGCGGCGCCGGCGATCTACGAGTCCTCGCCCGGCGTGCACCGGCCGTTCTGCGGCAAGTGCGGCACGCCGATGGCCTACGACGCCGACCGCGACACAGCTAACATTCACCTCTATGCCGCCAGCCTGGACGACTCCTCGGGCTTCACGCCGGGGTTCCACGTACACTGGGCAGAGCGGGTCCCGTGGGTGCATATGGCCGACGATCTCAAGAAGTTCGAGCACGGCGGCGATGGATAGTTGAAGATTCGCCTGGAGCACGGGCAACTAAGACTCTAACATTGGGTTCATTCTTCGAGCTGCTGATTTATATCAATCAGCACTCGGTTCTATTTCAATCTTCCACAAGATTAGCAAACAAATGCTACGCAACAACAGCAGACTGAAGATCAAGCTTGGAGAATCTGGGGTCAATTTCCTTCAGTTTGGCGCGGATGCCTTCAAGAGGCTCTTGCCCCATGTCGCGATCTCGCCATGGAAAGAGGGGCCGGGCGAGAAACCCTGTTCGGTTTGGACATCCGCGCAGAGGACCGCAGTTCGCATTACGTTGACCGTTGGAGAGGGCTCCGATGATTCCCGCTCGCTAAGCGCAGTCCTTACCCGGCGACGCGTCCACGCAGTGGGTGGAAACGCCAAGCAGACCATCGATACGCGAGAGCACGACATCTGCCGACTGATCGCAGAACGCCTATCGGAGGTCTTGACAAGGCGCCCTTTGAACGCCAGCGACGCATCGATTCAGGCGATCAGCGATGCGTTTGATGAGTATGTCGTGGCCTCTCACATTCGAGGTCATCACAAAGTACAGACGTCTGTCGGCGTGATTCTGGACTCTTTGCACAAGCTGGCTGAGCAAAGCTATGAAAATAAGGCCCTCACCTTTGGCTGCATTATTGACCCTCGCCGATTTGGCCAGCCCGAGGGAGCCCAATTCCCAACTGAGTTTCTTCGATCCAAGAAATACAAGGCACTGTCCGATGGATTCCGAACGTCCTATCTAGTGTCGACAGACGGACGCGTCCTGGACTTCGTAGACCTCGAACGGTTCAAGCGAAACCCAGTTACCAAGACGCACTTCTTTCCTGACTGGGCCGAGCCGCTCGCATGTGCAAGTCGCAGGGGGCGTTGCGGAATCGGGCTCAGCCGTCAGGGCGATATTCTCGTTTTCGACGAAGGTACTCTCCGGTTCACATATCGCTACGGCCGATGGCAGTACTGGAACCATACCCATCTTGTGATGTTGTTGCGAGATCGCGCGCGAGCGCAGCGAGTGCCCATTCGGATTCTGGGGCGCGTCGTTGGCGCCATCTATCGCGCAGCACTTGACGTCTCTTTTCGTCGTTGTGGCGGGCTGTTCGTGATCCTTCACAATCGCGACAACCTTCGGAAGATCGTGAAGATGGGGGATGCGATTGGGGACCAACGGAGGGGAATGACTGATGCTGAATTCGATTCAGTACTGAGAAAGCACACAATTCAAGCACTACCAAGACCGGTCATTGTTGAGTTGGCCTCCTTGGACGGGGCTGTTGTTCTCGACAATTCGGGTCACATCAGAGCGTATGGTGCTGTGCTGCAGCCGAAAAAGTCAGGAAAACTCCGCAGTACGGAAGGGAGCAGAACGAAAGCGGCGATTGGCGCTTCCAACTATGGTCTAGCGATCAAGATCAGTTCGGATGGGGATATCAGCGTGTATTACAAAGGCAGGGAGTTCATTCGTGTCTGAACGATCAAATTCGTGATCGGCTGATTCGCCTAGTCGGCAATGCTGCGACGTAAAACTGGTTTGCTTTGATAGTGGCGGCGGCCCAGCGGTTGCACTACCCTCCGCGCCCCATGACAGACCCCAGCGATACCCGCCCCACGCTCCGCCTCAAGCCCGGCGCCCATCGCCGCGCCTTTTCCGGCAATCCCTGGATCTTCAGCAACGAGATCGAGATGACGGCGGAGGCCAAGGCGCTGCCACCCGGCGGCATCGTCCGGGTGCTGGCCGATGACGGACGGCCGATCGGCACCGCCTGCTTCAATCCCCATACCCTGATCGCGGCGCGGATCCTGGCCCGCGACCCCGCGACCCGGATCGACCGGGCCTTCCTGGCCGAGCGCCTGACCCAGGCGCTCCGCCTGCGCGAGCGGCTGGTGCCGGTGCCGCATTACCGGCTGATCCATGCCGAGGCGGACGGGCTGCCCGGCACCATCGTCGACCGCTTCGGCGAGGTGGTGGTGGTGCAGGTGAACAGCGCCGGCATGGAGCTGCTGACCGACGACCTGCTGGCCGCCATCGACGCGGTGCTGTCGCCGGCGACGGTGCTGCTGAAGAACGACAGCCCGGCGCGGAGCCTGGAGGGGCTGGACATCCATACCCGCGTCGCCAAGGGCGCCCTCGACGGCCCGATCGACGTGATCGAGCACGGCACGCGCTTCCTGGCCGACCCGCGCGAGGGCCAGAAAACCGGCTGGTTCTTCGACCACCGCGACAACCGCATGGGCGTCGCGCAGCTCGCCAAGGGCGCGCGGGTGCTGGACCTCTACAGCTATTGCGGCGGGTTCGCGCTGCAGGCCGCCAAGGCCGGCGCCGACCAGGTGGTGGCCATCGACCGGTCGCAGCCGGCGCTCGACCTGGCCGCCCGGGCCTCCGCGCAGAACGGCGTGGCGGCGCGCTGCAAGTTCCTGCGCGGCGAGGCGTTCGCCGAGCTTGAGCGCCTGGCCGACAACGGCGAGCGGTTCGACATCGTGGTCGCCGATCCCCCGGCCTTCATCAAGTCGAAGAAGGATGCGCCCCAGGGGACCCGCGCCTATCGCAAGCTGGCGCGGCTCGCCGCCCGCCTCGTGCGCGCCCAGGGCTTCCTGTTCGTCGCCTCCTGCTCGCACCATATCGACACGGCGGGGTTCGCCAACGAGGTGCGCCACGGCATCGGCGCGCTCGGCCGCAGCGGCCGCATCCTCATGACCTCGGGCGCGGCGCCGGACCACCCGGTCCATCCGTTCCTGCCCGAAAGCGCCTATCTGAAGGTCCAGCTGCTGCAGCTCGACTGAAGCGGTTCAGTCCGCCGTCCTGGCGGCGGCGGGCAGCAGCTCGTGCTTCTTCAGGAGATGGCGGAACTGGTGATAGGACAGGCCGAGCTGGCGCGCCGCGGCGCGCTGGTTGTGGCGACTGGCATCCAGCGCGCGCTCCAACAGCCCCCGCTCGTGCGCGGCGACCGCGGCGCGGAAATCCGCGGGCACTTCGTCATCGCCGTCATGCGTCGGTCGGTCCACCGGCGCGGGCGCCATCGGCACCGGGGCCGCCGTCGCCGGCACCGGCCGGTGGGGCGAGGCGAAGGGATCGAACTGGAGCGCCGCGACCGGCGCCGCCGGGTCGGGCGAACGGTAGACCGCACGCTCGACCACGTTGCGCAGCTCGCGCACGTTGCCCGGCCAGGGGTAGTCGAGCAGCGCCTGCCGGGCCGGTCCGGCGAAGCCGGGAAAACCGTCCCAGCCGAGGGCAAGCGCCATGGCGCGGCCGAAATGCTCGGCCAGCAGCGGGATGTCGTCCGCCCGCGCCCGCAGGGGCGGGATGGTCAGCACGTCGAAGGCCAGGCGATCGAGCAGGTCGTGGCGGAAGCGCCCGGCGGCGGCCTCGGCCGGCAGGTCGAGATTGGCGGCGGCGATCAGCCGGACGTCGACCGCGATGGTGGCGCTGCCGCCGACCCGCTCGAGTTCGCCGTACTCGCTCACCCTGAGAATTTTTTCCTGCGCCGTCAGGCTGGCATTGGCGATCTCGTCGAGGAACAGCGAGCCCTTGTCGGCCAGCTCGAAGCGGCCGGTGCGGCGCTTGACGGCGCCGGTGAAGGCGCCGGCCTCGTGGCCGAACAGCTCGGTCTCCAGCAGGGTCTCCGGCAGCGCCGCGCAGTTCAGCTTCACGAAGGCCCGGTCCCAGCGCGCAGACAGATAGTGCAGCCGGGCCGCCACCAGCTCCTTGCCGGTGCCGCGCTCGCCGATCACCAGCACCGGGCGGTCGAGCGGCGCCACCCGCGAGACCTGCTCCAGGAGATCCAGGAGCGGACGGGAATGGCCGACCAGGGGCGGCAGGTCCGGGGCGGAAGGCAACATTCGCGAAAAATCATATAGATTGTCTATTTTTGTCAATAGATAAGTAATTGTGCCATCTCACAGTTTGCACCCCGGGTGGGGCTAAGTTGGAATTTATATTTTGAAACAAGGGGTTGATGCGTCTGGGCCGGATTGGCACGGGACTTGCCAATATCACCGTGAACACCGGTAGCGGCGGGACATTCGCCGCCGACCGGACCAGCCGGGAAGGGACAGGGACATGCACGACAGCTATGGCGACAGCGCCGGCCGCGAACGCACCGGGACGACGCGCGAGAACCTCGAGCGGGCGGGCGGGCGCCTGCTGGACTACCTGCGCAGCCGCACCGCCGAGCACTGGATCATGTTCGTGGCCGGCCTGGTCGCCGGCCTGCTGCTGGCCTGAGCCGCCTTCCGCCGACCGCATCAACGGAGAGCCTTGTCATGAGCATTTTTTCGCGCCTCACCGACATCATCAACTCGAACCTCGGCGCCCTGCTCGACCGGGCGGAGGATCCGGAGAAGATGATCCGCCTGATGATCCAGGAGATGGAAGACACGCTGGTCGAGGCGCGCACCACCGCCGCGCGGGTGATCGCCGACCAGAAGGAAGGCCGGCGCACCATCGCCCGCCTGGATGAGGCCCAGGCCGAGTGGCAGCGCAAGGCCGAGCTCGCCATCGCCAAGGGCCGCGAGGACTTGGCCAAGGGCGCGCTGATCGAGCGGGCCAAGCTGGCGGAAACCGCCCGGTCGCTGGTGGCCGAGATGGGGTTCCTCGACGAGGCCCTGGCCAAGCAGGACGCCGACATCGCCAAGCTCGAGGCCAAGCTCGGCGAGGCCAAGACCAAGCAGAAGACGATCCTGGCGCGCCACGACACGGCGAGCGCGCGCCTCAAGGTGCGCCAGCGCATCCATGACGGCCGGATGGACGTCGCGCTCACCCGCTTCGCCCAGATGGAGCGGCGGCTCGACAACCTGGAGGGCGAGGTCGAGGCCTTCGACCTCGGCGCCGGCAAGACCCTGGCCGACGAATTGGCCGAGCTCGAAGCCGAGGCGGGCGTCGAGGACGAGCTGCAGCGCCTCAAGGCGCGGCTGCGCCCCGACCGCACGGCCTGAGCGGATCACCGGACATGCTGGGATACATCGAAACGCCGCTGATCCTGTTCCTGGTGGTCGTCGCGCCGGTGTGGATCATCGGCCACTACGCAACGCGCTGGCGCTCGACCCGCATGCTGTCGGCCGAGGACGAGAAGCTGCTGGCCGAGCTGTGGCGCACCGCCGAGCGCGTCGACGAGCGCCTCGGCAACATCGAGAAGATCCTCGACACCGAATCGAGCGAATGGAGAAAGCAGCCATGAGCGGCGCATTCGACGGCACCCGGCGGCGCAGCCCCAACCGGCTGTACCGCGACCCGCAGAACGGCCGGATCCTCGGCGTGTGCGCCGGCATCGCCGACTATTTCGGCTTCAAGCCGGTGCATGTGCGGCTGGCCGCCGTGGTGTTCCTGCTGATGTTTCCGGTCGGCGCGCTGTTCGCCTATTTCCTGACCGCGCTGCTCGTCGCCCGCAAACCGGCCGACATGTACGCGACCGCCGGAGAGGAGACCTTCTGGCGCGCCGTGCGCACCGATCCGTCGCAGACCGCCGGCGAGCTCAGGCATCGCTTCCGCGAGATCGAGCGCCGGCTGAGGACCGCCGAGCGCTTCGTCACCTCGAGCCAGTTCAAGCTGAACCAGGAGTTCCGCGACCTCGAAGGCTGAGGCCGCGCCCGCCGGCGCGCGTCAGTGGCTGCCGTGGGCCTCGACGTGGTCGAAATGCAGCTTCACCTGATAGAGGATGAACAGGACGGCGAAGGCGAAGAACCCGAGCCCGCCCCAATACGGCACCGCCGCGGCCGCGCGGGCGGCGACGAACAGCCCCAGCACCGCCATGACAGCGGTGCAGCCGCACCACACCCAGCGCGCAAAATCGTCCATGAGTTCCTCGTCCTCCGCGTGACAGGCGACCGCTCCGGGGCGGCCCGGGCGTCGCCATCCCGGCGCGCCGAAACCTAGGAGAGAACGCGGCGCAAGGCAACCCGCGGCACGCCTCAGCCGGCGCGGCGCAGGCCGTTCTGGGCGGCGGCCGGCGCCTCGTTGAGCGGCAGATCGAGGCGGAAGCAGGTGCCCTCGGCGGTCGAGCGCAGCAGGCGGATGTCGCCGCCATGGGCCCGCATCAGGTCGCGGGCGATGGCGAGGCCGAGCCCGGTGCCGCCGGCCCGGCCGGTGCCGGCGAACGGCTGGAACAACTTGTCGCGCGCCCGCGGCGCCAGGCCGGGGCCGTTATCGGCGATCTCGATCACCACCTGCCCGACCCCGTCCGGGCCCCCGGCAGGTTCGAGCCGGACGGCGATGCCGACCTCGGTGGCGCCGGCCTCGACGGCGTTCTGCCCGAGATTCTGCAGCACCCGAAACAGCTGGTCGCGGTCGGCATCGATGACGATGTCGCCGCCTTCGGCGATCTGCCAGGCGACGGCGCCGTTGACCCGCGCCGGCAGCCCGGCGCCGACCTCGTCCACCAGGGGACCCAGGGCGAAACGGCTGCGTGCCAGGCGCGGCGGACCCTCGCGGGTGAAGTCGAGGGTGCGGCTGCACAGATCGACGGCGCGGTCGATGGCGGCGAGCAGGGCCGGCGTCGCCCGCTTGACCTCGGGGTCGCCGCTCGCCACCAGGCGGTCGGAAACCAGCCGCGCGGTCGCCAGGATGTTGCGCAGATCGTGGCTGATCTTGGTGACAGCGGAACCCAGAGCCGCGAGGTGAGTCTTCTGGTGCAGGGCGGCGCGCAGGCCGCCCTGCATCTCGGCCAGCTCGCGCTCGGCGACGCCGATCTCGTCGCGCCGGTCGCTCGGCGCGATCAGCCGCGAGGCGTCCTCGGGGTTCTCGCGAAACGCCATCATGCTGTGGGTCATGCGCCGCATCGGCCGCACCATCAGCCATTGCAGGCTGAGATAGACCAGCGCCGCCGTCACCATCGAGATCACCAGCGACAGGCCGAGGATGCGCCCGGAATAGTCGACCAGGGCGGCGCGCATCGGGGCCTCGTCGATCACCACCTCGACGATCGCCTGGGGATGTTTCGGGCTCGGCCCGATGACGCGCAGCACCCGGTTGCCGTGCTGGGCCAGGGTCGCGAAGGCCTCGCCGATCAGCGGAAAGAAGCTCGCCTGCGCCAGGTCGAAACTGCCGTCGATCGGCGGCACCGGCCCCTCGCCCAGCATCAGCTTGACCCCGTCGGGACGCCGCAGCCCGACCACATAGGCGCCGGCGTGATTGAGCAGCTCGGTCTCCAGCTCCTCGCTCACCATGTAGTCGGGGGTCGCCTGCAGGGCCAGGATGGCGAGATGGCCGGCGGCCAGCCGCTCCTCGAGATAGCTCAGGCGGAAGCGGCCGGCGGACGGCGCGTAGATCAGCACTTCCGACAGCATCACGAAGAATACCGTCAGCACCAGGAGGCGGGCCGACAGGCTGTGGACCAGCCCGGGCAGCTTGCCCGGCAGCATCGAAGGCTGCTGTCCCGGCGGCTTGCGTGGTTCCATGCGCATCACCGGAATCCTAGCACGCTCCGCGGCGGACGCCCGCGCTCAGCCGAAGCGGCGCAGGAAGCGGACGATGGCCTTGGTCCGGCCGCTGAACAGCAGCGGCGTGAAGAAGTTCCCGGCCGCCCGCTTGCCGGCCTCGCCGAGGGTCGGATAGGGCGCGATCATGCCGGCCATCGCGCCGAGCTTCAGGCGGCTCTGGATCGCCAGGATCCAGGGCTGGATCAGCTCGCCGGCATGGGCGCCGACGATGGTGGCGCCGAGCACGTGGCCGCGCCGGTCGGCGACAATCTTCACGAAGCCGTCCTCGGCGCGCTCGGTGCGGGCCCGGTCGTTCTCGGCGAAGCCGGCGCGCAGGATGCGGATCTGGCCGTGGCGGTCCCGCGCCGCCGCCTCGCCCAGTCCGACCTGGGCCAGCTCGGGGTCGGTATAGGTGACCCACGGCACCGCCCGGGTCTCGACCTTGGCCGGCAGGCGGAACAGGGCGTTCTTGATGACCACCCCGGCGTGATGCCCGGCCATGTGGGTGAACTGCAGCCCGCCGGTCACGTCGCCGATGGCGTAGACCCGCCGGTTGCTGGTCTTGAGACGGGCGTCGACCGCGATCCCGCCGCGGCCGTGGGTGATCCCGGCGGCGTCGAGGCCGAGCCCCTCGGTGCCCGCCTTGCGGCCGGCGGCGACCAGCAGATGGCTGCCGTCGACCGTCTGCTGGGCGCCGTTCGCCTCGACGATCAGCCGGATGCCGGCGCCGCCGGCCTCGGCCCGCACCACCTTGGCGCCCTCCAGCAGCGCGACGCCCTCGGCGCGCAGGCGCTGGCGCACCACGTCGACCGCCTCGGGATCGTCCTTCGGCATTATCGCCTGCATCTCCACCACGGTGACCGCCGCGCCCAGGCGGCGGAAGGCCTGGGCCAGTTCGCAGCCGATCGGGCCGCCGCCCATGACCAGCAGATGGGCCGGCAGGGCGGTGAGATCGAACACCGTCTCGTTGGTCAGGAACGGCACCGCGTCGAGACCGGGCACCGGCGGTACCAGGGCGCGCGCGCCGGTGGCGACGACGAAGCGGCGGGCGCGGATGGTGGCGTCGCCGGCGATCACCGTGCCGGGCCCGGTGAAGCGCGCGCGCGCGGCGATCACCCGCACCCCGAGGCCCTCGTAGCGCTCCACCGAATCGGTCGGCGCGATCGCCGCGATGACGCCGTGGACGTGATCGTGGACGCGGGCGAAATCGACCTTGGGCTCGCCGGCGTCGACGCCGAATCGCGGCGCCCGGCGGATCGCCGCCGCGGCATGGGCGGCGGCGATCAACGCCTTGGACGGCACGCAACC
Source organism: uncultured Rhodospirillaceae bacterium (assembly GCA_964372215.1). Lineage (GTDB taxonomy): Bacteria > Pseudomonadota > Alphaproteobacteria > Dongiales > Dongiaceae > DAIMFL01. Next base: position 152,369 of record CAYJQC010000002.1, read on the forward strand.
GGTGTTGAGGCAATCGCCGCCCATGCGGTCGGCCTCGATCAGCACCGTCTCGGCGCCGAGCTGGCTGGCGCCGGCGGCGACCAGCAGCCCGGCCGAGCCGGCGCCGATCACGCAGATGTCGGGTGCGAGGGTGGTGCTCATGGCCGGGCGGGCTTCCTCAGGCGTCGCCGCGGCGACGGGCGAATCTCTTGTAGGCGACCGGGACCAGCGCCAGCAAGGCGAGGCCGATCACGGCGGCGATGAAGGTCGGGCTCAGCACGTCCTTGACGCCGACATCCGCGCCGGCCTCGAACAGCTCGCCGAGCCCGGCGCCGGCCAGGGCGTAGACGAAGGTGCCGGGGATGATGCCGAACGCGGTTGCGACTACGTAGGTCCTGAGCTTCACGCCGAGGAAGGCCGGCACCAGGTTGACCACGAAGAACGGAAACAGCGGCACCAGGCGCAGCACCAGGAGATAGCTGAGCTCGTTCTCCGCAAAGCCCTTCTCCAGACGCTGCAGCCACGGGCCGGCGCGCGCCCGCAAGGGGTCGCCGAGGGCGCTGCGCGCCGCCAGGAACAAGGCGACGGCGCCGATCGTCGCCGCCACCACGGTGGCGGCGCAGCCGACGAACTGGCCGAACATGAAGCCGCCGGCGATGGTCAGCACCGCGCCGCCGGGCACCGAGACCGCGATCGCCACGGCATAGATCGTCATGTAGGCGAGCAGGACCAGCACATAGTGGTCGGCGACCTGGGCGGTCAGCCATAGCCGGTGGCGGCGCAACAGGTCGAGGTCGAACCAGTCCTGCAGCCCGAAGGCGAAGAAGGCGACCAGCCCGGCCGCGAGCAGCGCCAGCGGCAGGAACCGCCGCGCGCGGAATGGGGTACTGGCACCCCTGGTGCTGCCGGTCATCGCGGTGTCCCCGCTGGAAGGCTGAGATGCTGCCGGTCCGTCGACCGGACCATCGAACGACCGCCCGCCCCGCCGGGACGCCGATCCGGAGTATCTTCCATGGTTTCGTTACTTAGCATCGCAAACCGGCGGCAACCATTCACCAAGCGGTGAGACCCGCGCGAGGCGCAGGCTCGGCCGGTCCGGTCGTTCGCCCGGCATAACAAGGGCTTGCGCGTCCCGGCCCGGCACGGTGGCGGGCCGGCCACGTTGACTCGCCGCGGCCAAGCCCTTATACAGCGTCGGCCATTCGCCCGGCCCCGCGAAAACCGGCCCGGGCAGCGAATTTCCGACGAACTGGAGAATGTATCGTGAAGCGCACCTATCAGCCGAGTGTGCTCGTCCGCAAGCGCCGCCACGGCTTCCGCTCGCGGATGGCGACGGCGGCCGGCCGCCAGGTCATCAATCGCCGCCGCGCCAAGGGCCGCAAGCGGCTGTCCGCCTGAGCCCAGGCGGCGCGGCGACCAGCCCCGGCCCGGTCCGGCGCAGTCCCGTGGCCGCACTCGAGCGCCTCAAGCGACGGCCCGAATTCCTGCGGGTCGCCGCCACAAGGCGCAAGTGGGTGGCTCCCGGCCTGATCCTGCAGGCGCGCCGGCGTTCGGCCGAAGCGGCGAACGACGCCGCCGAGGCGCCGCCCCGGATCGGGTTCACGGTGAGCCGCAAGGTCGGCAACTCGGTGGCGCGCAACCGCGCCCGCCGGCGCCTGCGCGCCGCGGCCGAGGCGGTGATGCCGGGGCACGCCGCCGCCGGCGAGGACTATGTGTTGATCGGCCGGGCCGGCACCCTGACCCGGCCGTTCGCCGACCTGCTGGCGGACCTCGTCGCCGGACTCCGGCGTCTCGGGGCCTATCGGGACGGCGCAGAGGAGAGCAAGAGATGACGCCTGTGGGCGGCATCGCCATCGGCCTCATCCGGATCTACCAGTGGGTGATCTCGCCGCTGTTCCCGAAGAGCTGCCGGTTCGCGCCGAGCTGTTCGGAATACGCGGCCGAGGCGATCCGGCGCCATGGCATGCTGTCCGGCGGCTGGCTCGGCCTGCGACGCATCCTGCGCTGCCATCCCTGGGGCGGCGACGGCTACGACCCGGTGCCCGACCGAGCCTGGCGGGCGAAACATTGCCATCATGATCACGCCGACCAGCCGCGCGTGGCTGGCGCAACCCCATCCCACCCCACTCGATAGGCGAACGCCTGGCGGCCAGCGCCGCAGCCGGCGAACGGATCGACCGAGAAGCGATCAATGGAACAACGCAACATCATCATCGCCGCCGTGCTCATGGGGCTGATCCTGATCGGCTATCCCTTCCTGCTGAAGCTGGTCGGCCACGACCTCAACCCGCCGCAACAGACCGTTGAGCAGCCGGGCGCGCCGGCGCCGGGCGCGCCGGCACCCACCGCCGGCACCGATGGCGGGACTGCCGCGCCGGCGCTGGCGACGGTCGCCCCGACTTTCGCCGACCGCGCGACGGCGCTCGCCGGCTCGGCGCGGGTGACGATCGACTCGCCGCGGCTCGCGGGCTCGATCAGCCTGACCGGCGCGCGGGTCGACGACCTCGTGCTCACCGGCTATCGCGAGACCGTCGACAAGGGCAGCCCCAACATCGTGCTGCTGTCGCCGAGCGGCACCGAGCACGCCTACTACGCCAATTTCGGCTGGTTGGCGGGCCAGGGGATCGCGGTGCCCGGACCGGAGACGGTGTGGCAGGCGGACGGCGATACCTTGGCGCCAGACCATCCGGTGACGCTGTCCTGGGACAACGGCCAGGGCCTGGTCTTCAGCCAGGCTTTCGCCATCGACCAGGATTTCCTGCTGACCGTCGATCAGAAGGTCGAGAACGGCGGCGACCAGTCGGTCGAACTGTTCCCGTTCGGCGCGATATCGCGCACCGGAACGCCCAAGACCCTCGGCTACTACATTCTGCATGAGGGACTGATCGGCGTTCTGGGGGGCACGCTCAAGGAGAGCAAGTACAGTTCAGTCAAGGACGACGGTGCCGAGAGCTTCCAGAGCACCGGAGGATGGCTTGGCATCACCGACAAGTACTGGCTGGTGGCACTGGTGCCGGATCAAGGCACGGCGATCGACGCACGCTTTGCCCATACGCTGCACGAGCAGACCGACATCTACCAGGCCGACTACCGCGCCGCCGCCGCGACCCTTGCCCCCGGCGCCAGCATCCAATCCGAGAACCGGCTGTTCGCCGGCGCCAAGGAGGTGAGAGTCCTGTCGCGCTACGGCGATACGCTGGGCGTTCCGCTGTTCGACCGTGCCGTCGATTTCGGCTGGTTCTGGTTCCTGACCAAGCCGATCTTCTACATGCTCGACTACATCTTCGCGGTGATCGGGAATTTCGGCGTCTCGATCCTGGTGCTGACCGTCATCATCAAGGGGGTCCTGTTCCCGCTCGCCAACAAGTCGTACCGGGCGATGAACCGGATGAAGCTGTTGACCCCGGAGATGACCAAGCTGCGCGAGCGCTTCAAGGACGACAAGGCGCGACTCAACCAGGAGATGATGGCGCTCTACAAGCGCGAGAAGGTGAACCCGGCCGCCGGCTGCCTGCCGATCCTGGTGCAGATCCCGATCTTCTTCGCGCTCTACAAGGTGCTGTTCGTCACCATCGAGATGCGCCACGCGCCGTTCTTCGGCTGGATCCACGACCTGTCGGCGCCGGACCCGACCTCGATCCTCAACCTGTTCGGGCTGCTGCCCTATACCGTGTCCGGCATGCTCGACTCGCTGCCGCAGATAGCGCACGGCCCGCTGCAGATCCTCGGCATCGGCGTCTGGCCGATCGTCATGGGCATCACCATGTGGCTGCAGCAGAAGCTCAACCCGGCGCCGCCCGATCCGGTGCAGGCGCGCATCATGATGATGCTGCCGATCGTCTTCACCTTCATGCTCGGCCATTTCGCCGCCGGCCTGGTGATCTACTGGGCCTGGAACAACACGCTCTCGATCACCCAGCAGCGGCTGATCATGTGGCGCATGAAAAGAAAGCCGTGAGACGGGCAGTGCCCGGGGCGGGACGCTGAGCGTGGCCGAGGCGCCGGCCGCCGCACCGCCCGATCCCGACGCCGCGCCGAGCGCCGAGCAGATCGCGGCGGGCAACCGGCTGTTCGCCCAGGACTGCCGCTTCGTCGCCGGGGCGACCAGCCTGGCGGCGCTGCCGCCGGCCGGCCTGCCCGAGATCGCCTTCGCCGGCCGCTCCAATGTCGGCAAGTCGAGCCTGATCAACGCGCTCATCGGCCGCCGGACCCTGGTCCGCACCTCCTCGAAGCCGGGCTCGACCCGGCAGATCAACTTCTTCGAGCTGGGCGGACGGCTGACGCTGGTCGACCTGCCGGGCTATGGCTACGCCAAGGTGGGCAAGAGCGAAGTGCAGGCCTGGACCGAGCTGACGCACCAGTACCTGAAGGGTCGCCCGACCCTGCGCCGGCTCTGCCTGCTGATCGACGGCCGGCACGGGCTGAAGCCCGCCGACGAGGAGGTCATGACGCTGATCGACCGCGCCGCCGTGGTGTTCCAGGTGCTGCTGACCAAATGCGACAAGGCCGGACCCGCCGCCGACCGGCTGGCGGCGGCGACCGCCGGCGCCATCGCCAAGCATCCGGCGGCGCACCCGGTGGTGCGCATGACCAGCGCCGAAAGCGGCCTCGGGATCGAGGCCTTGCGAGCGGGCCTGGCCGCGCTGGTCCCCTCCGACCCATTGGGCTAAGGTCGCCGTCGCCATGACCCAGACCAATTTCGGCGAAACCAAGCACTGGCTGCGCACCGCGCGAACACTCACCGAAGCGCTGCCCTACATGCAGCGCTACGCCGGCAAGACCTTCGTCATCAAGTATGGCGGCCACGCCATGGTGAACCCCGAGCTGGCCGACGTGTTCGCCCGCGACATCGTGCTGTTGAAGCAGGTCGGCATCAATCCGGTGGTGGTCCATGGCGGCGGGCCGCAGATCGCCCAGATGCTCGACCGGCTGCAGATCACCAGCAGCTTCGTCGACGGGCTGCGGGTCACCGACCGTCAGACCATGGAGGTGGTCGAGATGGTGCTGGCCGGCATGATCAACAAGCAGATCGTCTCGGCGATCAATGCCGCCGGCGGCAGCGCCGTGGGCCTTTCCGGCAAGGATGGCGGCCTGTTGCGCGCCCGCAAGGTGACGAGCCCGAAGGGCGATCTCGGGTTCGTCGGCGATCCCGAACGGGTCAATCCGCAGGTGCTGAAGGCGCTCGAGAGCGCCGGCATCGTGCCGGTGATCGCGCCGATCGGCTATGGTGAGAACGGCGAGACCTTCAACATCAACGCCGATACCGCCGCCGGGGCGATCGCCGCGGCGGTCGCGGCGGCGCGCCTGCTCATGCTCACCGATGTCATGGGCGTGCTCGACAAGGACAAGCAGCTGGTGCCCGCGCTCAGCCTCGAGGACGTGCGCCGGCTGATGGAGGACGGCACCATCTCGGGCGGCATGATCCCGAAGCTCGAGACCTGCGTCGCGGCGGTCGAAGGCGGAGTCGAGGCCGCGGTCATCCTCGACGGGCGGGTGCCGCACGCGCTGCTGCTGGAGATCTTCACCCGCCACGGCGTCGGCACGCTGGTCAGCCAGGACGGCGTCGACTAGCTCCGGAACGTCTCGGATCGAGTCGATCCGAGACCCGATTCCCGGCTATCCCGACTGACGCAAGGCCTGGCGCCGGATTCGCGCGGCTTGGGTGCGGTCCGAACGCGACTCAGCCGCTGTTGGCGGCTGCGGCTTCGTCGTCGTCAACCGGCAGCGGCGCGTCGAGGGCGCGACGGATGCGGCTGGCGAGCTCGGTCTTGCGGAACGGCTTGTGCAGCAGATCCATGTTCGCGACCGAACCGGCCGCCGCCTCGGCCAGGGCGGCCTCGGCATAGCCGGACATGTAGAGCACGCGCAGGCCCTCCCGCCGCTCGCGCGCCAGGCGCGCCAGCTCGATGCCGTTCATGCCGCGCGGCAGCATGATGTCGGTGAACAGCAGGTCGACGCGCGACCGGCTGGCCAGCACGGCGAGCGCCGACGGCCCGTCGCCGGCCTCGACGAAGCGATAGCCGAGCTGGTCGAGCAACTGGGCGGCGAGCTGCCGCACATTGGGATCGTCCTCGACCAGCAGAATGACCTCGCCGCCGCCGCCGGCCGGAGCCGGGGCCGGGGCCGGGGCCTCGCGCGGCTCGGCCAGGCACAGGGGCAGCAGCAGGCGCACGCGGGTGCCGCGATCGGGGGCGCTGTCCATGGTGACGCTGCCGCCCGATTGCGTCACGAAGCCGTAGACCATGCTGAGTCCGAGCCCGCTGCCCTGGCCGACGCGCTTGGTAGTGAAGAACGGCTCGAAGGCGCGGGCGGCGATCTCGGGGGCCATGCCGGTGCCGGAATCAGCCACCAGAATCTCGATGTAGTCGCCGGGCACCACATGGCCATGGCGGTCGGCGTTGTCGGCGCTCACGGTGACCGCCGCGGTGCGCAGCGTCAGCCGCCCGCCCTGCGGCATGGCGTCCCGGGCGTTGATCGCCAGATTGAGCAGCGCCGATTCGAGCTGCCCGGGATCGACCTCGACCTCGCCCAGATTGCCGGCGAGCACGGTGTCGACCCGGATCGTACCGCCCAGGGTACGGCGCAGCAGGTCGATGGTGCCGGCGACCAGCTGATTGACGTCGGTCGGCTCGGGCTTCAGCGGCTGGCGGCGCGCGAAGGCCAGCAGGCGCGAGGTCAGCTCGGCGCCGCGTTCGGCCGCGCGCAGGGAATCGCGGACCATGACGCGGAGCTGGCTGTCCGCCGGCAACCGCTCGTCCAGCAGATCGAGATTGCCGAGGATGATCGCCAGCAGGTTGTTGAAGTCGTGGGCGACGCCGCCGGTGAGCTGGCCGACCGCCTCCATCTTCTGGGCGTGCTGCAGCTGCTCGGCCAGGATCCGCTGCTCGGTGACGTCGACCAGCGTGCCGATATAGCCGAGGAAGTCGCCATTCGCCGCAAAGCGCGGCGCACCGTGGTCGATGAACCAGCACCAGTCGCCGGCGGCGTTCCGCAGGCGGTAGGTGAACACGTACATCATACGGGCCGCGAAAGCCGCGCCCTCCTGGTCGACGACGACCCGCAGGTCGTCGGGATGAACCTCCGACAGCCAGCCTTCGCCGAGCTCTTCCCCGAGATTGCGGCCGGTGAACGACAGCCAGGTCTTGTTGACGAACTGGCAGCGCCCCTCGGTGTCCGTCATGTAGAGCAGCGCCGGCATGGTGTCCGCCATGGTGCGGAACCGCGCCTCGCTCTCCCGCAGCTCGGCCTCGGTGCGGGCCGCGCGCCTTACCGCGAATTCCGCCTGGGCCTGCTGCCGGCGCTGGGTCAGGATGATCAGCGCCATGGCCACGGCCAGGGTCAGGGCGGAGCTGAGCAGGAACCCCACCGGCGCGAACCACGGCACCGGGCGCAGGAAGGGGTAGTCCATCACGTGGACCCCCCACAGCGCGAACAATACGGCGACGGCGGCATAACCGGCATCGCGGCGCCGCCGGCGATGCACCCAGAACGCCGCCGCCGTGGTCAGCATCACCAGCCCGTTGGCCAGATAGACCGGCAGGGTCTGCCACAGGAAGCTCAGGCCGAGCGCCGCGCTGGCGGCGTTCCAGGCGACGATCGCCGTGGCGCCGAGCACCAGCGGGATGGTTGGCACCCGCTGGACCAGGAAGCGCAGGGTCCCGGCCAGCAGCAGGACGGTGAAGGCGGTAAAGCAGGACTCGGCGACCGGCTGCAGCTCGACCTGGCCGTTCGCAGCCAGGAGCGAGAGGCCCTGTCGCGCGGCCTGGGTGGCGTAGGCCAGGCTCCACAGCCCGAGGGCCGGCGTGGCGCCGCGCAGCCGCGCGAGATAGATCAGCGCCGCCACCATCACCAGCGTGGCGGTGAGGTTCGCGGCGATCGCCGTCGAGATCGAGATGCCGGTCATGGCTTGCCGCGGGACAGGTGATGGCGCAGGCAGGATTCCATGAAATCGACAATGCCGCTGCCGGCGTCGGCGAAGCGCAGCGCGACCGCGGGCGGCGCGTGCTCGAGCCGGACCACCTCGGCGGCAAAGCCCAGGCTCTCCTGGCCGCGGCGCCCACGCCCGGAGATCAGGCCGCGTACCGACCGGCCGGGCACCGCCTCGCGCGGGCCCTTACCGTGCAGCAGCAGGCCGCCCAGAGACCAGTTGACGGCGCTGAGAACATGGCCGTCGAGCACGACGCGGAATTCCGGCAGCACGAGGCGCTGGTCGCGGCGGCCTTCGCGGCGACGGATCGGCTGGACGGCGAAGCTCTGGACGTAGGACATCGACACGAGGAACCCTCACACGCCCGCATGCTATGAGGCCGGCCTTAGGAAATTGTTAATTGTAACTCCGCGACCTCGCCTCAACGCCTTGCCGGCACGGCGAGCCGCGGGACGGGTGGCGCTCAGAACCGCCGGTGCAGCACCCTGCCGTCGGTCTCCACGACCGCCTCGGCCGGCCACAGCGCCGCCCAGTTGTCGGCGATCACGCCGAGATAGAGTGGCTGCGCCGGCAGGCGCAACACGCCACCCTGGAAGCTCGAGACGACCACCCCGCTTGGATGCTCGCCGGCCCAGATCAGCGCCTGCGCCGGGCTGTTCAGGGTGACGAGCGGCGCCTCCAGGCGGCCGGAGAAGCCGAGCTCGCCGCCATAGCTGCCATAGACCGCAACCGGCCGGCCGGCCTGCTGCAGCCGGTGGATCTCGCGCGATACCGGCGCGAGATCGAAGAAGTCGCGCAAGCTGATGGCGAATTCGAGGTTGAGCGCCGAGACCAGCAGCACCGGCATCAATGCCAGCTGGACGGTGCGCGACACCAGTTGCGCCGGGGTCGCCTGCGCCAGCAGGTAGCTGCCGCCGAGCAGCATCAGGCCGGTGGTGAGGCTGACGCCGCCGAGCCAGATCGGCAGGCCGCGCTCGCTGATGAACTCGCGCCACACCGCGTCGAGATGCGCGACCGGCACGATGTTCAGGAGGAAGCAGACGAGGCCGATGAGCAGCGCCACCATGCCCGGCAGCAGCGCATGGAAATCATGGCGCTGCCGGCCGCCTTCATCGAGCAGCCGCGCGGCGATCACGGCGAACGGCGGCATCAGCGGCAGCAGCCCCTCGGCCTCGCGCCAGTTCACCGCGAAGGCGATGGCGAGCGCCGTCGCCGCCGCCACGCCGGCAAGGCGCATGCCGGGGTCGCGCCAGGCGCCGCGGTCGGCATCTGCGGCGTGCCAGAGCGTCTTCCACAGCAGCCAGGGGTAGAGCGCGAGCACGAGCGCCACGATCATCCAATAGACCGGGCGCGGCGGCACCCCGAACGCGCTGTCGCGCGGCGGCCTAGCCTGCAACAGGTCGAGGAACAGCGCGCCGTGGTCGAGCGCCGGCACCAGCCAGATCAGCGCCAGCGCCAGCGCCCCGATCGTGGCGGCGGCGAGGCCGAGCGCCCAGCGGCCGGGACGCAGCGGCGCCGGCGGCGAACCGATCCACGGCAGCGCCAGGGCGGGAACGACGAGCAGCGCCGCCGCCGCGCCGCCGCCGGCGAGAAAGGCGAGGCCGAGCGCGGCGCCGAAGATCGCCCACCCCGCCAGCGCCGCGCCGCGCCAGACCAGCGCCAGCCCGTAGAGTCCGAGCAGCGCCAGAAAGGTCACCGGCAGCGCCGGCAGCGACATCGCGGAGTAGGCCACGAAGCCGCCGGTGCCGGCGAGCAGAACCCCGGCCAGGGTCGCCGCCTGCGGCCGGCCCGGCCACAGCAGCCGGCAGAGCGGGCCAACCAGCAGCAGCGCACCGAGCGCGAACAGCGGCGCGACCAGCCGGGCCGCGCCCTCGCCGACGCCGAACAGCGACCAGGCGGCGCGGATCAGCCAGAACAGCAGCGGCGGCTGGCCGTCGAGCGGCAGCCCGTTGAGCCGCGGCAGCAGGGCGCCGTCGAGGCGCATCTCCCAGGCGATCGACAGGATCTGCGCGTCCGCGGGGGCGAGCGGCGGCCGGGCCAGCAGGCCGCCGGCGGTCAGCACCAGCCAGATGGCGAGCGGCCAGGGCGGCAGGGCTGCCAGCGCCCGGCGCGTCATCGTGAAGGCGGGAGCGGTCAGTACCCGATCACCCATGGCTCGGCCGCCGCCGCCGCCGCCCAGTCGCGCATCGCCGGCAGGTCCATCAGCGCCTCGACATAGCCGGCGCAGACCGGGTCGAGCGCCACGCCGTAGGTCAGGAAGCGGGTCGCCACCGGTGCGTACATGGCATCGGCGACGGTGAAATCGCCGAACAGGAACGGCCCCGCGCCGGTCGCGCCGAAGCGCGCCCGGCAATCGCGCCAGATCGTCGTCACCCGATCGATGTCGGCCTGCGCCTGCTCGATGCGGCCGGCGCCGGGATGGCGGCGCGACAGGTCCATCGGCAGGTTCTGCCGGAGCCCCGTGAAGCCGCCATGCATTTCGCTGCTGACCGCCCGGCAGAGGGCGCGCGGGGCGCGATCCCGGGGCCACAGCCGCGCGTCGGGGAACGTCTCGGCCAGGTATTCGCAGATCGCCAGGGATTCCCAGACCGTGAGGTCGCCATGCCTGAGGATCGGCACCTTGCCGGCCGCGGACCAGGCCAGGATCTGCTCCCGGAAGCCGTCGCGGTAGAGCGGAACCACCAGCTCGTCGAAGGCGGCGCCGGTGTGCTTCAGCGCCAGCCACGGCCGCAGCGACCAGCTCGAGTAGTTCTTGTTGCCGAGGACGATGGTGATGTCCGACATGCCGCGAGTCTCCCGCCCGGTCCGCGGTCTGCTTAGCCCGCGCCGGGCGGCATGGCAAGGCAGGGGCCGGCGCGGCGGCGCCGCGGGCCCCCTTTTCTCGCGCCCGGTTCCGCGCCATGCTGCAATCCTTCCGCCAGCGCAACGAGGAGCCGCCCCGTGCCCATTTCTCTCGTCGCCCGCGCCGATGCGCGGACGATCCCGATCACGCCGCTCGTCGCCCGGGATCTCGCAGGCTGGCTGGCGCGCCAGCCGGAGCGGACGCGGCGCTGGGTCTCGGGTGCGCGCTTCGAGGCCAAGCCGGCGACCCATCTCGTGTTGCCCGGCGCGGACGGCGCGCCGGCGGGCGTGCTGCTCGGCATCGAGGACGGCGCCGACATCTGGTCCTGGGGTGCCCTGCCCCTGGCGCTGCCCGAGGGGCGCTATCGCGTCGACGCCGGGATGAACGGGTCCAGGGCGACCCGGGCCGCGCTCGGCTGGGCGCTCGGCAGCTATGCCTTCACCCGCTATCGCAAGCCGGCGCGCAAGCCGGCCGAATTGGTCTGGCCCGATTCCGCCGACCGCGGCGCGGCGACGCGCGCGGCGGAGGCGACCTGCCTGGTGCGCGATCTCGTCAACACCCCGGCCGAGGACATGGGGCCGGCCGAGCTCGCGGCGGCGGCGCGGAAGATCGCCCGCGGCCAGGGCGCCACGATCAAGATCATCGCCGGCGACGCGCTGTTGAAGCAGAACTATCCGACCATCCACGCGGTCGGCCGGGCCAGCAGCCGCGCGCCCCGCCTGATCGACCTGCGCTGGGGCCGGTCGGGCCCGCGCATCACCCTGGTCGGCAAGGGCGTCTGCTTCGATTCCGGCGGGCTCGACCTCAAGCCGGCGTCGGGCATGGAGCTGATGAAAAAGGACATGGGCGGCGCCGCCCATGTGCTGGCGCTGGCCCAGATGATCATGGCGGCGAAACTGTCGGTACGGCTGCGGGTGCTGGTGCCGGCGGTCGAGAACAGCGTCTCGGGCAACGCCTTTCGCCCGCTCGACATCATCCGCACCCGCAAGGGGCTGACCGTCGAGATCGGCAATACCGACGCCGAGGGCCGGCTGATCCTGTGCGACGCCCTGGCCGAGGCCTCGCGCGAGAAGCCCGACCTGATCGTCGACTGCGCCACCCTGACCGGCGCCGCGCGGGTGGCGCTCGGCCCCGACCTGCCGGCCCTGTTCGCCAATGACGACGCCACCGCCGAGGCGCTGCTGCGCCACGGGCTGGCCGAAGACGATCCGCTGTGGCGCATGCCACTCCATGCCGGCTACCGCACCATGCTCGACAGCAAGATCGCCGACATGAACAACGTCTCGAGCGGTGGCTTCGCCGGCGCCATCACCGCCGCGCTGTTCCTCGAGGCCTTCGTGGCGCCGGGGATTCCCTGGATCCATCTCGACCTCTATGCCTGGAATCCGGCCGCCAAGCCGGGCCGGCCCTTGGGCGGCGCGGCGATGGCCCTGCGCGCGCTCTACGCCCTGATCGCCGAGCGCGCCGGACGGCGGCAAAGTCCCGCGCGCGCGAAGGCCCGCAAGCGGCGTTGACTCACATGCGTCGCCGGCGCCATCACCCACACCTCGACCCTCCCCTATCGGAGGGGAGAGGATTCGATGGCGCACCGCAATTTCCCCCTCCCCCCTTGTGGGGGAGGGTCGGGGTGGGGGGTGGCCGATCCACGGATCTCGTTGGGGCGCAGCGCCAATCATGAAGCTCACCCAGCCTCAGGCGCTCGACATGTGGCGGCAGGTCCTGACCCGGAGCCTGGCCGCCAACGGCGCCGACCTGACCGCGCGGCAGATGCTGCTGCTGCTGACCGTCTACCGCACCAACGGGCCGCACACCGTGCGCGGCCTGGCCGCCACCATCGGCATCTCGAAGCCGGCGGTCACCCGCGCCCTCGACCGGCTCGGCCAGCTCGAGCTCGCCCGGCGCAAGCGCGACGAGACCGATCGCCGCAACGTGCTGGTGCAGCGCACGGTCAAGGGCTCGGTGTTCCTGGCGGATTTCGCCGACACCGTCGGCGAGCTCGCCGACGCGGTGACGCGGGCTCCTCAGTAGCCGCGCGCGAAGTCCACGAGATTGGCGAGCTTCTGCCCGGCGCGGGCGCGCTTCATGCCGTCATAGATGCCGGGCGCCGCGGTTTCCGCGTGGGTGATGCTGGCGATATGCGGCGTGACCGTGACCCGGGCATGGGTCCAATAGGGATGGTCTGAAGGCAGCGGCTCGGTGTTGAACACGTCGAGAGTGGCGTGGGCGATGTGCCCGGAGTCGAGCGCCGCCAGCAGGTCGGCATCGACCACGTGGCCGCCGCGCGCCGCGTTGATGAAACAGGCGCCCTTGGGCAGCGCCGCCAGCGTGCGCTTGTCGATGATGCCGGCGGTCTCGGGCGTGAGCGGCAGCAGGCAGACCAGGATCTCGGTGCGGTTCAGGAACGGGATGAGCTGGTCGTCGCCATGGAACCCGGTGACGCCCGCGATCGATTTCGGCGTGCGGCTCCAGCCGGCCACGTCGAACTCCAGCGCCAGCAGCTTTTCGGCGGCATCGCCGCCGAGCACGCCCATTCCCATGATCCCGACCGGCCGGCGCCACGGCAGGGGATAGGTGAGTTCCCGCCATTCGCGGCGCTGTTGCAGGACATCGAGCTCATGCTGGCGGCGGTGATGGCGCAGCACATGCAGCACCACGTATTCGCGCATGCCGGCGGTCAATCCGGGATCGACCAGGCGCACGAACGGCACGTCCGGCAGCTCCTTCTGCTGCAGCAGCCAGTCGACCCCGGCGCCGAGCCAGAACACCGCCTTCAGATTGGGATAGCGCAGCATGTCGCCGGATTTCGGCCGCCACGCCAGGATGAACTCCACGTCCTCGACCGGACCGGTATCCGGCCAGATGCGGAAACCGATCGACGGGTCGAGCGCCTCGAACGCCGCCTGCCATTTCTCGACGCCGTCGACGCTCGCCGCCGCGCTGTTGTAGAGGACCGTCATGCCTAGTTTCCGTGTTGAGCCTGCTGGAGTGGCCTCATGCTTCGACAGGCTCAGCATGAGAGCACGAGTTGCGAGCCTCGTCCCGAGCTTGTCGAAGGGCGAGGTGGCTTTCTACATCCTGACCGCGCCGGTCTCCACCGTTTCGAGCGCGAAGGCGGCGGCCATCAGCGCCTTGGTATAGTCCTGTTGCGGGCTGTCGAAGATCTGCTTGGCCGATCCCTGCTCCACCACCTTGCCGTCCTTCAGCACGACGACCTCGTCGGCCAGCGCGCGCACCACCCGGAGGTCGTGGCTGATGAACAGGTAGGCCAAGCGGTGGCGCGCCTGCAGCTCGCGCAGGAGATCGACGATCTGCGCCTGCACCGACATGTCGAGCGCCGAGGTCGGCTCGTCGAGCACCACGAACCTGGGCTTCAGCACCATGGCGCGGGCGATCGCGACGCGCTGGCGCTGGCCGCCGGAGAATTCGTGGGGATAGCGGTGGCGGCTCTCGGGATCGAGCCCGACTTCGCTCAGGGCGGCGACGATCATGGCGTCGCGCGCGTCGGGATCGGCGCCCAGCCCGTGCACCTTCAGCCCCTCGGCGACGATCTGGCCGATCGAGAGCCGCGGCGAGAGCGAGCCAAAGGGATCCTGGAACACGATCTGCATCTGGCGCCGGAGCGGCCGCAGCGCGGCCGCCGACAGGTTCTGGATCGGCTTGCCCTCGAAGCCGATGACGCCTCGGCTCGACAGCAGGCGCAGCAGCGCCAGGCCGAGGGTGGTCTTGCCGGAGCCGGATTCGCCGACCACGCCGACGGTGTGGCCCTCGCGCACCGTGACCGAGACCCCGTCGATCGCCTTCACGTGGTCGACCACGCGGCGCAGCAGGCCCTTCTTGATCGGGAACCAGACCTTGACCTCGTCGCCCGCCATCACCACCGGCGCGTCGGCCGGGGCATGCAGCGGCTTGCCCTTGGGCTCGGCGGCGAGCAGGCGCTTGGTATAGCTGTGCTGCGGCCGGGCGAAGATGTCGGCGACCGGGCCCTGCTCGACGATCTCGCCGCCGGTCATGATGCAGACCCGGCCCGCCATCTTGCGCACGATGTTGAGATCGTGGGTGATCAGCAGCAGGGCCATGCCGAAGCGGGCCTGCAGGTCCTTCAGGAGCTTCAGGATCTGGGCCTGGATGGTGACGTCGAGCGCGGTGGTCGGCTCGTCGGCGATCAAGAGGTCGGGGTCGTTGGCCAGCGCCATGGCGATCATCACGCGCTGGCGCTGGCCGCCCGACAGCTCGTGCGGATAGGCATCGAGGCGCTTTTCGGGATCGGGGATGCCGACCAGGCGGAGCAGCTCCAGCGTGCGATTGCGCGCCGCCGCCGCTCCCATACCCTTGTGCAGGATCAGCACCTCGTTCACCTGCTTCTCGATCGAATGCAGGGGATTGAGCGAGGTCATCGGCTCCTGGAACACCATGGAAATGCGGTCGCCGCGCAGGCGCTGCATCGCCTTTTTCGGCGCGCCGACGATCTCCTGGCCCTCGAAGGTGATGCTGCCCGAGGGATGGCAAGCCAGCGGATAGGGCAGCAGCTGCATGATCGAGAGCGCGGTCACCGACTTGCCCGAGCCGGACTCGCCGACCAGCGCCACCGCCTCGCCTTTGGCGATGTCGAAGGAGATGCGGCGCACCGCGTCGACCGGCTTGCCCGGCACCTGGAAGCGGACCGAGAGATCGCGAACCCGTAGCAGGGTGTCGGGGGGCAGCGTGTCGGCCATCGGCGGCGGTTCCCCTGTCACGCGCCGGCCGCGCCGACCGGCGCCGGCGCGGTGTCGGTGGCGGCGGTCTCGGCGGCGACCGGCCCGGCGAACAGCTTCCTGGGGTCGAAGGCGTCGCGCACCGCTTCGCCGACGAAGATCAGCAGGGTCAGCATGCCGGCGATCACGAAGAAGCCGGTGAGGCCGAGCCACGGCGCCTGCAGGTTGGCCTTGCCCTGGGCCAGGAGATCGCCGAGCGAGGCCGAACCCGGCGGCAGGCCGATGCCGAGGAAATCGAGGCTGGTCAGCACGGTCACCGACCCCGCCAGGATGAACGGCATGAAGGTCATGGTGGAGACCAGGGCGTTCGGCAGCACGTGGCGATAGATGATGGCGATGTCGGCGACGCCGAGCGCGCGGGCGGCCCGCACATAGTCGAAATTGCGGGCGCGCAGGAACTCGGCGCGCACCACGCCGACGAAGCCCATCCATTGGAACAGCAGGAGGATGCCGAGCAGCCACCAGAAATTGGGCTCGACGATGCTGGTCAGGATGATGATGACATAGAGCGTCGGCACCGAGCCCCAGACCTCGATGAAGCGCTGGAACAGCAGATCTGTGAGGCCGCCGAAATAGCCCTGGACCGCGCCGGCCGACACCCCGACGAGCGCCGAGACGATGGTGAGGATGAAGCCGAACAGCACCGAGATGCGAAAACCATAGATGGTGCGGGCGACGACGTCGCGCGCCTGGTCGTCGGTGCCGAGCCAATGAACGGAATCGGGCGGCGTCGGCGCCGGGGTCGGCAGATCCCAGGCGACGGTACGGTGGTTGAACGGAATGAGCGGCCGGATCATCCAGCCCTTCTCGTCGATCAGCTGCTGCACCACCGGGTCGGTATAGTCGGCCGCGGTCTGGAACACGCCGCCGAACGTCGTCTCGGGATAGTCCTTGAAGATCGGCATGTAGTAGTGGCCGTCGTAGGAAATCAACACCGGCTTGTCGTTCGCGACGAACTCGGCGAACAGGCTGATGACGAACAGCACCAGGAAGATCCAGAACGACCAATAGCCGCGGCGGTTGGCACGGAAATTGTGCAGTCGCCGGGCTGTCATCGGCGATAGCTTGCGGCCGGACAGGCGGTCCATCTCAGGCTTCCCGTTTCTCGAAATCGATCCGCGGGTCGACCAGCATGTACATGAGGTCGCCGACGAGATTCATCAGCAGGCCGAGAAGCGAGAAGAAATAGAGCGTCCCGAACATCAGCGGATAGTCGCGGCTGAAGGTCGCCTCGAAGCCGAGCAGCCCGAGCCCGTCGAGCGAGAACACGATCTCGATCAGCAGGGTCGAGGTGAACAATATGCCGACGAAGGCGCTCGGGAAGCCGGCGATCACGATCAGCATCGCGTTGCGGAATACGTGGCCATAGAGAACCTGCCGCTCGGCCAGCCCCTTGGCCCGCGCCGTCGTCACATATTGCAGGTTGATCTGGTCGAGGAAGGAGTTCTTGGTCAGCATGGTCAGGCCGGCGAACGCGCCGACCACCATGGCGACGATGGGCAGGGTCAGATGCCAGAAATAGTCGGTGATCCGGTCCGGCCACGACAGGCTGTCCCAATTGTCGGAGACCAGGCCGCGCAGCGGGAACCAGTCGAAATAGGTGCCGCCGGCGAACACCACCAGCAGCAGGACCGCGAACAGGAAGGACGGAATCGCGTAGCCGGCGATGATCACCGCGCTGGTCCAGATGTCGAACGATGTGCCGTCGCGGACCGCCTTGGCGATGCCGAGCGGTATCGAGATGAGGTAGACGATGAGCGTGGTCCACAGCCCGAGCGAGATGGACACGCCCATCTTGCTGACCACCAGCTCGACGACGCTGCCGCCCTTGAAGAAACTGTCGCCGAAATCGAACATGACGTAGTTGCGCATCATCAGCAGGAAGCGCTCGTAGATCGGCTTGTCGAAGCCGAACTGGCGCTCGAGATCGGCGACGAACTGCGGGTCGAGACCCTGGGCGCCGCGATACTTGCTGCGCGGGCCCTCGTTCGCGGCGCCGCCCGCCGGGGCGCCGCCGCCGCCGATATCGCCGCCGGATCGGGTCACCCGCTCGGTGATGTCGGTGCCCTGGCCGGTCAACTTGCCGATGATCTGCTCCACCGGCCCGCCCGGCGCCACCTGGATGATCACGAAGTTGATCACCATGATGGCGAACAGGGTGGGGACGATCAGCAGCAGGCGGCGGACGATGTAGGCGATCATGGCGCCGGCTCCTGTGCCGCCAAGGATTGCCGGGCGGCGAGGCGCGCCGCCTTGTCCTGGTCGTACCACCAATAGGCCGTCGCGGTGCCCCGGCGCGGTGTGACCGCAGGCCGCGAGAACTTGTCCCAGTACAGCACCCGGTCCGCCACCAGATGCCAGGCGGGGACGACGTAGTGATGCCATAGCAGCACGCGGTCGAGCGCCTTGGTGCGGGCGATCAGGCTTTCCCGGCTCGGCGCCTCGATGATCAGTTCGATCAGGTCGTCGATGACCGGATCCTTGATGCCGATGGTGTTGCGGCTGCCCGGCTGGTCGGCGGCCTTCGAGCCCCAGAACTCGCGCTGTTCGTTGCCCGGCGATTCGGATTGGCCGAAGCCGCCGGAGATCATGTCGAAATCGTAGTCGTTCAGCCGGTTGATGTACTGCGACTGGTCGACCACGCGCACGCTCATCTCGATGCCGAGCCGCGTCAGGTTGCGCTGAAACGGCAGCACGATGCGCTGGAAATCGAGCTGTTGCAGAAGAAACTCGAAGCGGAACGGCGCCCCGGTCGCCGCGTTCACCAGCTTCATGTCCTGCACGACCCAGCCGGCCCGCTTCAGGAGCTCCGTGGCCTTCAACAGATTGTCGCGCGGCCAGCCGCTGCCGTCGGTCACCGGCGCCCGGTACGTCGTGGTGAACACCTCGTCGGGAATCTCGCCGCGATATTGCTTCAGGATCTCCAGCTCCTCGCCCTCGGGCAGGCCGGTCGAGGCCAGCTCCGAGTTCGAGAAATAGCTCTCGTTGCGGGTGTACTGGCCGAAGAACAGGTTCTTGTTGGTCCATTCGAAGTCGAAGGCGAGGGTGATCGCCTGGCGCACGAGCGGGTCCTTGAACAGCGCGCGCCGCGTGTTGAAGACGAAGGCCTGCATCCCGGTCGGCCGCTCGTTCTCGATCAGCTCCTTCTTCAGCCAGCCGTCCTTGACCGGCGGGACGTCGTAGTCGAGCGCCCAGGCCTTGGCCTGGTTCTCCACCCGGAAGTCGATGACGCCCGATTTCAGCGCCTGGCGCACCACGCTCTCGTCGCGGAAATAGTCGTAGCGCTGATCGTCGAAATTGTCCTGGCCGACATTGACCGCGAGGTCCTTGCCCCAGTAGTCCTTGACCCGCTCCAGCACGACGTAGCGGCCGGCCTGGAAGTTCTTGACCCTGTAGGGGCCGCTGCCGAGCGGCGGCTCGAGGGTCGGCGCCTCGAAGTCGCGGCCTTCCCAATAGTGCTTCGGCAGGATCGGCATCTGGCCGACGATCAGCGGCAGCTCGCGGTTCATCGATTCGCTGAAGGTGAACTTCACCCGCCGCTCGCCCAGCGCCACCACCGAGGCCACCGAGCCGTAGTAGTAGCGATAGAAAGGTGCCGCCTTGGTGGTGAGCGTCTCGTAGGAGAACAGCACGTCGTCCGCGGTGATCGGCTGGCCGTCATGCCAGCGCGCCTCGGGCCGCAGGTTGAAGACCACCCATGAGCGATCCTGCGGCACCTCGATCGATTCGGCGATGAGGCCGTATTCGGTAAAGGCCTCGTCGGCGCTGGAAACCAGCAGGGTCTCGTCGCTGCCGGTAGACGCCGCATCGCCGCGGATGATGTAGGGGTTGAAGCTGTCGAAGCCGCCGACCGCGCCGAACCGGATCGTGCCGCCCTTGGGCGCATCCGGATTGACGTAGTCGAAATGGCTGAAGCCCCGCTCGTATTTCGGCTGGCCGTGCATGGCCAGGGCGTGGACCGGCAGGGGGTCGAGCGGCTCGGACTCGACCGGGGTGACCGGCACCGCCGGCGGCGCCGGCGCGGACTCCTGGCCCCAGGCGGGCGAGATGCCGGTGCCGATCAGCAGGCCGAGCAGCGCCGCCCTCAATCCCGCCTGTCGCCCGCGCTCCGCCATGCCCGCTCGCGCCACTCCCGGTGCCCGCCCGCCGATTCGGCAATACTAGAGGATTTCCGCGGGTTAGCCAGCACACAGCCGGGTTCCCCGATGGCTGCCGCCGATCTTGCCGAGGCCGGCGTCAGCGGCTACCTTCCCGCGGCTTCACACGCCAGTCACTTGGAGAAATCACCGTGGGCGGCAAGATCCGGGCGATCACCTTCGACCTGTGGGACACCATCGTCCACGACGATTCCGACGAGCCCAAGCGCAAGGCCCAGGGCCTGCGCAGCAAGAAGGCGGAGCGCCGCCATCTGCTGTGGCAGGCGCTCGACGCCGAGGCGCCGACCGAGGCGGCGGCCGTGTCCCTCGCCTATGACGTGGCCGACGCCGCCTTCAACAAGGTCTGGCACGACCAGCACGTGACCTGGACCATCGGCGAGCGGCTGCGGGTCGCGCTCAAGGGCCTGAAGCGCGAGCTGCCGGCGGCGGCCTTCGCCGAGATGGTGCGGGCCCATGAGGACATGGAGGTCGAGATCCGCCCCGACCTGATCCCCGGGATCGCCGAGGCGCTCGCCGACCTGCATGGCCGCTACAAGACCTGCATCGTCTCGGACGCCATCGTCTCGCCCGGGCGCTGCCTGCGGCGGCTCCTGGAAAGCTACGGTCTGGCCCGGCATTTCGACGGCTTCGCGTTCTCCGACGAGGTCGGCCATTCGAAGCCGCATCGCAGCATGTTCGACTCCGCCGCGACGCAGCTCGGCGTCGCGATCGACGAGATGGTCCATATCGGCGACCGCGACCACAACGACGTGAAGGGACCCCAGGCGCTCGGCATGAAGGCGATCCTGTTCACCGCGACCCGCGACGCCGACAAGGCGACCACCAGCGCCGACGCGATCTGCGAGCGCCACGCCGACCTGCCGGGGATCGTCGACCGGCTCGCCGGATAGGAGGCCACGCCATGCGGCGGCCCAGCCTCGCGGCGCTGCGCCACCGCGATTTCGCGCTGTTCCTGACCGGCCAGTTCCTGTGGACGTCGGGGATGCAGATCCAGTTCGTGGCGCTGGGCTGGCTGATCTACGAGCTGACCGGCAGCCCGTTCTACATCGGCCTGATCGGCCTGCTGGAGTTCCTGCCCGCGCTGCTGCTGGCGCTGGCGACCGGCCACATCGCCGATCGCTTCGACCGCCGCCGGGTGGTGCTGGTCGGGGTCGGCGCCGAGCTGCTGGCGGCGATCGCGCTGGTGGCGTTCGCGCTGACCGAGAGCGTGCCGGTCACCCTGATCCTGGCCGCCGCCCTGGTGTTCGGCATCGCCCGCGCGGTGGCGACGCCGGCGGCCCGGGCCCTGATGCCCAACCTGATGCCGCGCGAGGATTTCGCCAGCGCGGTCGCCTGGTCATCGAGCTCGTGGCAGGTCGCCACCATCGCCGCCCCGGCGCTCGGCGGCTTCCTCTACGCGCTGTCGCCCTCGGCCGCCTTCATCGGCACCGCGGCGGCGGTCGCCGGGGCGATGGCGGCCACCCTGGCGATGCAGGGCCGCAAGGTGATCCAGACCAGCGAGTCCACCGACCTCGCCTCGGTGATCGCCGGCGTCACCCTGATCTTCCGCCACAAGCTGCTGCTCGGCGCGATCTCCCTCGACCTGTTCGCGGTGCTGTTTTCCGGCGCCGTCGCCCTGCTGCCGGTATTCGCCAAGGACGTGCTGATGGTGGGACCCGAGGGGCTCGGCATCCTGCGGAGCGCGACCGGCATCGGCGCCGTCGTCACCGCCCTGGTGCTGACCCAGCGGCCGCTGCAGCGCCATGTCGGCCGGCGCATGTTCCTGGCGGTCGGGCTGTTCGGCATGGCGGTGGTCGGCTTCGGCCTGTCGAGCCATTTCTGGCTGTCCTTCGCCATCCTGGTGGTGCTCGGCGCCGCCGACATGGTGAGCGTCTTCGTCCGCGGCACGCTGGTGCCGCTCGCCACGCCCGACGGCCTGCGCGGCCGGGTGGTGGCGGTGGAGGCGGTGTTCATCGGCGCCTCGAACGAGCTCGGCGCCTTCGTCGCCGGCTCGGCGGCGACGCTGATCGGCGCGGTGCCCGCGGTGGTGATCGGCGGCGGCCTCACCCTGCTGGTCACCGTGGTCTGGTCGCGGGCGTTCCCGGCGCTGCGCGAGGTCGACCGCTTCGACGACGCCGCGGCGGGGTAGCCCTCCCTTTCACACTGTCAAGGTCCCGGCTAGGATCGCCGCGTTCCGCCCGGCAAGGAGTGATTTCGCATGTCCGCTTCCGTTCGCTTCCTGGTGATCGACGGCTACAACCGCGAGGCCCGCGACGAGCTGGCGGCCGGCGGCGCGGGACGGGCCGGCGACCTCTATGTCCGCATGCTCGGGAAATGCCTGCCGGGTGCCGTGTGCGACGTGATCCATCCGGCCGATCCCGGCAGCAGCCTGCCCAAGGGTGCGGCGCTCCAGCAATACGACGGCATCGCCTGGACCGGCTGCAGCCTGACCATCTACGAGGACGATCCCCGGGTCGGGCCGCAGATCGAGCTGGCCCAGGCCGCCTTCGAGGCCAAGGTGCCGAGCTTCGGCAGCTGCTGGGCGGCGCAGATCGCGGTGGTCGCCGCCGGCGGCATCGTGCGCCCCAACCCGCGCGGTCGCGAGATGGGCATCGCCCGCAAGATCGGCCTGACGCCGGAGGGCCGCGGCCACCCGCTCTATTTCGGCAAGGCCAACGTGTTCGACGCCTTCATCAGCCATGTCGACGAGATCACCCACCTGCCGGCCGGCTCGGTGCTGCTCGCCTCCAACGCCTTCACCCATGTCCAGTCGGTCTCGGTGACCCACAAGGGCGGCACGTTCTGGGGCCTGCAGTACCACCCGGAATACGATTTGCACGAGCTGGCGCGGCTGACCTGGTGCCGGATCAACAAGCTGATCAAGCTCGGCTTCTTCCGCGACCGCGACGCCGCCGAGCGCTACGTCAACATGCTGGAGACCCTGCACCAGGACCCCAGCCGCAAGGACGTCGCCTGGCTGCTCGGCATCGACGAGGACGTGATGAGCGAGGACGTGCGCCTGACCGAGGTGCGCAACTGGATCGAGCAGCTGGTGCTGCCGGCCAAGCAGCGCCGGCACTGAGCGGCGTCACCCCCCACCCTGACCCTCCCCCACAAGGGGGGAGGGGATTTCATTGCGCCGCAGCGCTATCTTCCCCCTCCCCCTCGATGGGGGAGGGCTGCGTGGGGGTGGGCTGCAGAGTATCAGCCACGAGGAGTCAGCTCGACGCGAGCAGCGCCAGCGCCTCGGCGTGGACCCGGCGGTCGCCGGCGGCGACCACCGCGTCGCCGGAGTCGAGGCCGAGCGGGCGGCCGGCCCAGTCGGTGACGATGCCGCCGGCGCCTTCGATCACCGGGACCACCGCCAGGTAGTCGTGGATGCCCATGGCGGCCTCGATGGCGAGGTCGCCGAAGCCGCTCGCCACCAGCGCGTAGTGGTAGCAGTCGGAGCCGTACTGCACGAGCTTGGCCTTGCGCCGCACCCGCTCGAACGCGTCGAACGCGACCCCGTGGAACTGGTGCGGCGAGGACGCGAACAGCGCGGCGTGATGGAGGTCGGCGCAAGTGCGGGTCGCGACCGGCTTGCCGTTCAGCGTGGTGGGGTGGCCCGCCGCGCCGATCCAGCGTTCGCCGAGCGCCGGGTGGTCGATGACCCCCAGGACTGGCTTGCCGTTGCGGCACAGCGCGATCAGCGTGCCGAACAGCGGGCGCCCGGTGACGAACGACTTGGTGCCGTCGATCGGGTCGAGCACCCAGACCCACTCGGCGTCTGCGCGTTCGCTGCCGTGCTCCTCGCCGATGATGCCGTGCTCGGGATGGGCGGCCAGGATCAGCCGCCGGATCTCGGCCTCGGCCTCGCGGTCGGCGATGGTGACCGGGCTGGCGTCCGGCTTGTCGATGACGGTGACGCCGCTGCGGAAATAGCGGCGGATGATGGCGCCGCTGGTATCCGCCAGCCGCTCGGCGAGCGCCATCAGCTCGCCCGGCAGGCGCTCGCGTCCCGCGCTCATTCCTGCGGTCCCGGGTGCGCCGGCCGGCCCGGCGTCAGGGCAGCGGCTTGGGCGCGTCCGAGAGCGTCCGCAGCCAGGCGATGAGATCGGCGCGGTCCTCGGGTTTCTTCAACCCGGCGAAGGTCATCTTGTTGCCCGGCGCGTAGTCCTTCGGCGAGGTGAGCCAGGCGTCGAGCGCGGCATAGTCCCAACTGCCGCCCAGTCCGGACAGCGCGCTGGAGAAGGCGTAGCCGTTGCGGCCCTGGCCCTGATGGTCGCCGACGATGTCCCACAGATTGGGGCCGACCTTGTTGGCGCCGCCGTTGTCGAAGCTGTGGCAGGCGGCGCAGCGCTTGGCGAGCTTCTCGCCCTTGGCCGGGTCGGCCGAGGCCAGCAGCGCGGCGATGCCGCCGCCGTCGGCGCCGCCGGTCGCGGCCGGCGCGGCAGCCTGCTGGGTTTCGGCCGGCGCCGCTTCCGGCGCGGCGGCCTCGGCAGGCGCGGCCTCTGCGGGCGCGGCCTCTACGGGTGCTGCTGCTTCGGCGGGGGCGGCGGCGGCGTCGGCGGGGGCGGCGGCGGGGGCAGCGGCGGCGGGCGCCGCCGGCAGCGCCACCGGCGCGTCGCTCAGGCTGCGCAGATAGGCGAGCAGGCTGGCCCGGTCGCCCGCCTTCTTCAGCCCGGCGAAGGTCATCTTGGTGCCCGGCGCATAGTCCTTGGGCGAGGTCAGGAACTTGTTGAGCTCCTGGAAGGTCCAGGTGCCGCCCAGGCCCTTGACCGCATCGGAATAGGCGAAGCCTTCCAAATGGGCTTGGTGGGCGCCGACGATGTTCCAGAGATTGGGGCCGACCTTGTTGGCGCCGCCTTTGTCGAAGGTGTGGCAGGCGGCGCAGCGCTTGGCGACGCCTTCGCCGGCGGCGGGATCGGCCGCGGCCAGCAGCACCGCGATCGGCTGCTCGGGCTCGGCCGCCGCCGAGGCCGCCGAGTCGCCGGCCGCCTTGCCCTCGGGCACTGCCATGGCGGTATGCGCGACCTGGCGCGGCTGCACCAGCTTGTCAGCGAGAATGCCGGAGACCACGGCCAGGAGTCCGGCCACCAGGATGGCACCGGCGATCTTGTTCAGCTCGAGAGACGACATCCGGGGAAACCTCTGGAAACGCTCGACTTACGCCTGTGACGCAGCGCGGCAGGAGCGTGCGGCACCGGCGCGGCCGGAATGTACCCAGTTCCGCCGCCCCTGTCCAATATTGGGCGGCTCGAGAATGACCACGGCACGCCGCCGATCGCGGGCCATTTCCCGGCGCCGTCGCTGCGGCTATGGTCGACGGGCTCAGCACCTTACGATCGGACCCGGGTCACGCCCATGCCTGCCGACGCCCCCGCCACGCCCGGAACGCCCGCGACCCACCTGCCGGCGGTGACCGTGCCCAATCCGGTCGTGGTGATCCCGACGCGCCTGGCCGCCAGCCGGCTGCCCGACAAGCCGCTGGCCGAGATCCATGGCGAGCCGATGATCGTCCATGTCTGGCGCCGCGCGGTGGCGGCGGCGGTCGGACCGGTGCTGGTCGCCTGCGGCGACGAGGCGATCCTCGACGCCATCGCCGCGGCCGGCGGCAACGCGGTGCTGACCCGGCCCGACCACCCGTCCGGCTCGGACCGGATCTACGAGGCGCTGGAACGGGTCGATCCCGAGGCCATGTTCGACACCGTCGTCAACCTGCAGGGCGACCTGCCGACCATCTCGCCGGCGGCGGTGCGCGCCGTGCTGGCGCCGCTCGCCGATCCCGCGGTCGACATCGCCACCATCGCCGCCGAGATCACTGTCGAGTCGGAGCGCAGCGCGCCGTCGGTGGTGAAGGCGGTGGCGGGCTTCCCGGATCGGCCCAAGGTCGGCCGCCTGCGCATCGCCCGGGCGCTCTATTTCAGCCGGACGGCGGTGCCGTCGGGCGACGGCCCGCTGTATCACCATATCGGCATCTACGCCTATCGCCGGGCGGCGCTGGCCCGCTTCGTGCGGCTGCCACCGAGCCCGCTCGAGCGGCGCGAGCGGCTGGAGCAATTGCGCGCGCTGGAAGCCGGGATGCGCATCGACGTGGCGCTCGTTGACACCGTTCCGCTCGGTGTCGATACTCCGGCCGACCTGGAGCGCGCCCGCGCTCTGCTGTCCCCGGCACCGCCCTCCCCGACATGAACCCTTCGCCGAAGCCGCCGGCCGATCCGGCCAACACGATCGCGTTCCAGGGCGCCCCCGGGGCCTATTCCGACCTGTCCTGCCGCGGCGCGCACCCCGAGATGACGACGCTGCCCTGCGCCTCGTTCGAGGACACCTTCGCGGCGGTGCGCGACGGCAAGGCGGTGCTCGCCATGATCCCGATCGAGAACTCGATCGCCGGCCGGGTCGCCGACATCCATCGCCTGATGCCGGATTCCGGCCTGCATATCGTCGCCGAGCATTTCCAGCGGGTGAACCACCAGCTGCTGGCGCCCAAGGGCGCGACCCTGGCCGGGCTCACCACCGTGCACAGCCACGTCCAGGCCCTGTCGCAGTGCCGCAACCTGATCCGCAAGCTGGGGCTGAAGGCGGCGGTCCATGCCGACACCGCCGGAGCGGCGGCCGAGATCGCCGCCAAGGGCGACCCGACCCAGGCCGCCATCGCCTCGTCGCTGGCCGCCGAGATCTATGGCCTCGACGTGCTGCAGGCCGACGCCGAGGACGCCGCCCACAACACCACGCGCTTCGTCATCATGGGCCAGGAGCCGGCCGACCCGGACCCGGCCCAGGGCCTGGTGATGATGAGCTTCGTGTTCCGGGTGCGCAGCGTGCCGGCGGCGCTCTACAAGGCGCTCGGCGGCTTCGCCACCAACGGCGTCAACATCACCAAGCTCGAGAGCTACATGGTGGACGAGCGCTTCACCGTGGCGCAGTTCTATGCCGACATCGAGGGCCATCCCGAGATGCTGTCGGTGCGCCTGGCGCTCGAGGAGCTGTCGTTCTTCTCGCGCGAGGTCAAGATCCTCGGCGTCTACCCGGCGCACGCCTGGCGCCAGAAAGCCTGACCGCTCGGGGGTCGTTCCAAGGGTGGGACGAGCGCACAATCGCGAAATGGAGCGTCATGCGCGGGCTTGACCCGCGCATCCATTCATCCGCTTGCGCGAACGGCGGAATGGATCGCCGGGTCAAGCCCGGCAATGACAGATTTCCCAGAGCATGGTCAGATCGATTCAGTCCGACGCGATCTTGGTCCAGCTTCTGCCCGCCTCGCGCACAAGGGCCTAATCCGCCTTTTCGACCATGAGCACGGTGCCGGCGACGCCGGTCACGCGCACCTTCGTGCCGGCCGGCAGGTCCGGGCCGTCGGCGCGCCAGTTGCTGTCGCCGACCCTGACCGTGCCGCGGCCGTCGACGATGGCCTCCACCAGCGCGAAGACCCGGCCGACATACTGCTCGCCGCGGCGGTTCAAGGTGCTGTCGTCGGACTGGGTCGGGCGGCGGATCAGGTAGTAGCGCCAGCCGGCGACGATCGCCACCGACAGCACGCCGAAGACGATGAGCTGGACCTGCCAGCCGAGACCCGGGATCGCCAGCAGCAGCATGCCGGTCAGCCCCGCGGCGATCCCGAGCCACAGGAAGAACGTGCCCGGCGCCAGCACCTCGATGACCGCGAGGCCGAGGCCGAGGATCATCCAGTGCCAGAACTGCAGGCCTTCGAGAAAGGCGACGGCGTCCATGCCGTTCATGACCGGCGGCTCCCTGTGCGCGGTGACATCGGTCCTAGCCCTGCTTTCCCGTCGGGTCCCAGGGGCCGCGCTGCTGCTTTTCCATCGCCGCCTTGGCCAGCTCGGCGACGCCGCCGACGGCGCCGATGACGCTGGCCGCCTCGAGCGGCATGAAGATGACCTTGTGGTTGGGGGCCGAGGCGATGTCCTTGAGCGCCTCGACATAGCGCTGGGCGACGAAGTAGTTGACCGCCTGGACGTCGCCCTTGGCGATCGCCTCGGAGACCACCGAGGTCGCCTTGGCCTCGGCCTCGGCCTCGCGCTCGCGCGCCTCGGCATCGCGGAAGGCGGCCTCGCGCCGGCCTTCCGCCTGCAGGATCGCGGACTGCTTCTCGCCCTCGGCCTTGAGGATGGCGGCCTGCCGGAAGCCCTCGGCGTCGAGGATGTTGGCGCGCTTGTCGCGTTCGGCCTTCATCTGCCGGCCCATGGCGTCGATCAGGTCGCGCGGCGGCGCGATGTCCTTGATCTCGATGCG
This sequence comes from uncultured Rhodospirillaceae bacterium, assembly GCA_964372215.1. Lineage (GTDB taxonomy): Bacteria > Pseudomonadota > Alphaproteobacteria > Dongiales > Dongiaceae > DAIMFL01. The sequence continues at coordinate 180,239 of CAYJQC010000002.1, forward strand.
GGTGACCTTGATGCCCCAGGGCGAGGTGGCGTCGTCCACCACGTGCAGCAGCTGGGCGTTGATCTTGTCGCGCTGGGACAGCAGCTCGTCGAGATCCATCGAGCCCATCACGGTCCGGACGTTGGTCATGGTGAGGTTGAGGGTGGCGAGCTCGAGATCGGTCACCTCGTAGGCCGCCTTCGCCGCGTCCAGCACCTGGTAGAACACCACGCCGTCGACGCTCACCATGGCGTTGTCCTTGGTGATGACCTCCTGGGTCGGCACGTCGAGCACCGTCTCCATCATGTTGAGCTTGCGGCCGATGCGGTCGATCAGCGGCACGATCATGTTGAGGCCGGGCCGCAGGGTGTGGGTGTAGCGGCCGAACCGCTCCACCGTCCATTCCGTGCCCTGGGGCACCGACTTCACCCCCATCACCACCAGCAGGATGGCGAGCCCCAGCGCCACCAGCGCGAAGATCGAAAACGCGCTCATCTCGAATTCCATGTGACTTCCCCCTGCATCCGCATTTTCAAGATATTAACTGAAATCCAGTTAGTTATCGAAGTTAACATAATTATGATTAATTATATCAAAAACAATCTGTTTCAATGAATTACGATGGATCCCTGGACGCGACCACCCTGGGCACCGGCAGGTCGGGCAGCTCGGCCACCGGTTCGCCAAGCTCGACTTCCTTGATGCGCTCGCCGCGGCTGATGATCTTCCCGGTCGAGACGCCGATGTCGTGCAGGTCCTTGTCGACCTGGCCGAAATGCTTCTGCAGATTGCCGACCCGGTCGTCCAGGCGGGTCACGTCGACCAGCAGGGTGTGGACCTCCTTCTGGATCAGGCCGGCCTGCTCGCGCATGCGCACGTCCTTGAGCACCGCCCGGATCGTGGTGAGGGTCGCCATCAGGGTGGTCGGCGACACGATCCAGACCCGGGAGCGGAAGGATTCCTCGACCACGTTGGCGAAATTGGCGTGCAGCTCGGCGTAGATCGCCTCGCTCGGCAGGAACATGAGCGCCGATTCCGCGGTCTCGCCCGGCCGGATGTATTTCTCGGCGATGGCGCGGAAATGGTTGCGGATCGCCAGCGAGAAATCGCGCCGGGCCTGGACCGTCGCCGCCTCGTCCCTGGCCTCGCGCAGGGCGCGGTAGCTTTCCAGCGGAAACTTGGCGTCGACCACGATCGGTCCCGGCGGGTTCGGCAGCTTCAGCAGGCAATCCGCCCGCTGCCCGCCGGCCAGCGTCACCTGGAACGCGTAGGCCGAGGGCGGCAGCGCGCCCTGCACCAGGTCGTTCAACTGGATCTCGCCGAAGGCGCCGCGCGCCTGCTTGTTGGCCAGGATGTCCTGCAGCCCGACCACCTGGGACGACAGCTCGGTGATGTTCTTCTGGGCAGCGTCGATGACCGCCAGGCGCTCCTTGAGGTCCGAAAGCGACTGGGTGGCCGCCGTGGTCTGTTCCTGCAGCCGGTCGCCGACCCGCTTGCCGAGCTCGGCCAGGCGCTCCTCCAGGGCCTTGGCCAGGGCCCGCTCCTGGGCCTGCAGCCGCTCCGACAGCGCCGCCTGCTGCGCCGCCTGGCTGTCGGCCATCTGGGCCAGCCGGCCGGCCAGCTCGGCGGCGGCGGCCTGGCCGTCGCGCTGGCCGTCGGCCTGGCCGCGCCGCGCCAGCAGCACCGCCAGCAGGGCAATGACGGCCAGCAGGGCGACCGCTCCGGCGATCAGCGCGACGACGAGGGCGATGTCCATCCTGACCGGTCGAGGGGTGGGGGCCGAAGCCGGGGCGGCAGCGTAGCACGCGGCCGGCGAGTCGCGGTAAGCGCGCTTGACGGTGGGGCGCCGTCGCCATACCTAGAGCATGATCGGATCGCATCGCAACCATGCGGTCCGTGAATCACGCTCTACTTCAAGAAGGTAGACCAAGATTCACGTCTCGGATCGCGGCGATCCGAAACGACCTTGGTCGAGGCGTATCCATGGCCAAGCTGCCTATCATCGTCGCCCCCGACCCCCGGCTGAAGCTGATCAGCAAGCCGGTGGAGCAGGTCGATTCCGAGATCCGCCGGCTGATGGACGACATGCTGGAGACCATGTACGCGGCGCCCGGCATCGGCCTGGCCGCGGCCCAGGTCGGCGTGCTGAAGCGGGTCATCGTGCTCGACCTCGCCGACCCCGAGAACCAGGCCCAGCCGCTGCGCATGGCGAACCCGGAGCTGCTGTGGCTGTCGGACGACGACGCGACCTATAACGAGGGCTGCCTGTCGGTGCCCGAGCACTATGCCGACGTGGCGCGACCGCGCGCCTGCAAGGTCCGCTACATCGACCACGAGAACGAGATCCGCGAGCTCGCGGCGGAAGGGCTGCTCGCCACCTGCATCCAGCACGAGATGGACCATCTCGACGGCGTGCTGTTCGTCGACCACATCAGCGCGCTCAAGCGCAACATCATCCTGCGCAAGCTGGTGAAGGCCAAGAAGGCCGGCACGCTGGTCGGCGCCGAGATCGACGGCTGAGCGAGCCCGCCGCCGTGACGCGGCCCGGCGCCACGCCGCCCGACGGACCACATTTGCGGATCGCCTTCATGGGCACGCCCGGCTTCGCGGTGCCGGCACTGGCCGCGCTGCTGGCGGCCGGCCACGCGATCGCCGCGGTCTACAGCCAGCCGCCGCGCCCGGCGGGCCGCGGCCACAAGCTGCAGCCCTCCCCGGTCCATGCCTTTGCCGATGCCGAGGGGCTGACGGTGCGGACACCGGCGCGGCTCGACGACGCGGCCGAGCAGGATGCCTTCGCCGGGCTCGGCCTCGACGCCGCGGTGGTGGTCGCCTATGGCCTGATCCTGCCCGAGCCGGTGCTCGCCGCGCCGCGCCTGGGCTGCCTCAACATCCACGCCTCGCTGCTGCCGCGCTGGCGCGGCGCGGCGCCGATCCAGCGCGCGATTCTTGCTGGCGATCCGGAGACCGGGGTCACCATCATGCAGATGGACGCGGGCCTCGACACCGGCGCCATGCTGCTGCAGGAACGTTGTCCCATCAGGCCGGACGACACCGGCGCCACCCTGCACGACCGGCTGGCGGCGATCGGCGCGCGGATGATCGTGGCCGCGCTGGCGCGCCTGGCTGCCGGTGAGCTGGCCGCGACGCCGCAGCCGGCGGCGGGCGTGACCTACGCGGCCAAGCTCAGCCGCGACGAGGCGCGGCTCGACTGGCGCAAGCCGGCCGATGCGCTGGAGCGCCAGGTGCGCGCCTTCGATCCCTGGCCGGGCAGCTGGTTCGCGATCCCCGGGGAGGCAGGCGGCGCGGAGCGCGTGCGCGTGCTGCAGGCCCGGGTCGACGGCCGCGCCGCCGGCGTGCCGGGCACGCCGCGCCCGGGCACTCTGCAGATCGCCTGCGGCGACGGCCGCGCGATCGAGCTGGTGGCGGTGCAGCGCGCCGGGCGCAAGCCGATGGGCGCCGATGCCTTCCTGCGCGGCTTTCCGCTGCCGGCGGGCACGGTGCTGCCGTGAGCCGCTGGAAGCTCACCCTCGAATACGACGGCGGCGGCTTCGTCGGCTGGCAGCGCCAGGACAACGGGCCGTCGATCCAGCAGGCGCTCGAGGAAGCGGTGGCGAAGTTCTGCGGCGAGACCGTGACCGCCCAGGGGGCGGGGCGCACCGATGCCGGGGTGCACGCGATCGGCCAGGTCGCCCATCTCGACATCGCCAGGGAGACCACGGCGGAGACCGTGCGCGACGCGCTCAACTTCCACCTCAAGCCGGCGCCGATCGCGGTGCTGTCGGTCGCGGCCGTCGGCGAGGACTTCCATGCCCGCTTCTCGGCGACCGGGCGCAGTTATCTCTACCGCATCGTCAACCGGCGCGCGCCGCTGGCGCTCGAGCGCGGCCGCGCCTGGCTGGTGGGCGGGACGCTGGACGCCGCGGCGATGCACGAGGCCGCCCAGGCGCTGATCGGCCATCACGACTTCACCAGCTTCCGCGCGGCGCTGTGCCAGGCGGCCTCGCCGGTGAAGACCCTCGACCGGCTCGACGTCATGCGCCACGGGCCGGAGATCACCGTGATCGCCGAGGCGCGCTCGTTCCTCCACCACCAGGTGCGCAACATGGTCGGCACCCTGAAGCTGGTCGGCGAGGGCAAGTGGCGCGCCGGCGACGTATCGCGCGCGCTGGCCGCCCGCGACCGCGCCGCCGCCGGCCCGACCGCGCCGCCGGACGGGCTGTACCTGACGGGTGTGCGGTATTGACGACAACACAGCCTTGTTAGAAATTGCAATTGTATAGACTCTATGCGCACCAAAATCTAAACTTCACATAAATTAGTGATATGTGGAGCCAATTATGATCTATCCATAAAGTAGAAATCAAGTAAACTTGGGTATCTTTGTCCCAAGCTTATCTGTATGAAACCACTGAACCTAAAATTCCAGACTTACGTTCAATTCGAATAACCAACCTTGAGCCGGTACTAACTTAAGAGAGGAGCGCGATATGCTTGGTGACGCTCTTCCGCTCACTCCCGAAACGCTTCTTGTCTTTGTCGACGAAACGGGTATCGAGGATTACAGCGATCCGAAGAATCCAACCTTTGGGCGTGGCGGATGCGCTGTCCTTGGCAAGGGATACGGAGACAAGATCAAGCACCCATGGCGCAAGCTCAAACGTGAGAAGCTGGGGGGCGCCAACAAGCCATTCCACGCGGCCGAGTTCGAGCGGACTCGGCCGAAACTCGTGCAGATCACATCCATCAATAGATTCTTACGTCAATCCTTCTGGCGCTTTGCCGTCATGAGTGACGGCGGGACGAAGCTTCCCCCTGGAGTTGATGGGCATCGCGCTGTGTCACTGGTCACGGTGAACTTTGTCTCCCGAATGGTAGCCACGTGTGACGCCAATGTCGTGGCGCTTGTGTTCGAGGCGTCAGAGCGCGGGAATGCGCTGGTTCAAAGGGATTTCGACCTTGCGAACATGAACTTGGTCAACCGCGCGGGGCAACTTGTCGAGGTCGATGGCTATTTCATGGACAAGAAATCTAAGGAACCGGGTCTTGAGGTGGCTGACCTGATTGCCCATACGGCCGGTCGGCAGCGGCGCCATGAGCTGGCGGGGAAGGCCGGTGTGGCCAAGGATTTCGAGCACATGTACTGGCACAGCCCGATCCCTCCGGCGTTCATGTCCATCAATAATGTGCAGCTCACGGCGCTTGCCATCGAAAAGGGGAATCCCATAGAAAGATAATCACCGGACACAGGGTGCGATCGTGAGTGAAAAGTCTCGCATGACATTGGTTCAGCTTGAAACTGGAAAGCCAACCACGATCGGCTTCAACAGGCCTGTCAAGTTCAGGGGGGCGTTTGCTTACGGCACCTATGTCGAGGGCACCATACCGCCGAACAGCGGTCTCACGGTCTGCAACAATGGCGACATCACTGAATTCTCAATCGTGATCGACGACGAGAGTGTAAAGAAGCCGGCCCTTGTTCAATCGCTCCCTGCGATGCCGGACGATAGCGACGGCACCGATCAGGCGTAAGGATCGACTCTCTCAGTTAATCTCTACTCAGACCATGCGCGCCGCTTTGCGCAGGAGCCTAGAGGTCTGTGCCGGGCCACGCCGTGGCCCTGCTCAGTGCCGTACAGCTCTTGACCCTGATAGCCGACAGGATGCGCTTTGTCTCGGCATAGAGATACAGCTGATCGTCCTGCGTGATGATCCGGGCATGCATGGTGCATATCCTAATTGGATAGAGGCGCTGGAACGATTCTTGCACAGATTCCTGCCGCCGGAAAACTGGCTTGAACACCTCGTCCCAGTTATCCCGCCGCATGATGATACGCACGTAATCGGTGAAATCGGCATAAGCGATCAGCGGGCGATCCGGCTCGCCGTCGTCGCGAGCTCTTTGCTGCTTTTCAAGCCAGCTCTTGCGGATCTCTCCAGGCGCCCGGTGCCTTGTCCAGTGCTCACCGAAGGCGGCCGTCATCGCCGTATCGATGAAGCGGCGGAGTTGATGCTCAAACAACATTAGCTGCTTATGCGCGTCGTTCGTCCGTTCAAAACCGGCTTCCTCCTCATCCTTCTCACCCGCCCGGCCGTCATATTCGTCCAGGAAAGGCGGGAGTATGTCCCGGAGGCCCGCGATCGAAATCCCTTGCTCGAAAGCTCCGCGGGGGAACCTCGTCAGACGCGGGTCAAGACCGCGGTCCGCGTAGAACTCCGTGCGCTTCCACGGATCGGTGAAAATACCTTCCGGGAACGCAATGGTGCCGCGCCAGTCGCCGAGATCGGTCCGCAACAGATCGGCCAAGCGCTCGTCGAACGGGTGGGACTCCCGCAGCGAGAGCCCAATCCGCTGCAACTCCGCAAAGCCAGCGAAGGACTGCAACTTGTCCTGCATATCGAGCCACGGCACGCGCATCGCTTCCGCGGCCCGCTGGATTTCAATCGCGTGCTTCTGCAACTCCCCCGATGCAGAAAACACGTTGGAAAGCCGATCGTCAGCAAAGAAACTCTTTGCTTCCTCTAAGTCGGGCAGCCGGAAACGGGATTGATAGTCCGCAAAAAGCTTGCGCGCGCTCTCAAACGCATTGTTCAGCACGGAACCGGCGGTAGGGGTTCCGGCGAGCCCCAGCTCTCCCGCAGGTCCCAGAGCTGCACGCAGCCAGCTCCGCTCGCTCTCGATCAGGTCGGTCACGCAATGCCGGGCGGCATCTCTCCGGGACTCTTCCAGAGTTTCGTGCAGGGGCCTTAGGTCTTTTTCAAACGCCGCAAGCAGGCTCTGAAGTTCATTCTGCGGGGACAGGAGTGCGCCAAGCTGAGCCCGCTCCTGTTCCTCACGCTCACGCAGGAGGTCGAGGGCGGTGCTCTTACCGAAACTTCCGATTGCCATGGCGTTGAGTGTGGCCTGTTCGTTGAATATCTGCAGCATTCTCTCCCGTTCGGCCGCGGGTCCTAATATCGCCTCAAATTGGACCTGCTCGCGGCTAAACCGGTCTGTCAGCTCGCGCAAGGTCGTGGCTTCGGAAATAGCCTGCAGCGATGCGCCCAACGGGCTCATCCGCTCACGGATGGTTTCCAGAGTACGCGTAAGATTCTTATGGGCCTGTGCAGCAGCGTCAGTTTCCATGACTTGCTCCATCAACTTCTCCGTCGCGATCACAGGAATCTTATACGGCGATTCCGTGATTCTGGAAAGCAAAGGTGGCGCGTACGCCCGCCCGAACCCACGGGTCGAACGGATGGACCGGGCTCTATGGAGTCCTGCACGTGAACGGCGTCGCCGCCGTTCGCGAGACCTCGGATCAGCCGGGCGGCGCCAACGACCCCGCCGTGCAGCGCTATCGGGAGACGCTGCCGGAAACCGTTGCCCACGAAATCGTCGAGCGTGGGGACACCAGGCGCTATCACGACACGGAACCGGAAGCGGTGCCGGAGGGCCATCTCTTCGTGCTCGGCGACAACCGCTACAACTCGCTGAACAGCAGAACGCTGCCGCAACTTGGCGGCCTTGGCTTCATCCCCATCGAGAACCTCATCGGCCGCGTGACCTACATCTACTGGTCCGGCGACCTCCGCCGCATCGGCACCTCGGTCGAGTGAGGCGCCCACCACTTCAGAACATCATCCGCTCGATGACGACGTTCAACAGCCTGCCGATCATGAAGTCGATGGCGACCAGTCCGGCGGCCGGCAAGATGCCCGTGCCGAGCGCCGTCCTGGCGATGAACCAGCCATAGAAAAGCAGCGCCGCCCGCAACCCGTAATACGCGATGCTCGCCGAAATGCCCGACAGGACGCCGCCGTAGATCGCGAGGAGCAGGAGCAGGTAGAGCGGCCCGCTGATCGTGCTCGCCCAGTTATAGGCGACGATGTAGCCGACATACTCGCGCTCCTTGTCGAGCGCCATCACCAGGTAGTGGGCGGCGAGCGGGAAGGCCATCCAGGCGATCGCATAGCCGATGAGATCGACGGCCACGATCCGGCCCAGCCCCGCCTCGCTCGGCCGGATCTGCAGCACCAGGGCGAGCGACAGCAGTTCGAGCGGCAGCAGCAGGAACGCCACCTGGAACGAGCGCCAGAAGCCGGTCTCGGTGGCGTCGAGATGGGCCATGCCCTTGGGGTCGAGATGGGCCAGGCGCCAGACGCCGTAGACCGAGTGGAAGATTTCGCCGAGGCTGAGCACGGGCGCTAGCCGGCGTCGGCGAAGAAGCCGTCGAGCGCGAACTCGTAGATGTCGGTCAGGGCCGCGAGGTCGGCGAGCGCCACCGCCTCGTCGACCTTGTGCATGGTCTGGCCGGCCAGGCCGAACTCGGCGACCGGGCAATGGTCCTTGATGAAGCGGGCGTCGGAGGTGCCGCCGGTGGTCGACAGCTCCGGCCGCACCCCGAGCCGGCGGACGACGGCGTCGGCGATCACCCCGGACAGGGCGCCGGGCGGGGTCAGGAAGGATTCGCCGCTGACCTTGACCTCGAGGCTGTAGCGCGCGTCCGCGCCGTCGCCCATGGCGGCGTCGAACCGCTCGCGCAGCCAGCGCTCGAGCCCGGCGCCGCTGTGCAGGTCGTTGAAGCGGATGTTGAGGGTGGCGCGCGCGCTCGCCGGGATCACGTTCGAGGCGGGATTGCCGACATCGACGGTCGAGACCTGCAGGGTCGAGGGCTGGAAATGCGCGCTGCCCTGGTCGAGCGGCGAGGTCGTCACCGCGTGCAGCATGGCGACCAGGCGATGGACCGGGTTGTCGGCGAGATGGGGATAGGCGGTGTGGCCCTGCACGCCGTGCACGCTGAGCTTCGCGGTCAGGCTGCCGCGCCGGCCGATCTTGATCATCTGGCCGAGGGCGGTCGGGTTGGTCGGCTCGCCCACCAGGCAGGCGTCGAGTCGCTCGCCGCGCGCGCTCAGCCAGCCGAGCACCTGCCTGGTGCCGTTGACCGAGGGGCCTTCCTCGTCGCCGGTGATCAGCAGGCTGATGCGGCCGCCGAAATCCGCGCCGCGCCGTTCCAGGAAGCGCGCGGCGGCGGCGGCGAAGCAGGCCACCGCGCCCTTCATGTCGGCGGCGCCGCGGCCGATCAGCATGCCGTCCTTCACCTCGGCGGCGAAGGGATCGACGCTCCAGTCATGGGGATCGCCGGGCGGCACCACGTCGGTATGGCCGGCGAAGCAGAAATTGCGCCCGCCGGCGCGCCCGATCACGGCGTAGAGATTGTCGATCGGCGCCTCGTCGCCGGTGGCGCCGGGTTCGCCGAAGGTCAGGCGGTGGCAGGCGAAGCCGATGGCGGAGAGCGCGGTCGCCAGCACGCCGAGCGCGCCGGCATCGGCCGGGGTGACACTCGGGCAGCGGATCAGCTCGCGCGCCAGGTCGACCGGGTCGAGGAGCGCCACGCGCCGGTCCGCTCAGTCGCGCAGGAGATCGTTGATCGAGGTCTTCGAGCGGGTCTTCTCGTCGACCCGCTTCACGATGACGGCGCAATAGAGCCCCGGGCCGGGCGAGCCGTCGGGCAGCGGCTTGGCCGCCGGCATGGCGCCGGACACCACCACGGAGTAGGCCGGCACCCGGCCGTAATGCACTTCGCCGGTGGCGCGGTCGACGATCTTGGTGGAGGCGCCGAGATAGACCCCCATGGAGAGCACCGAGCCCTCCTCCACCACCACGCCCTCGGCGACCTCGGCGCGCGCGCCGATGAAGCAGTTGTCCTCGATGACCACCGGGCCAGCCTGCAAGGGCTCGAGAACGCCGCCGATGCCGGCGCCGCCGGAGATGTGGCAGTTCTTTCCGATCTGGGCACAGGAGCCGACGGTCGCCCAGGTGTCGACCATGGTGCCGCTGTCGACCCGGGCGCCGACATTGACGAAGCTCGGCATCAGCACCACGCCCGGCGCGATGAAGGCCGAGCGCCGCACCACGCAGTTCGGCACCGCGCGGAAGCCGGCGGCCTTGAACTCCGCCTCGCCCCAGCCGGCGAACTTCGACGCCACCTTGTCGTACCAGGCGGCCGGCCCGCGATCGCCGACCCGGGTGAAGTCGCCGCCGCCCGGGATCGGCATGGAGTCGTAGAGCCGGAACGACAGCAGCACCGCCTTCTTCAGCCACTGGTTGGTGTGCCACGTGCCGGCGCGCTTCTCGGCGACCCGGACCTTGCCGGCGTCGAGCGCGTCGAGCGCCGCCTCGACCGCGTCGCGGGCGGCGCCGCGGGTGGCGGGGGTCAGCTCGCCGCGCCGCTCCCAGGCGGCGTCGATGGCGGATTCCAGTCCGGCGATGTCCATGTCAGCCCGCGCTCCCCGCTCGCGCATTCCGCGCCCGTTGCGACGCGGCCGAACATGGGCAAGGCGACCGAGGCTGTCAACGCCGGGACGACGGCAAGAGCCCTCACCCGCCTCGCGCCCACGGGCGCTCGGCACCCTCTCCCCCGAAGGAGAGAGGGTCGACAGCGCGGCGCCCCCTGGCTCCCTCGCCCGCGCAGGCGGGAGAGGGATGTCGAGCGCAGCGAGACAGGGTGAGGGCCATACTCGGTGTGAACTGGCGACGGCCGGGCACCGGTGCTATCAGTGCAGCCTGATGATCTTGGGCGCCGAAACGGGCTCGAAATGGCACTGCACCGCATCCCGGACCGCCGCCCGCAGAGCCTCCAGCGTCTCTGCCTCTGTAAAGATCGACACCCCGAGCGCCCGTGCGGTGTAGCCGCCCTCGGGCGCCTCCTCGACCAGGAAGATGATCTCGGTAATGCGGCGGTCCCTTTTCGTTCCCGGCTCGTCTGTGGGGCGAGCGCTCCGCCGCCGTCAAGGCGCGGGTTTTCCGGTTCAATCCCGCAGCCAGGGCCAAGTGTCGGCGGCCACCGCCCGGTAGCTGGCGTCCAGGGCCGGCTGGAGCAGCAGGAGCGCGGCGATGCGCCGGGCCATGTCGCGAACCTCGCGCAGCTCCTCGGGCGTCAGCGCCCGGCCGAGCAGCTCGTACTCCCGGTAGGACAGCCATTTCTTCATTACCTGATAGCCGCCGATGGTGTAGCCCCAGACCTTCTCCGGCACGTTCGCCCAATGGGCGGCGTCGTTGAGGTAGATGTCGAAGGTGGCCGCGCCGAGCTGCGCCGTGCCCTCCCCCAGCGCCGCCCGTTCCTCGGCCGTGTAGGCGCGTTCGAGCGCGCGGCCCTTGCCGGGCATAGTGACGCCGGCCTTGCCTTCATGGCCCCAGCCGGCAGTGACCCGGAACTCCCTGGGCTTCAGCGCCCCGCCGCCCGTGCGCTGGACGTTGCCGATGACCTTGAGCGCCGGCCGGATGGTGCCCGAGATCACACCGGCGACTGGCGCCTCAGTGTCGAGCAGCGCCGCCACCTGGCGGCCGAGGGCCGCGGACGCCTCCAGCAGCTCACGCTTGGCTGGCAGCGGAATACGCGGCCAGCCCGCTCGGACGCCGTCGGCGTTCTCGGTGAGATAGGCGGGCGCATAACCAACAGCCAGGGCATGGAGCCAGATCAGGCCTGCCGTCACCGCATCGGCGTCAGAATCGACAATGCCAAGATGGGCGAGATAGGCACGCACCTGTGCCGATAGGTTGGCGATGGCCTCGCCTTCGCCACGCGCCTGGGCAAAGAGATCGCCGAGTGCCCCTTCCTTCTTCTTGATCCGGTCGCCGCCCTTGATGCGAAAGGGAAAGTAGTACGAATGCCCGCGCTGAAAGTCGTTGTCGCCGAGCAGTCGCGTAAAGAAGGCCGGCACCCCCTCTGGATTGGCGACGCCTGCCGGCCGCGCCATTAGGAACGCGTTTCCCTCCCAACATTGCGCCCATAGCGAGGGTCGAGCTCGATTCCAAAGGGACGGAACAGCCGAGTAGTAACACCACTGAGTATCGAACGGGCGCACCAGATAGCGACGCAGGCAATCGCTTCGAAACGACCCTTCGGCAAGGGCGCGGGTTCGCACCTTTTCCGGTTCATAGCCGGCGGCCGCTTTGGTGAGCGAGGAACCAGAAAGTCCTGGCGCGCTCCATGATGCCCGGGGATCGAAGTATGCTCGCATACGGCTTTCGAGGTGCTCTCGCTCAATATCGATGAGAGCCCCGCCGCGCTTCTCCATGAGTCCATTCATCGGCGGCATGGCGCAGAGATCAACGACACTTGGCCATTCGCGATAATGGCTTTCTACCGCCTCGGGCCGGAAAGAGAATCGATTCTCTGGAGACGGCTGAGATACCTTGTATGCTGAATCGAAGTCCGTCGAATCAAGTGTTGCCAGCAAGTGTGCACGGCGTTCCTCGGCCTTCGCTTCGTCAATGTCGTCGCGATACAGCACCGACTTTGCCGTAGACGAGTCGCCGCGCTTGACCCAAAGCGAGACAACGACACCCTGTTGGATGCCCGGCGAGTGGCCGGAGACGGCGAATACGGTCTCACTGGTACGGCCATCCGGTGCGTACTCGGAGATTTTCCGGTTGCCGTGCATGTTCTCGATCCAGAACTTGTCGAAGCTGTCGAGCAAGTGCCTTCGCAGCACGACAAAAGATGGTTCGCTGACCCAGGAATAGTTGGAAATGAAGGAAACGACACCGCGTCCCGTTCCTTCCGCTATCCGCCGCTCGGCGATGCGGAAGAACCGCACGTAGAGGTCATCGAGATTGAACTTCTTGATACCCCATTCCCTGACTAGGCCCTCCTTGTAGACGTCGACCAGCCCGCCTTCCTCGTCCGGGCTGGTGCCGGCGAAGGCGTTGTACGGGGGATTGCCTAGGATCACGAGGATCGGCGTCTCGCGCTTCACATGAGCTGCTGCCTCGCGCTCTTCCTCCAGCTCCGGCAGCGCCAGGGCCAGCTGCTTGCGCGGGCCGGTCGGTGGTTCCCAGCCGGTCAATGCGTTGGTGAGATAGATGCCGGCACGCTCGTGCTCGGCATCTGACAGCGGCGCATCGAGGCCGGAGAGGAGCGAGCCCACCTGCCAGTGGGCGATGACATACGGCGCCGGCATGATCTCGAAGCCGAAGACGCGGGACTTCGCCGCCTCCTTCACGTCGTGGCCGAGCAGGGCCGAGTCGCCCTTGTCCCGCAGCGTGCGGGCGATGCGCTCCAGCACCTCGACGATGTAGGAGCCGGTGCCGCAGCAGGGGTCGAGCACGTAGACGCGGGGATCGGCGAGACCGTCGGCCAGCCCCAGCTCGGTGCGCAGCACGCGGTCGACCCGCTCCACCATGTAGCGCACGATCTCGCTTGGCGTGTACCATACGCCGAGCTGCTTCCGGAGATCGGGATCGAACGCCTCCAGGAACGGTTCGTAGAAATACTGGACCGCCTGCGTCTCCTCGAATCGCGAGAAGAAAGCGGCCCGGTCGACGCGGTTGAGCGCCGCCGCCGTCCAATCCAGCACCTCGACGAGGCCGAGCGGCCCCAGCCGCTCCGGCGTCGCCACCGCGGCGAACAGGGTGCGCACCATCGGCACGTGCAGCGACCACGCCGCCGCGTGCCAGTCGAAGGGCGCGGTATCGTCCGGCTTGCGCTCCCGGCTCCACAGCACCCAGGCGGAGAACACGCCGTAGAACAGGGTCTGCACCAGCGTCGAGCGGAAGAAGTGGTCGCCCTTGTCGCCCTCGAACCTGAGGCCGAGCGACTGCTCCAGCGCGGAGCGCACGGCGGCGAGCGCCGGCATGTCACCCGCCGCCTCGACCCGCGCCAGCGCATCGCGCGCATAGGAAGCGAGAAACCACGCCACGTCCTTCGGCTGTGCGAGCGGCGCGCGGTGCAGCAGCACGCGGGTCAAGAACTCGACAAACCGCGTTTCGGCCGCGCGGCCGGCGCGCGCCGGGTGGGCGGCGAGCGCCCAGAAATCCGCCGGGGATGCGGCAAGGCTGAAGCCTTCGAGCGGCACGGCGGCACCGTGCGCGTTGCGCCCGACCAGCACGAATTCGCGATAGGTGGTGACCAGGACCGCGCCGTAGTGATCGAGGTAGCGCCCTACCTGGTCGGACTCGGCGACGGAGGCCAGATTCTCATCGACGCCCTTGACCTCGATCACGCCGCGTTCCGGCGGCGCATCGGGCACCGGGTCCCTGCGGCTCGCCTTCGGAAGCTGGGTCTGGGTGAACAGGCCGAAATCGGGATGGCCGGCGCCGGTATCCTTTAGCTCGGACAGGCAGAAGACCTTCGGCTTGAGACCTCGACCGAGTTCATTGAACAGGTTCTGCAGGGCGCCGTAGTAAGATCGCTCCTTGGCAGCCACGCCGGATGACCGCACGCGGGCCATTTCGGCCAGATAAGTCTCCAGCGGACTGGCCAACTGCCCCCCTGACACGACTCCTGAGGAGTCACTTCACCGGATTTTGCGCGTTCCGATGGAATCTCGGCTGCGCAGAAAAGTCAAATCGGGGAGCCGGATCCGCTCACCGTCCCGGCGGGCAGTTGGCCTCGAGCCAGGCGATCAGGTCGTCGGTGATGTGGTGGATATGGTCGCCGTCGGCGCCGGCCTGGGCCCATTCGTCCTCGGTCCTGACCAGCACCGTGGTCATGCCGAGCGCATGGGCCGGCACCAGGTTCTGCGGCAGGTCCTCGAACAGGGTGGCGGCGCGCGGGTTCACGCCATGGCGGCGCAGCAGGGCGTGATAGGTCTCGGGGTCGGGCTTGGGCCGGTACTGGGCGGCGACGATGTCGAAGATGCCCTCGAAGTGATGGGTCACGCCGAGCCGGTTCATGACGTTCTCGGCATGGGCGACCGAGCCGTTGGTGAAGATCAGCTTGCGCCCCGGCAGGCGCGCCAGGGCGGCGTCGAGCGCCGGCGAGGGCGGCACCGGGCTCACGTCGATGGCGTGGACGAAATCGAGGAAGCGCGCCGGCTCGACCCCGTGATGGTCCATCAGGCCCTTCAGCGTGGTGCCGTGCTGCCGGTAGTACTGCTTTTGCAGGCGGCGCGCCTCGGCCGGCTCGATCCCCAGGAAGTCCTCGATGAACCGGCCGATCAGGGTGTCGACCTGGGCGAACAGGTTGCAGGCCGACGGATACAGCGTGTTGTCGAGGTCGAACACCCAGACCTCGACATGGTCGAGATGGTGGGGTGTACCGTTCCGGTCGGCCGACGCGCGCGCCGGGCCGTGCGCTGAATTCATTTTGGGCATGGCACCTAGAGTGGGGTCGGCAGGCCCCGGGGGCAAGCCCGGATCGGCCGCCGGCCGCGCTTTGCATTGGCGCATCACCGACTTAATGGCTCCTTAATGGGCCGGTTTCTATGCTCGGCGCCGGGGATCCCACCGCCCTGGCCCGCCCCGTCCGCTGCCCGCGGCCAGGTCGGCGCAGGCCAGGCTTCTTGTGATGAGAATGGTCCGCAGCGCGCCGAACGACACCGCATCCGAGCCCGCCCAGCAGTCCGACGGCCACGCCGACCGGGGCCTCGAGCGGGGTCCGGCCGCAGCCCCGTCCCGCCCGGAGCCTGGCTCCCACGGCCACCCGGTCGGCCCGGCCGGGCGCCGGCGCATGGCCAACACCCTGTTCGCCGCCGGCGGCGCGCTCGCCGCCTATCCCGGCCCGGCCGCGGTGATCGGCCCGGGCGATCTGGTGCTGGCCGCCAACGACGCCGCCGAGCCCCTGCTGCACGCGCTGTCCTCGAAGCGGTCGGGCGAGCTGCGCATCGCCATCGAATCCGCCCTCGGCTCCGCCTGGGCCGGGGCGCCGGCCCAACTTCAGCCGCTTCTGCTGCCGATGGGCGGCGGCGAGCAGACCGCGCTCGAGCTGCTGGTGCTGCCGTTCGCCGACATCGACGCGGCGCTGCTGCTCGGCCGCGACGTGACGCTCGAGCGCACCCTGCGCGCCGCCCTGGTGGAATCGCGCCAGCGCTACAAGGATCTGGTCGAGGCCTCCAGCGACTTCGTCTGGGAGACCGGACCGAGCGGCTGCTTCGTCTTCGTTTCGCCGGGCGGCGCCCTCGGCTACCGCGCCGACGAGCTGGTCGGCCGCCACCCGAGCGAATTCCTGATCGATGGCGAGGCGACCGACGGCGCCTTTCCGTTCGACGCCCGCATGCCGGCGTCCAAGGTCGAGCTGTGGTTCCGCACCGCCGGCGGCGAGCCGGCCAGCCTGGTCGCCGCCGCGCGGCCGCTGACCGGCGAGGACGGGCTGTGGAAGGGCACCCGCGGAATCTGCCAGGACGTGTCCGAGACCCGGCGCCGCGAGGCCGAGCTCGGACGCTATCGCCATCGCGAGCGGCTGCTCGCCTATCTCGTGCGCACCATCCGCTACGAAGTCGATCCGCGCAACGCCGCCTCGGCGGCGGCCACCGCGGCGCTGCCGGCGCTGGCCGCCGAAGGCTGCCGGGTACATCGCTGCGACGACGACGGCGGCTTCGTCCTGACCACCGAATGCGGCGCCGCGGCGCCGGAGTCCGAGGCCGAGGCGCTCGCCGCGCTCATCGCCGGCGAGAGCCGGTTCGAACGCGCCACCGACGCCCACGCGGTGATCGCGGTGCCGATCCGCCAGGGCCGGCGGCTGTCCGGGGCGCTGCTGCTGTGGCGCCCGATCGGGCTCGGCGCCTGGGACGAGGACGACCTGTTCCTGGTGGCGGAGCTGGCCGAGCAGCTCGGCGTCGCGCTGCAGCAGATCGCCAGCCAGGACACCCTGGCGACGCTGTCGCGCACCGATCCGCTGACCGGCCTGGTCAACCGCCGCAGCTTCGTCGGCGAGCTCGAGCAGCGGCTGGCGACGCGCCGGCGCGGCGCTCTCCTGTATCTCGATCTCGACAATTTCAAGCCGGTCAACGATCGGCTGGGCCATGCCAGCGGCGACGCGGTGCTGGTCACCGTCGCCCGGCTGCTGCGCGAGGGCACCCGCGCCTCCGACCTGATCGGACGCCTGGGCGGCGACGAATTCGTGGTCTGGCTCGAGGACATCGACGAGCCGGCGGCGATGGTCAAGGCGCGCGACCTGCTGCGCCGGTTCGCGCGCGACCTGGCGCCGCTGTCCGCCGATCTCGAGCTGCCGCTCGGCGCCTCGATCGGCATCGCGCTCAGCTCGGGCGCCGATCGCGAGGACGCCGACGCGCTGATCGCCCGCTCCGACGGGTCGATGTACAGCGCCAAGCGGGCCGGCAAGCAGCATTTCGTCATCGCCGCGCCGCCCGCGCCAGCCGAGGGAGCCGCGCCGTGAGCGCCCTGCTGCGCAAGCTGGCGCGACGCCGGCCGGTGGCCGCCCCGCTCGACTACGAGCAGTCGAAGCGCCTGGCGCGCGACGCCGATCCCGAGATCCGCCGCCAGATCGCCCAGCGCACCGACGTGCAGCCGGAGATCCTCTACTTCCTCGCCGAGGACACGGTTCCCGAGGTGCGCCTGGAGATCGCCGGCAACACCCAGACGCCGCGCCAGGCCGACCTGCTGCTCGCCACCGACAGCAATCTCGGCGTCCGCCACGCCCTCGCCTGCAAGATCGCCGCGATCGCCCCGAGCCTGTCGCTGGAACAGCGCGACCAGGTGCGCAAGCTCACCGAGGAGGTGATCGAGACCCTGGCGCGCGACCAGGCGGTGCGCGTGCGCCAGGTGGTGGCCGAGGCGCTCAAGGACCTGACCGACGCGCCGCCCGAAGTGATCCGCCGCCTCGCCCGCGACGCCGAGCTGGTGGTCGCCGGCCCGATCCTCGAGCACTCGCCGGTGCTGCTCGATGCCGACCTGCTCGACATCATCGCGAGCGGCCCGATCCGCGGCGCGCTGGCCGCCATCGCGCGGCGCTACAACCTGCCGGGCGCGGTCACCGACGCGATCGTCGCGGCCACGGTCAACACGCCGGCCCAGGCCCCGACCATCACCGCGCTGCTCGCCAACGACAGCGCGCAGATCCGCGAAGAGACGCTCGACCGGATTCTCGACCGCGCGCCGGCGACGCCGCCCTGGCACGCGCCGCTGGTGCGGCGGCCGACCCTGCCGCAGGGGGCGATGCGCCGCCTCGCCGGCTTCGTCGCCCGCTCGCTGCTCGACATCCTGCAGCAGCGGCCCGATCTCGACCCCGCGACCGCGCGCGACGTCGCGGCGCTGGTCGAGCGCCGGCTCGCCGAAGAGGACGACGACGAGCCGGACTCCGCAGCCGCCGGACCCGGCGGCAAGGCGCCGGTCGGCGAGGATGCCATCGCCGCCGCGATCGCCCGCGGCGACCAAGGCGGGGTCACCGCCGCGCTCGCCCGCGACGCCAAGCTCGACGCCGCCAAGGTGGAACGCATCCTGCGCTCGCAGAGCGCCAAGGGCGTGATGGCGCTGGCCTGGAAGGCCGGACTGCCGGTGCGCCTGGCGGTGCAGCTCCAACTCCGCATCGCCGGCATCTCGCCGCGCGGCGCGCTCAATCCGCGCGAGGGCGTGCTCTATCCCCTGAGCGACCAGGAGATGGACTGGCAGATCGAGTTCTTCGGTGGAATGTAAGCCGGCCTGCCCGCCATCCGCTCCCGCCAGCCAGTCCGCGCCTCGACCCCAGGTCGCCCGTCATGCGATGCTGCGATCGCGCCGGGATGCCCCGGCAAGGCGAGACGACGGAGGACGCGTGGCGAGTCGGTACGACGAGACCGGGGAGATGGCGTCGTCGGCCATCCAGGCGCTGGTCGACTATTGGCGAGGGCTGCATCGCGGCCGGCGGTTTCCGGCGAAGCGCGACATCGACCCGGCCGAGATCAAGCCGCTGCTGCCGTTCATCGTCGTCGCCGAGTTCCACCGGGCGCCGTTCCGCGTCCGCTACCGGCTGGTCGGCACCGAGGCCGCCCGCTTCGCCGGCGAGGACTATACCGGACGCTGGCTGGACCAGACCGGCTGGGGCGACGCGCTGGTCGACATCGAGGCCAATTTCAGGCGCGTCGCCGAGACCGGGCAGGCGCTGTTCGGCGCCGACCGGATGCTGTGGGTCGACGACAAGTGGAAGCACTTCGAATGGGGCATTCTGCCGCTGTCGGACGACGGCGATACGGTGACTCATTGCCTGGTCATCGAGGACTTCCGCCATCTCGAGCGGCCGGGCGGCAGCCTGCGGTGAACGGTCGCTGGCGCCGCGCTCCGGCAATCCGGCGGCTGGCCGACGAGCGCGCCATCAACCAGCCCCGCGCCCGGCGCCGGGCCCGCCCGCAACATCCCGGCCCGGCCCCGCGATGAGCCACTGGTTCGAGATCGCGCGCACGCGTTCCGCGATGATCCACGAGCTGCATCGCTACTGGAACTCGAAGCGCGGCGCACGGCCGATGCCGGCGCGCGGCGACATCGATCCCAGCGAGATCAAGCATCTGCTGCCCAACATCCTGATCGTCGATCTGGAAGGCGAGCCGCTGCGGGTTCGCTTCCGCCTGCTCGGCACCAAGGTGGTCGCCGCGTCGGGGCGCGATTTCACCGGCGGCTATCTCGACGAGTACGTCCCGAGCGATATCGAGAACCTGTGGCAGACCTACTACGGCATCGCGCGCGACCGGTGCCTGCCGGTGCTGGGCGACGCCGCGGTGCCGACCGGCGACGGCGGTCGCTTCACCTACGAGTTCGGCATCTTTCCGCTCGGCCCGGAGGCCACGCGCGTCACCCAGTGCCTGTCGATCGAGGACTATGGCAAGATGAACGACAACCTCGCGGAGCTGGCGAACAAGTCGACGCCATGGTGGCCGCGCGACGAGCCGCCGCCGAAAAAGACGGGCTGACCTTCGGGTTCCCTTTGGTGCAGACTGCCCGACTTCCCTCGCAACGCAGCCCCGGTACCTCCGCCATGAAAGTCTACATCAGCGCCGACATCGAAGGCGTGGCCGGCATCACCAACTGGAACGAGGCCGAGAAGAACCATCCCGACTACCCCGAGTTCCGCGCGCGCATGACCGACGAGGTGGTCGCCGCCTGCGCCGGTGCGATCGCCGCCGGCGCCGACGAGATCCTGATCAAGGACGCCCATGATTCCGGGCGCAACATCCTGGCCGACCGGTTGCCGGACTGCGCCCGCCTGGTGCGCGGCTGGAGCGGCCATCCGCTCGCCATGGTGCAGGAGCTCGACGGCAGCTTCGACGCGGTGCTGCTGGTCGGATACCATTCCAAGGCCGGCTCCGAATCGAATCCGCTCGCCCATACGTTGACCCTCAAGGTGGCGCAGATCTCGATCAACGGCGCCGTCGCCTCGGAAGCCCTGATCCATTCCTGGGCCGCCGCGATCCACGGCGTCCCCGTGGTGTTCCTGTCCGGCGACAAGGGCATCTGCAGCGACGCCAGGGCGTTCAATCCCGGCATCACCGCGGTCGCGGTGAGCGAGGCGTTCGGACCGTCGACCGTGAGCCTGGCGCCGGTCCGCGCCCAGCGCCTGATCCGCGAGGGGGTGCAGGCGGCGCTCGCCGGCGACCGCGCGGCCTGCCGGCTGGCGCTGCCCGAGCGCTTCGTGCTGGAGGTCAAGTTCGCCAACCCGGTGCAGGCCTACAAGTCGTCATGGTACCCGGGGGCGCGGCACCTGGGAAACCAGACCGTGCGACTGGAAACGACCGACTACTTCGAGGTGCTGCGCGCCCTGCGCTTCATCGTCTGAGGCGTCGGGACAGGACCGGGCAGAATGGCATCGATCCGGGGCGGTCGCGGTCTAACGCGGCGAGGAGGTGTCGCCGAACACCGCGGCGATGAACAGGCCCACCACGGTCGCCAGCAGGGCCGCGGCGCCGACCCGGTGGTTGACGAAGTAGAGTCCGGCCGACGCGGCGAACCCGGCAGCGGAGAGTTTCCAGGCCATGGGAGTTACGTCCCAGTGAAGGTTGGTCAGACCCGTACCGGGATCCGGCTCGGCGACGGTGATAGGGGTCGCGGCCCGGTGGCTGTCCAGTGGCGCATCCGCCGGGGTTCGCCCGACCCCGCGACGCCGGTCGATTCAGTCGCCCTCCGACCCGCGCCCCCTGAGCCGCTTGATCGAGCCGCGATGGGTCTTGGTGTCCATCCGCCGGCGCTTCGCGGCCTTGCTGGGCTTGGTCGGGCGGCGGGGCGGCGGCGGCGGCGCGGCCGCCTCGCGGATCAGGTCGAGCAGCCGCTCCAGGGCGTCGGCGCGATTGCGTTCCTGGGTGCGGTGGCGCTGGGCGGTGAGGATCAGCACCCCCTCCTTGGTGAGCCGGCGGCCGGCCAGCGCCTCGAGCCGCGCGCGCACCGCGTCGGGCAGCGACGGCGAGGCACGCACGTCGAAGCGCAGCTCCACCGCGGTCGACAGCTTGTTGACGTTCTGGCCGCCCGGGCCGGAGGCGCGGACGAAGCTTTCCTCGATCTCGCGCTCGTCGAGGGCGATGCGGCGGGTGACCCGGATCATGGCGGCAACAGTAGCGATTCGGCCGGCAGCCGTCATCGGCGGGCATCGGCGAAGGCCGGCATCGACGTTCCCGCGGCGGTATGCAATCCTGGGTTGTTTGCTGCCGGACAGCCCCGGCGATTCGACTGAGACGGAACGAATGGGTCAGTTCCTGGACTTCGCCGACGTGGACTCCGAGACGATCCGGCTGGTGCACCGGTATTGGAGCGGCCTGCGCGGCACCCGCCGCTATCCCGCGAAGCGCGACATCGACCCGGCCGGGCTCAAGCCCATGCTGCCCTACATCATGATCGCCGAGGTGCATCGGGACCCCTTGCGCGTGCGCTACCGCCTGGTCGGTACCGAAGTCGTCCATTTCATGGGCGAGGACTTCACCGGCAAATGGCTGCACGAGACCGCCTGGGGCGACTATGTCGGCTCGGTCGAGGAAAAATACGCCCTCGTGTTCAAGATCGGCGGCCCGGTGTTCGGCATCGACTACTTCACCCAGGCCTCCGACCACCAGCGCAAGCCCTATGAATGGGCCATCTTCCCCCTGGCCGAGGACGGCGAGACTGTCGACTATTGCCTGCTGGTGGAGGATTATCGGCAGCTCAACCGGTTCGAGGCGCCGCAGCGCTGACGCGGCGCCGCAGCACGCGTTCCAGAGGTCGGGGCGGCACCATCATGGCGTACTGGCGGGAAGTCGAGCGCAGCCGCGGCGCGCTCGTGCATCAGCTTCACGACTACTGGACCAGCAAGCTGAACGGCCGGCCGATGCCGGCCCGCGCCGACATCGATCCGGGCGAGATCAAGCATCTGCTGCCGAACATGCTGATCATGGACATCGCCGCCGAGCCGTTTCGCGTGCGCTACCGGCTGCTCGGCACCAAGGTGGTGTCCGCCTCGGGCAGCGACTTCACCGGACGCTATCTCGACGAAATGGTCGCCGCCGACGTCGAGAACGAATGGGAGGAGTGCTATCGGCTGGTCTGTCGCGAGAAGCGGCCGCTGTTCGGCCGCGCCACGGTGCCGACGCAGGGCGGCGGCAGCTTCACTTACGATTACGGCCTGTTTCCCCTGAGCAGTGACGGCGACACGGTGACCCAATGCGCCGCCATCGAGGACTATGGTGCCCTCAACGACAAGCTGTTCGAGCTGCAGGAAAAGTCGCAGCCCTGGCAACCCAGGACCATCGTGCTGAAGCCGGGGCGGGACGGGTGATGCGGTCGACCATGCGGTGATCGGCGGATCGCTGTCGGAAGTCCAACAGAAACGCGGCTAGGACCAGTTTCCGCGAGCAGCCGGAAGCGCTAACGTATTGAGCCTGTTCGCAAGCGACGCGTGCGAAGGCCGTGTGGAAGATCCTGACGAGGCGACCTGGTGGAACCGCCACATTTTATCGGGTGATCTCATTGAAGCTGCTTCGTCAGAAGCTGTTCAGGGCCTCGAATCTGCTGGCATCGGTCCCGCTCGTCCAGCTCAGCTTGGCCGTCGGACCGGACGACGTCGCGGGAGGCGAGGCCCGGGCCCGGACCGCCGCGGGGTACCTGGCCGAACTCCTGCCGCCGATCCCGCCGCGCGTCGACCCGAACCAGCCGGGGGTGCCGGTATTTCCCGAGGCCCGGACGTTGGCACCCGTAGAAATGGCGGCCTATGTTGCACTCGCCCTGCAGCGGGAATTCGGGTTCGCGGTCGGCCTTGCCCGCGTGCCGTCGCCACCGGCGAACGGGCCGCACGAGGTTTACTTCCAGTACGCCGACGCGGAAATGGGCCTGGCATCCGGCCGGCTGGCCGTGGTCCTGGTCGATGCCGCGTGGTCGGAGGCCGGCGCCCCATCCGGGTCCGGCGCCGGCAGCCGCCTGCGGCGGCTCCTCGCCAACGGGATGAAGGGCATGAGGGCACGAGTCCTCGGGGTGTCGACGCGCCGGATCGTCTGGGAAGGCGAGCAGCGGGACATTCCATGGTCGCGCATCCATTCCCATTCATCCCAGAACACCGTGGAGCTGGGCCACGGGCACAAGCGCCGGCGCTTTCGCGGCAGCTACACCAGCGACACCTCGTACATCGCGACGATGCTCGCGACCTCGAAGGGCGGCACCGGCGCTCTGTTCAGCTCCCACGGAATCCCGGTGCCGCGACAGTTTCTCGTCAATGATGGCGATGCCGCGGCCGCCGCGGCGCGCCGCATCGGCTATCCCGTGGTGGTCAAGCCCGAACACGCGGACATGGGGCAGGGCGTCCGCATCGATCTGAACGACGAACAAGGCGTGCGCGAGGCGTTCGGGGCGGCCAGCGCCTATGGGCCCGTGCTGGTCGGCGAACAGATCCGGGGCACGGACCATCGCGTCACGCTGATTCACGGGCGCATGGTGGCAGCCGGGAGCAACATCGCGGCCCGCGTCATCGGCGATGGCCGCGCGACCGTCGAACAGCTGATCGCGACGCTCAACAGCGACCCGCGGCGGGGCAGCCAGGACTACTGCGTACTCACCACGATCGTCCTCGACGACGAGATCCGCCGCAATCTGGCGGACCAGAACGTCACCTTGGCGTCGGTTCCGGAAGCGGGCGACGCCATCTGGCTGCGCCGCTGGTGGCGCCAGTCCAAGGATCATACCGCCGAGGACCTGACCGACGTCGTCCACCCGCTCAACCGGGCGATGTTCGAACGGGCGGCGCGGCTGATCGGACTGGATGTCGCCGGGATCGATTTCATCACGCCGGACATCGGCCGCCCCTGGACCGAGGTCGGCGGCGCCATCCTCGAGATCAACCCGATGCCGGGACTCAACACCCATGTGCGCGCCGGCGCCCCCGACATCCTGCCGATGGTGGTCGACGCGTTCTTCCCGCCGGGCGACGACGGCCGCATCCCGACCGCCGCGGTCGTCGGCCCGGCGACGGCCGCGCGCAAGGTCGCCGGCATCCTGGGTGCCGCCGGGTACAAGGTGGGGACGGCTACGTCGGCGGGAATCGAGATCGAGGACACGATGGTCGCCCTGGGCACATTTTCCTGCCCGGCCCGGACGCGCATGGTCCTCGGCGATCCCCTGACCGAGGCGGCCGTGCTGCAATTTCCTGCGGGCGCAATCGCCAGGGAGGGGCTGGGCCTCGACAAAGCCGGAGTCGGGGCCGTGCTGTCCCTGGCGGCGGGCGGCGACGCGACGGCGGATTCGGTCGCCGCCGGCACGCTGGAAGTCTGCGCGGCGGTGATCGTCAGGGCGGCCCGGGACGTCGTCGTGCTCAATGCCGAGGATCCGGCCTGCGTCCGCCTGGCAGTGCACAGCCAGGCCCGGCGCGTGTGCTGGGTCGCCGGCAGCCCGGACTCGCCGATGGTCGCCGACCACATCGGCGGCGGCGGCCTGGCGGTCACCCCGGCCGACCGCGATGGCGGTGCCGCCCTCTGCCTGTGGGACCGGCGGCAATCGACCGCCCTGGCGCCGGCGGTTGGAACCGACGCCGAGATGCTCGAGACCATGTTCGCCGCCGCCATCGCCCATGGGCTGGGCGTCTCCGCATCCGTCATCGCCGAGGCCCTCGCCGGGAAGCCTCGAGTCTGACCGGGTTCACGCGGGCGGGGCGATGCGGTCATGACGGCGATGCCGCCCTGCCGATAGGCTGGGGCGCCGCGCGCGGGCGCGGCCCGGTTCGGGATTGGGGAGAGAAGTCACATGGCCGCTCGTCAACCCGACGAGAAGCTGATCCGATGGATCGGGTTTCCCGATCCGCCGCACCGGGTCGCGGGCAGCCGTGGAAAGGCCGCGCTGTTCGTCGGCAGGATCCTGGTCCTCCTGCTGTTTCTCGTCGCCGTCGCCCTGCCGGTCGCCGTGCTCGGCTTTTCTTCCCAGGGCCCCGCGCTGCTGGTCGACAGCGCACTCGGCCTCGGCCTGGGATCGCCCGCGCCGGACGTCGCGGTGACGCTCGGCGGCTGCGACTACTACCGGACGACCGGCCGCTACGGCAGCAGCGGCTGGGATTGCGTCTATGACCTGACCGGTCCCGACGGTGTCGCGAGCGCGCATGCCGTCGAACTCGACGGCGAGGACGAGGCGGCGCTCCACCGGGGCGCGGGAACGGTGCTCGGCGCGACGGGACTATACTGGCCGGCCGGCGTGCTGATCGGCCGCTGGATGGACATGATGCTGGCGCTCGTCATGTCGGCCCTGTTGCTCGCCTTCTGCTACGCCATGGCCAGGATGCTGCCCGGCGGCAAGGCATTGTCCCGCGCCCGGGACGGCACGGCGCGGACCGTCGATCTGCTGACACGGGGCGGCAAGGTGTGGTTCGCGTTCGTCGATGACGACGGCACCCGGCACTTCCAGCGGGCGACCTTGGCCGCCGCGCCGCTCCATCTCGACGGGGTCCTGACCACCGGCGTCGCGCTGATCTCCGGCGACACGGCGACGCTGCTCTACCCGTCGCTCTGGCCGCTCAAACTGCCGGCCGACCGGCAGAAGGCGATCCTCGCCCGCGCCGCCGAGGCGTTCCGGGCCGGTCTCCAGCGCAAGCTGCTGCCGCCGCAACCGGGCGATCCCGCGACGCTGGCCGGCCGGATCGACCGGATCGAGGCCGAGTTGGCGGCGAACCCGGACCCGGCGGTGCTGGCGCGGCTGTACGACGATGCCTGGCGGTTGGCCTGGGACAATGACGACCAGCAGATCATGACGCGCGTCTACGACGCGCGCGATGCGATCGCCCTGCGCCTCGGCCCGGAAGCCGCCTGGGCCGCGCTCGATCGCAGCCGCAAGCGGTTCGCCAAGCCCGAGACCTGAATGTGAGCCTTCAGCGGGCAGTCCAGTCGGCCGCCTACCTTCTCCGAGGCGGAGATCGACGGGCGGCTCGGCCCCGGCCCTACATCGCCGCGCTGTCGACCACCTCGATCTCGTGGGTGATCTCCGCCGTCTTGGCGATCATCACCGAGGCGGAGCAGTACTTGTCGGCCGAGAGCTGCACCGCCCGTTCCACCTTGGCGCGGTCGAGGCCGCGGCCGGTGACGACGTAGCGCACCCGCACCCGGGTGAACACCTTGGGCTCGGCCTCGGCGCGCTCGGCGTCGAGCTCGACCACGCAATCCTCGATCGGCTCGCGCCCCTTCTCCAGGATTTGGACGACATCGAAGGCGGTGCAGCCGCCCATTCCGATGAGCATCAGCTCCATCGGCGAGGGCGCGATGCTGCCGCCGTCCGGCCCGCCGCCGGTGCCCAGCACGATGCTGTGGCCAGTGCCGGATTCGCCGACGAAGATCCGGTTCTCGACCCACTTGATGCGTGCCTTCATGCCGCCTTCCCTCCCGCCGTCACGGATGCCCGGCCACAGTGGACAAGGCGCCGGCATCATGCCTCAAATCACGGTCGCGGCGGGAAACCAAAGTTCCGCGTTCCGAAACGCGCCATGAGCCACGAGGCTATGAGATGAATGCCGGCATCCGCGACCCGCGCCTCCAGGTTCGGATTTGCCTGGCGCTGCTCGTCGTCAGCGTCGTCGCGCTGGTCGCCGGCATTGCCGGGCTGAATTCGGCGGGCGGAGAGGCCACGGCCGCGGGCGTCGCCGTCGCGCTCGGCCTACTGGGCAGCGTCATCTTCGCCCTCTTCCTGCTCAACTTCGCCTGGGCCGTGCGGGTGTTCGACGCGATCCAGCGCGGCGAGAACCTGGTCGCCCGCTGGACCGTGCCGGCGGACGCCTTCGACCGGTTCCGCGAGAACGAGGCGGGGCACGCCGCGGGCGGCCATCCGAACGACTACACGCCGCCCCGCGCCACACCGCCCGGTGGCGTCGAGGTGATCTTCGCCAAGGACGGGGTGATCGTCGGCGACACCTATTTCGGCCTGTCGACCACGGGACTGTCGCATTTCCGCCAGGTCGGGATCGTGCCCGGCGATCCGCTCTGCCTGGGATTCCAGACCGCGCTGCTGACCGGGCGCCAGCAGAGCTCGGGCACGCCGACGTTCAACACCGCGCTCGGCCTGTTGCGGATTCCCGTGGCGAACGCGGCCCATCCGGAGGCCCAGGCGGTGCTCGACCACTACATCGCCGCCCTGGCCGGGCAGGTGATGGTCAAGCCGGAGTTCTGGCCGAAGCGCATTCGCTGGGGGCTGTGGGCGGCCGCCGGCTCCGCCGTGGTCGCAGCGGCAGGGTTCGGGCTCGGGGCGCTCGACACCGACTTGGGAGTCGTGCCGCTGATCCTCGCCGTTGTCGGCACGGTCGCCGCCCTCGGCGGGCTGGTCCTCGCATTCGTCGCCTGGACCTTCGCCGACCGACAGCGACGCGGACGCCACGGCGACGGAACCCCGGCGTGAGGCGGCAGGCGGCGCCCAGTAAAGTTTGGCATCGGAAAGGAGAGGCGCTTTCGTACGACGTCGGCGACGGTCACAGTCCATAGCCGGCTCGGGCCACTCGGCCAAAGCGTATCACGCGGAAATCCTGGAGGCGCAGCGCGCGTTCGATCGTGACGGAATACGATGAGCGGCTAGTCATGTGGCCGCGGAATTTCATCAAACGTCGTCGGAACAGAGCGACGGGAGGATACCGCGATAGGAACGAAAGTCCGGGTCGTTGATCCCCCTCGATAGCCTCAACGGCATACAGGCCCAAGGGATTCATGTAGCCTTAAGATCATGGCGAGGACTGGGCGAAGCACGCAGTATCCTTGCGGCAGCGGCAAGAAGCACAGGCGCCAATGTGGAGCTAAGGATTTGTCCGGAGAGCGATTTTCATCCCTATCACCTCAAGATATTCAACGTATTTCTCTTGAGCTTGAACGCCAGAATGCGAAAACGCACAGGCGCCGCCTCATGCAAGGACTTGGACATCCAATCATCTCGTTTGAAGCTGGGGGGTATCGGCATGTGGCAATCGGTAGCCAGCTTCGACGGTCCAAGAATTGGAAGACATTTACAGACTTTTTATTTGACCACATCAAGTTTCTGCTCACTCCGAAATGGGGGAACGATGAGCTAGAAATGCCTGAGGCTGAACGTCATCCTTTGTTGCTCTGGTACAAGAAGGTTTGCGAGTTTCAGCAGGCAGCGGGTGAGAAGAACGCTCAAGGCATCTACACTGCAGCGATGACTGGAGCCGTCAGAGCATATCTCGGCCTCGCCTACGACTTATACCTCTGCGCCCACAATGCGCATGTGCAAGACCTTCTGCTCAAGAGACTTCGGAGCAAGCCGATGTTTGAAGGAGCGTTGTACGAAGCCCACGTTGTCGGTCTATTTGCAAAAGCTGGCTTCTCCATAGAATTTGAGGACGAAGGTGACCCCACGAGGTCTCATTGCGAGTTCACGGCAACACACGCAAATACCGGAAGGAAGTTTTCTGTAGAAGCCAAGGCGGTTAGCTCCGAATCGCGGCGCGCAGGAAGCAGCACAGAGCCTCCTCGCGTTCGACGCAAGCTTTCAAAGGCATTGAAGAAGCGGGCGGACCACCCGCGTGTCGTCTTTATCGATCTGAGCAGGGCAGATCACGGCGACTCAACTTCGACGCCGATCTGGATGGAAACGGTCACTGCCGACCTTCAGCAAGCTGAAGGTGATCTGTTGATCGACGGCCAACCCGCACCATCGGCCTATGTGTTCATGACAAACCGGGGGTTCCTGCATGCGCTCGATGACACGAACTGGTCGGAGTTCGACATTGTCGCCGGCTTCAAGATTCACGATTTCCCTCCTGGTCGAGGCTCGCGGTCAATCCTCGATGCGTATAAGGCAAGAGAACGACACATAGAGGTTCATTGGCTATACACCGCGACCGACACTCATCGACAGATTCCCAGCACATTCGATGACCGGCTTCCGGAGGAAGCGTTCTCCGACGAACTTATCAATCGCCCTCGGATCGGCGATACGCATCTGGTTCCTGATGGACAGGGAAGCAATATGCCAGGAGTCCTGATTGAAGCCCTTGTGATGGAACACGAGAGAAAAATCTTTGGTCAATATCACCTTGTCGACGGACGGCGCATCTTATGCTCATTCCCGATCAGTGAGGGTGAGTTGACTGTCTACAGGCGTGACCCCGACACCTTCTTCGACGTTATCAGCACCGTTCCGAAAGGCCTGAAGACGCCTCTGGATTGCTTCGATTTCTTGGCGGGCTCGTACTTCCAGACCCCACGTGAAAAGCTGCTGGAGTTCATGACTGAGTGGCCGGATTTTAGCCGGATGAAAGGCCTTACCCAGAGGGAACTGGCGGAACTCTATTGCGATCGAATGGCGACCAACATGTGGGCGGAAACCAATAGCCGGCGGTCTGATCAGCCTAACGCAGCTGACCTAGGTAAGAATTCTGCGCGTTAAGAAGGCGCAAGCCGGTCTGGATTCTCGTTTGGACCGTTATCCGGGCGTCAGGCTCAAGCGAGATGCGTAAGTATCCGCTCTTTCATCATCCCAGTAATCGGAAAATGGCGCACCCGACAGGATTCGAACCTGTGACCTCTGCCTTCGGAGGGTGCCGTAAGTAAACAGATCGTTTACGAATGTCTACGACCTGCAACGACTTCCGCACGCTGAGTACCGTCTTGCGTAGCCCCTACTACTCCCGAATAATATGTGCCGTGGGTTCCCGGTGAGTGTCTGGCGCTGGCGCTCTCTCACCATTGAAGGGCGCGCGAAATGACGACGGCGAGACTTACAAAACGAGCTGTCGAGACCATAAAGCCGGACAGTTCGCCCGCGGGCCGCGCCCGCAACCTGTTCGTCTACGACACCGAAGTCCGCGGCTTCGGACTCAAGCTCACGCCCTCGGGGCGGCGCGTGTACATCCTGCAGTACCGCGTCGGCGGCGGCCGGCGCTCGCCCTCCCGCCGCTACACGATCGGCCAGCATGGCTCGCCCTGGACGGTCGAGTCGGCGCGCCAGGAAGCACGCCGGCTGCTCGGGCTGGTGGCCTCCGGCATGGACCCGGCTTCCGAGCGGACGGCGACCCGAAACGCTGTCACGGTCAAGGAGCTGTGCTCCCTCTACTTTGCCGAGGGCACGGCAACCAAGAAGGCTTCAACTCTGGCGGTCGATCGGGGCCGGGTTGCCCGGCACGTCACGCCGCTCCTTGGCAGCCGGCGCCTGTCCGACGTGAGCCGCGGCGATGTCGAGCGCTTCTTGCGGGACGTAGCCGCCGGCAAGACGGCGGCGGACGTGAAAACCGGCAAGCGCGGCCGGGCCATCGTGACCGGCGGCAAGGGTACGGCGGCGCGCACGGTCGGCCTTCTCGGTGGCATCTTCACGTTCGCCGTGAGCCGTGGCCTGTGTGACGACAACCCCGTCCGGGGCGTCCGCCGCTACCGCGACAACAGGCGTGATCGGTTCCTGTCCTCCGCCGAGTTGGCGCGCCTCGGCGAGGCCCTGGCCGCCGCCGAACTTGACGGCGTGAGTCCTACCGCAATTGCCGGCATTCGGCTTCTGATCCTGACAGGTGCCCGCAAGTCGGAGATCCTGACCGCCAAGTGGGATTACGTCGATTTCGAGCGCGGCTACCTTCGCCTGCCCGACAGCAAGACCGGCGCGAAGACGATCCCGCTGGGGGCCGCCGCGGCGGAGCTGCTGTCGGGCCTGCCGCGTATCGAGAAAAACCCCTACATACTCCCCGGTGAAAGGGCGGGCGCTCACTACGTCGGTATCCAGAAGGTCTGGGAAGGCGTCAGAGAGCGGGCCAAGCTGGACGGCCTGCGGCTGCATGATCTGCGGCACAGCTTCGCCTCGGTCGGCGCCGCGGCCGGTGACAGCCTGGTCCTGATTGGCGCGCTCCTCGGCCACCGGAGCACCGCGACGACAGCGCGCTACGCGCACCTGTCGAATGACCCGATCAAGGCGGCGGCCGACCGGATCGCCGGCACGATCGCGGCAACCATGGCCGGCAAAGCTGGCGCCAGCGTAACGCCGATCAAGAGCACCGCACGATGAGCGCCGAAGCCGCCCCGGCGGGCGAGCCAATGAGCCTGCGGCAAGAGCCGGCACTGTCTTTCGGCAGGATTGCCGACGCCTGGGCGCAAGAGGCCGCCGGCCAGGGCGGTGGGCTCGAGCGAGGGGAGATCGTGGCTCGGCTTAGCGCGGCCCTTCGTGCCGGCGCGTTCGATGAGGCGCTAGACGCTGGCGAGTTGTATCTGCAATTCCGACCCGACCCGATCGACGGCAGCGGCCAGGATTTTGATTGGCTCAGCCTATGGACATGCGACACGGACCTGGACACCGGAGAGCCGATGGCACCTACTCCGATGCCACGTCGGCATCGGGCCGACGTGGCGACCATCAATATACTCGCCAGGCTGTTCGGCGACCGGTCAGACGCGGCCTCACGCAACCGGGCGTGGCTCGACATGTTCGAGCAAGCGGAGATCGAGCGCGGCGCCTTCCTTTCATGGATCGTCGCCACCGGCATCACGCCGCCTGCCTTCTGGTGCAGGCGAGCGGAGGTGCCCTGTCCTCCCGTGGGTAAAAAGCGGGGACGGAAGCCCCACAAGGGCGAGAGCTTGGTCCGCGTGGCGCTAGAAAATATCGCCAACAGCCAAAGGGCGAATCTGCTGGAGTGGCTAAAGAGCAAAAAAGTTGAGTCCCTTCGCAGGATGGTGGAACAGAAGCTCCGATCCAGGCAAAGGATCCCGGATGCCGAACTGATCGCAGTGCCATGCCGAACCAAGATGCTGGAAATCATCCGTGTGTGGCGATCGGAGAGACTCACAATGCTGGCACCCAAGATGGGGTCCGGCAATTCCGGTGGTGCTTCACCGTAGGACGTTGATTTGTCGGTGTGGTTTCGTCCGTGAATTGTTCGACATTCGCGAACTATCGCCGCACCTGACCAACTGCGCTCCCGGTCAGTACGATGTTGGCATACGCAGCGGTTCTGTCCGCTGCTACACATCGGCGAACGGAGCGCACCTGTCATGTCTAATAACGATCAACCCCGCCGCTACCTCACGACGGAGGAAGCGGCTGCACACTGCCGGCTCAGCCCCCGCACCCTCGAAAAGTTCCGCTGCGTCGGAGGTGGCCCGCGCTATCTGAAGCGCGGGCGCCGCGTGCTCTACACCCCCCTCGATCTCGACGAATGGATGACGGCGGAGGTTCGCTGCTCGACTTCTTCCGAGCAGCCGGTCAAGGCCGCCTAGTCATGCGCGGCGCAGGGAACACCACTGCCACGCATGGGCGGGCCACCGAAGCGGACCACAAGGTCACGATCCGTCTCGGCGGCTTCGATGAGAACGGCTGCTATCAGCCGACGGACCATCCTGGGACGACGGCTGTTAGGACGGGCGTTCTGATCGACCTCTACGCCGTCAATCGCGTAGTCCTCGATCGGCTGCGGCGCAGCAAGTCCGATGCGCGGCAGCGCCTTTCTCCGATGTCCCTGTGGTTCGAGACGCTGTTGCTCGCGGCGCTCGCCGGCGACAATCCCGAGTATGACGGCCATTGGGTCGACCCTGCCGCCGGCGTCTGGCGGAACTCGAGCGAGGGCAAGTCGTGACAGCCCGAGCCCAAGGAGCGCCCGTCGCCGACCCGCCGTGCCTGGCCGCGGCGCTCGACTACGCCAGCCGCGGTTGGAGTGTGATACCGCTGCGGCCGAAGGACAAGCGACCGCTGCTGCGAGAATGGAAGGAGTACCAAAGCCGGCGGGCCACCGAGATTGAGATCCGAGAATGGTGGGCACGCAATCCTGCAGCCAATGTCGGAGTGATCGCCGGCGCCGTGTCCGGTCTAGTCGTGCTCGACGTGGACGGAAAGAATGGGCACGAGTCCTTAAAGTCGCTACCCGGTGTCGAGCACGACAAGGCACCCGTCGTCGTCACTGGCAAGGGCTTTCACGCTTACTATCGCCATCCCGGCGGCACCGTCTCCAACCGCGCTGGTATGCTGCCTGGGCTGGATCTGCGCGGCGATGGCGGCTATGTAGTCGCACCGCCTAGTGTCCATCCGAGCGGTCGCGTTTACGCCTTTGCACCTGGGTGCGGACTCGACACACCTGTTTCCGAACCCGCGCCCTCGCTTCAGGCTCTCATTCGCGGCGATGTGCCGGCAACAACAGCGCCGGCCTCGGCTGCCGTCCTGAACTTCGCCGATGCCCGGCCACAGTCGACCGCGGCATCTCCGGCGATCGACCGGCACGCCGCCTCTGCGTTGGAGCGCGAAATCGGTCGCGTCGTCTCGGCGGACGAAGGGACGCGCAACAACGTGCTGAACGAAGCCGCCTTTAACATCGGCCAGCTAGTCGGCGCTGGGTCACTCAGCCGCTCGGAAGTCGAGCGGCGGCTACTGGCCGCGGCGCTCCGATCCGGGCTGAGCGATGCCGAGGCGACCGCGACAATCCAAAGCGGCCTGGCGGCCGGCATGGCATCACCGCGCGACCTGTCGGCAGTGGGCGCAGCGCAGGCGGCGCGTCCCGCTACGAGATTCACGGCTGGTGCGGCCGACCCGGCGAGCCAGCGGCAGAGCGCGCCTCAGGCGTCGGAGCGTGCGCGCGAGCCCGCAGCGCCCACTGTGTTCAACATCTCCGATTTCCGCCTGGACAGGATGACCACCGGCACGCCACCGGAGCGCCAGTGGCTTACGCGTGGCGGACTCCCGCTCGCGGTGCCGGCAATCGTGTTCGGCCCCGGAGGCGTCGGCAAATCGCTGGCCGTCCTAGACCTTTGCGTGAAGGTGTCGACCCGCCATCTGAACGGACCAATCTCCGATCCGCAGACGTTCCTAGGCCCCGTGCCGGCAGGCGCCGCTGGCGCAGCCGTTTTCATAACCCTGGAAGACGATCGCGGCGAGTTGCACCGGCGAACCGCGGCTCTAGACAAGGAATGCCGGCGCGAAGGCGCGCCACTCTACGTGTTGCCCGGCCTGGACATGCCGGGTTTCGACCCTACGCTCATTCGTCCCGAGGGCCGCGCCGCGGTGCTGACGCGCTTTGCCGTCGAAGGGCTGGACGAGCTGCTGCAAGCGGTCGCGGACTCCGCTGGCGTGCCCGTCCGGCTTCTCGCTCTAGATCCGGCCGGCGATCTCTTGGACGGCTCTGAGGATGACGCCTCGGTGGTCAAGCCGCTCATGCGACGGATGCGAGAGGTGGCCGCGCGCCATGGCTGCACGATTGTGCTCGTCGGCCACGCCGCCAAGGGCCAGCTCGACAGCGACAGCGTAGCCGCCCGCGGAATGCGGGGGTCAGGCGCCTGGATCGCAAATTCGCGAGCGGCCTTCGGGCTCTGGCGTCCCGAACGTGGCGAGGCCGAACAAGTTCTGCGCCAGCTCGAGCTGGAACCGACTGACAGCAGCATCGGCCGCGTGGTCTTCGGCATGATCGTCAAGTCGAACGCTCCGATCAGCCTGGGCGGACTGCGGCGCTATCTACAACATCCTGGTTCAGGACTGCTTATCGACGTGACAGATGGTCTGCGCGCTAAACGAATCGGCGACCAGGACACGGCGGCCCTGCTGCTGCTCGACGCGATCAGGGAGGCTGCCGAGGCCGAAGTTCCCTACCAGATCGAGGGAGGCTCGGGCCTCTACAAGGGGCGCGCCGACCTCCCGAGCCCCTTGAACACATGGGGCGAGAATCGACTTCGCCAGCTCGGCAACTCGCTACTGGAAGCGCGCAGCGTCGAGAAGTGCAAGCTCGGCGGACGCGGGGCCATGTGTTGGCTCGACGTTCCTGGCGGAGGGTACTCGACAGGGCAGACCATGCAGATTGCCGCGGGCTCGCGTGCTGAGGCACTCAGGCTGCACCGGGAGCGCGCCGCGCGAATTACAGAGGCGCACGGGGCATGACATGCGGGGGCGCTACGGTCGGAGCCGCGGGGGAAGATACTAGTTAACTCCAGTTAACGAACGAGTTTTGAAAATCCTGCCGCTTGGTCGCGCGGGGTCGAATAGAGAATCGCGATCACGATCCGCCCTCCCCCGGCGGGGTGGGGGTGCCTGGCTCGCCCGGCGCCGGCTCGGTGGGTGCGGCCAGGTTGTGTGGCGACGTCGGCTCGTTGGGAGGCTGCCCGCGGCCCGGCTGCATGGCGACGGTTCGGCGCCGGGCTTCCCTCGCCCTGCTCGGCGCTCAGCTCGCGCCAGCCGAGGGCGCGGTCGGCGCCGCTGGCACCCTGGACGCTGGCGACTCCACAGTGGATGGCGCAGCTACTGGATCGAGCTCCGCGGCCGGAATTCCGACCGCGGCCTCCGCCACTGTCGACGACGCAGGCCGCCGCACGCTTTCGGCCGCCGCATGGCGCCAGCTCTCCGCCGAGGTTGGCAGCCGGCAGCCCTTCCCGAATCCGACAACGCCCGACAACGGACCGAAAACGCCGCAGGACGCCGAGCATTTTCGGCGTCTGATTTTGCGACTTTCGGATGCGCAAGAAGCGACAAAAATTCAATGTTGACAATGGGTTATGCCGTATGCGTGGATTGTGCCGCCGTGATCTTTCAAAGGGAGCACCACACCATGACCGCAGCCTTCCGCTACCTGGAAAACGTCTACTTGTCGGAGCTCGACCTGTACCGCGCCGAGCGCGTGACCGCCGATGAGGCAGAGCCCATCGAGCTGCCGGACCCGCTGCCTCGCATCCTTCTCGTCGTCTCCGGGGGCGATGCTTTTGCCGATGCCGCGACCGCGACCGCCGCCTTCGAGGAAGCGGACGCCAGAGACGTTGCGGCTGCGGCCGAAATGGGGGACTGGCCGCATGGCTGCCCCCATGCGCGTCTGGTGACTCTCCGGCTCGACGCTTCGGGCCGACGCTATGAGCCGGCGGGCTGCGAAATCACCGCCGTCTAACGGCCGATCAACCGGCGGAGCTGACAGGGAGCGGGGCGCCTTCGGGCGCCCTCTATCTTTTTCGGCATCCGACGCCCCGCTTAGAGCGCCCTGCGAACGCCCGCCCCGCTGGCGCCTGGCTTGCGTTCGCCGTGCCGCTGCGGTGGCGCGCCAGTGGGCAGGGCGCCTGCCGCCGCTGGGGTGGGAGCCTGGACGCCTCTCGCGCGTCCTGGGGCTTCCTAGGGGCTCGTAGCGCCTTCCTGTTTTCACGGCACACAATGGCGTCCGGCATTTTCGAGATTGCAATGTCGCGATTTCTCGACATATAAAAGACCCAACGTTCGTACAGTCGCGTACATCGGAGGACAACCACATGCCCCGGCGATATGTCGCGTACTACCGCGTAAGCACGGAACGGCAGGGCCGCAGCGGTCTCGGCTTGGAGGCGCAGCGCTCCGCGGTGCGGGCCAATGTGGAGGGCTGCGGTGGCGAGCTGGTAGCCGAGTTCACGGAAGTCGAGAGCGGCAAGCGAGCAGACCGGCCGGAGCTTGCCGCCGCCCTGGCCGCGTGCCGCCGGCATCGTGCCGTCCTCTGCATCGCCAAGCTGGACCGCCTGGCCCGCAATGTCGCGTTCATCGCGAACATGATGGACAGCGGAGTCGATTTCGTCGCCTGCGACATGCCGCACGCGAGTCGGCTGACGCTGCATATCCTGGCAGCCGTCGCCGAGCATGAGCGGGAGGCTATCTCGAGCCGGACCATAGCGGCGCTCGCGGCGGCCAGGGCGCGCGGGCGCAAGCTCGGATGGTCCAAGCCGGGCCGACAGGCGGAGCAGCGGCGGGCGGCCGCGGCGGGAGCCGCCGCCTCGGCCCAGGCGACTCGCCGCCAAGCCGACGCCTTCGCCGCCGGCGTCCGGCCGATCATTTCGGAGATCCAGCGATCAGGCGCGGCCACCTATACGGCCGTCGCGGAAGCGCTCAATGCTCGGGGCATTCAGACAGCGCGTGGCGGAGCCTGGCACGCCACGACGGTTCGGAACGTCCTGCAGCGGGTCGCCTAGTGGCAGGCTCCGGCAAGGCTTCGGACGCCTGGCTATCGGTGCGGTTGCCGCCCGCGCTGGTGCGCGCGGTCAAGATCAGGGCGGCCACGCGCGGCGAGACGCTGCGCGCGACGATCCTGCGCGCACTCAAGGCGGACGGTTTCAAGGTTCCCGACAGTGCAATCTCCGATCGGCGCGTCAAGGCCAACAAGACACGCTCGCGCGTGCAGCGCGGGCGCGCACGATAGATGACCCAGCGGCCATCTGCCAATCGAGCGACACTGGACACAGCGGCGGGGGTTGTACCACGGCGGCCGGTGCGCCCATCATGGGGCGCACGCGGTAGTGGAGAAGATCAATGTCCAGAACGCTAGTGACGTGCCTGGTGGCGTTCGCTCTGGCTGGCTGCGCCGCTCAGCCCGAGCAACCGTCAAAATGGAGACTGGCGGGCTATGCACCTGGCACAGCGCCGGTCAGTTCAACCCTGCAAGCTCGCCTCGGACAGGACGACGCCGCCTGTCGCTATGAACTGATGGTCGCCCAATCACAAGCTCAGGCGCCCGCCATCGGATCGACCGGACCATATGCGACCCAGCTCGACGCGCTGGGCGGCGCCATGCTCGCCGGGCCCGGCCCGGATGCCTACGACCTCTGCATGCGCGCCCGCGGCTGGGAGCGGGCGGAGTGATCGAGCGCATTGGCGATAGATGACTCGCCTGGCCGGCGCCGCGGTCATTGTGGCCGGGATCGCAGGCGCCGTGCTTGGCTGGTCATCGTCTGTGAATGTCGCCCTGATTGCGATGGGGCTCGCGCTCGCTACGAGGCGGCCGCGCCGATAGAAGACCCAGCGACTGTCGGCCCTCAGGTGACTCTCGCCTCGCTACCGCGCTTCTTCGGCGCGAACAACCCGGTTCCCGTTCCCGGAAAGCCGTTGCGCTCGTACGCAATGGCCGTTGAGACGGGATTCAGGAAGCTGGCGAACAGGTCGCCGAGCGGGCTGTAGCCCTGGGGCGCGGTCAGGGACGACGCGCGTGCCGCCGCGGTGGTGGCTGCGGCCTTCGGGTCGGCGCTGGCGCTGAGCTGGTTGTACAGCTCGCTCTTGTTGTTTTCGACCTGGCCGCGCTGCTGCTGGGCCGCGCTCTGGGCCTGGTCGCCGATGACCGCCTGATTCTTCTTGTAGGCCCCCGTCAGCTCGGCGAGAGACTGCGCGCCGGCGGAGGCGTTGAGGTTGCCGCCGCGCGCCAGATTGAAGATCAGCGCCTTCTTGGCCTTGGCGAACTGGTCGTCGAGCTGCGGCATGTAGTAGCCGGAATAGCTGTCGCTCAGGCCCTGGTAGTAGGCCGGGTCGAAGGCGGCGAACTGCTGGTCGATCGCCGAGCGGCCCTCGGTGATCTTCTGCTGCCGCTCGACCTCGGCCTGGCGGGCGATCTCTGCGGAATTGTCCTTGGGGGCCTTAGGCAGGCACATGGCGTTCGTTCCTGAACTAGGCGGCCGACTGGCCGTCGGCCGGCGCGGGGGTGGATGCGGCGAGGTCGGCCGCATCGCGCGCGAACATGGCAAGCCGCCCGTCTTCTACCGCTGTCGCCACTTCGGCGACAACGGTCGCGGCCTGATAGAGCACATTCGCCTCCGCCGCGTGCGTTGCGCGAATCCGGTTGGCGATCTCGCTCGTCACCAGCCCGGCGCGGACCAAGGCGCGGAGCATCGGGACTGCCTTGGCGCCGGAGTCGGCGAGTTCCTGCCGATCGAACACGGCGAAGCCGAGCGAGCGCAGCTCGGCCGTCATCTCGGCAATCCGTGCCGCGTTCGCTCGCATGCCGGCCACCTGATCCGCGCTGCTCATTCCTCGGGTTCCTTTTCCGGGGCTCGGGCGGATTCCATCGCCGCCAGCTTGGCCCGGCTCTCCGTCACGAATGCGTCGAGCTCGGCCATGGTCCATTCGCTCATCGACTTGGCGGTCGGGTCGCGCTCAGGCTCGGCAGCCTTTGGCGCAACGTGGCCGGCCCTGTCGAGGACCGTCTTCGCCGCGTCCAGCTTGATGCGCATCATCGCGGCGTCGATCCGCGGGTCCGCCAGGATGACTCGGACCACCGCAAGCGCGGGGGCGGCGGCGTCGCCGATCGCCTCCCGCATCTGCTTGGCGATTTCCAGCCGTACGCCGTCGTGGCGCAGGAGTCTGTATGCGGTCTGGCGAGCGGCGTCCTCGGAGTAGCCGGCGCGGGCAGCGCAGGCGGCGCCGTTGCCGGCTACGTCTGAGTTGACGTAGAGCGAAGCGAACTCGCGCTGCTGATCGTTGATCTGTGCCATGACAGCGGCATTCTCTCACAGGGGCCGGATGTACGCAGTACGCTTGCCGCGAGCCGGGAGCCGCAACCCGAGACGGCAACTGCA
Source organism: uncultured Rhodospirillaceae bacterium (assembly GCA_964372215.1). Lineage (GTDB taxonomy): Bacteria > Pseudomonadota > Alphaproteobacteria > Dongiales > Dongiaceae > DAIMFL01. The sequence continues at coordinate 219,563 of CAYJQC010000002.1, forward strand.
ATTCGACACCTCCGGCGCCCGGCGAGCGAACCGGTGCGGTGTACACGGCGATGGAAGGCGCCTCGCGTGCCGGCGCCGGCTGCCGCCGGCCTGGCCGATCCGCGGCCGCCCTTCACTGATCCGCAGGGCGGCAGCATCCGCAGCCGCATATGCCCTTCTCTATTGCGGATGGGCGGATCATTTCGGCGTGCCGGAAATGCACGATATAACAATGAGTTAGACGATCCGCGGATGAAACCGCGGATGGTTGCGGATGGGCGGATGGGCGGATGAAGAATGGCGGTTCTCCGCCATTTTTTCGATCCATCCGCAGATAGGCTGCTGCGGCCGCACCCCCGCCTGCGGATGCCGACCATCCGTAGGCATCCGCCGCGGATGGTTGCGGATGGGCGGATGGTGCCTCCACCAGACCACCCTTGGCCCGCCCCGTCAGGGGACGGCCGCGCGCCCATCAGGCGATGCTGCGCAGCCTCGCCGCCCGCCCCTTCGGGTCACGCCAGGACAGAGACAGCGCCGAGGACGATTGCGGCCGTGGTGAACAGGATGATCCAGCCGGGGATGACCGCTCTCGACAGCACCCGATCGGCCAGGATTGAGACGGTACAGCCGGCGAGGAATCCGACGACCGGCAGCCACCATGTCCACATGACAAAGCCGACGATCAGCAGCGCCAGAAACGTGAAGGCGCTCGCGGCGCCGGCCGTGTGGAAGATACTGAGCCCGATGTCACGCCCCGGCTGATCGCCGGGGCTGCGCAAGGCGCCCTGATAGTAGTTGCCGGCGGTGACAGCCGCTGACATTGCGGCGAGGTAGACCCATTCCATGACGCCCCCACTCCCTCCGCGAGCCCGCGACCTGGACGCGCGACGGCAGCATGGACCCAATCTCGCCCCATGACACGCGGGGCGCCGATCGGCGACCGCGCGACGCCACGCCAGCTTCGGGCGGGCCAAGGAAGCAAGGCTCAGTGCGGGATAGAGGCTTCAGACGCTGATGGACGGCGCAGCGAGTACCGGGTGAGTATCGCGCCTAGAAATGCGAACGGTGACGATCAGCTAACGTGCTGGAAAGACTGGCGCACCCGACAGGATTCGAACCTGTGACCTCTGCCTTCGGAGGGCAGCGCTCTATCCAGCTGAGCTACGGGTGCGCTGGGTCCGGCCAGCGCCCGGAACGGGCCGGACGGTCGGACGGGCCGGACCATACTGCAAGGCGGACGGCCGCGTAAAGCCCGGGGGGCCGGCGGCGCCCGAGGGGCTGGCGCTCAGTCGCCGGCGACCGTCGCCCCGGCGGTTTCCGGCGCCGCGTCCGCTTCCGCCGCCGGCGGGTCGGCGCGCAGGGCCGCGAAGTCTTCGGCGCCGCCGTCGATCACCCGGGCCGCCAGGGCATCGGCGCCGGAGCCGAGCGGTGCCTGGCGGTCGGCGATCCAGCCGGCGATGTCGGCCAGCACGATGCCGGCCGCGAGGTCGCGCAGCAGCATGTGATAGCCGCGCGGATAGAGCGCGACGCGCGGGGCCGTGCCCGGGGCGCCTCCGGCCGCGCCGCCGGCCGCCGCGCCGGGATCGGCCGGCAGCCGGCGCAGCCAGGCCAGCGCCGCGCCCTCGGGGATCACCTGCTCGCGCGCGCCGTAGAGCAGCAGGGCGGGACCGGCGAGCGCCGGCGCCGCCGCCCAGGCCCGGTCCATCAGCCCGACCAGGCCGTAGATCGTGTCGACCCGGGTTTCCTTGATCACCAGGGGATCGCGGCCGAGTGCGCGCAGCATGGCGAGATTGTCCGACGGCAGGATGTTCAGCCCCTCGCCGGTCAGCTTGAGCCAGGGCAGGCTGTGGGCGGCGAGCCACAGCAGGCCGCTCTGCAGCGGCCCCTGGGTCGCGCGGCCCCACACCGCCGGCGCCGCCAGGATGATTCCGGCGCAGGCCGGCGGATCGGCCGAGGCGGCGGCGACGGCGGCGACTGCGCCGCCCATGCTCTCGCCGAGGATGTAGAGCGGCACGCCGGGATGGCGGGCGGCGACCAGATCGGCCGCCGCCCGCAGGTCGTCGATCAGGGCCTGGTCGCCGGGCCACAGCCCGCGCTGCGGGGTCGCGCCGAAGCCGCGCTGGTCATAGGCGTAGGTCGCGATGCCCCGGCGCGACCAGGCGAGCGCCGGCGATTCGAAGGCCCGGGAATAGTCGTTGAAGCCGTGCAGCGCCAGGATCACCGCGACCGGCCTGCCGTCGCCGTCGCGGTCGAGCGGATGCCAGACCCGCAAGGGCAGCGCGACGCCGTCCGCCGTCACGATGGCGTCGGCGGTCAGCGACGGCGCGGCGACCGGCGGCCCGATCTGCTGCAGCCGGGGGGCGCAGGCCGCGAGTCCGAGGAACGGCAGGACAAGGATCAGCAGGACGCGGGCGTACCGCCCAAAGGCGGCCGGCCGGCCCACCGCCGGCCTCACCGTTTGCGCTCGCCGGCGCCGGCGCCGGGGCCGAACTCGCCGTCATGGGCGCCGCGGGTGAGCTGCAGGAACACGTCCTCGAGATCGGCCTCGAGGGTGGTCATGTCGGCGACGGCGAGTCCGCTCGCCTGCACCGCCGACAGAATCTCGCCGGCGCTGGTGCGGCTCGGCGCGTAGCGCAGCACCAGCCGGCGCGGGGTCTGCAGCTCGGCGCCGTAACGCGCCAGACCGTCCGGCACCGTCGGTAGGTCACCCACCAGGATGAACACCAGCTCCTTGTTGTCGAGGCGCTGCAGCAGGTTCGCGGTGGTGTCACAGGCGATGACCCGGCCGTGATTGATGATGGCGATGCGGTCGCACAGCTCCTCCGCCTCCTCCAGATAGTGGGTGGTGAGGAGGACCGTGGTGCCGGCGGCGTTGAGCGCGCGGACATGGCTCCAGAGCTGCTTGCGGAGCTCGATGTCGACGCCGGCGGTCGGCTCGTCCAGCACCAGCACGGGCGGCGAGTGCACCATCGCCTTGGCTACCATCAGGCGCCGCTTCATGCCGCCCGACAGGGTGCGGGCATAGGCCCCGGCCTTGTCGGCGAGGCCGACGGTGGCGAGAATCTCCTGGGTCCGCCGCTCGCGCCGGGGCACCCCGAACAACCCGGCCTGGAGGTCGAGCAGCTCGCGCGGGGTGAAGAACGGGTCGACGTTCAGCTCCTGCGGCACCACGCCGATCGCCGACGCGGCGGCGCGGGGGCTGCGGTCGAGGTCGAGATCCCAGATCTTGACCGTGCCGGAGGTCTTGTTGACCAGCTGGGCCAGGATGTTGATCAGGGTCGACTTGCCGGCGCCGTTGGGCCCGAGCAGGCCGAACAGGCTGCCGCGGGGGATGTCGAGATCGACGTCGATCAGGGCGTGCTTCGGATTCTTGCCGGCATAGATCTTGTTGAGGCCGTGCACCGAGACCGCGTTGTCCGGCCGGTCCGGCACCGCCGGCCGGGCGCCGACGGCCGGCGCGGCGCCGGTTTCCGGGGCGCGCAGGGGCATCGGGGACGCAGGCGGGGTTCGGGTCACGGTCGGGGGTCATCCACCAGGAAGCTCGGCAGCGGCAAGAAGACTGGCGCCCGCCGAGGGCCGGCCGAGCGCGCCGGGGCCGGGTTTCGCAGCCCTGTTGATCGGTGGGGCGGCCCATCGGTATCATCCGCCGCCGCCGCCGGTCAACTGCACCCCCGGCCGGCATCCCGCTTCCCGTGCATGAGGCCGCCATGGAACCGACCGAGGTCATCACCGTCGACACCGCCACGGTCGGCTGCGACGGGGGCGGCGGCGCGCTCGGCCACCCGCTGGTCTATCTCAACATGGGCGGGGACGGCCGGATCGACTGCCCCTATTGCAGCCGCCGCTTCGTGCTGAAGCAAGGGGCGAAGGCCGCGGCCGGGCATTGAGCTCGGGGGACGGAGAGCCCGCGTCGGCCCGCCCCCATGGTACACTGGCCACCCGAACAGCGGACACGGACGCCATGAAGAAGACCAGGCAGCTCACCGCGATCATCGAGCGCGCGGACGACGGCTATGTCGCGCTCTGTCCAGAACTCGACATCGCCAGTCAAGGGAACAGCGTGGAGGAAGCACGGCGCAACCTCCAGGAAGCGTTGGAGCTGTTTTTCGAGACGGCCGATCGCTCGGAGATCGAGCGCCGGCTTCATGGCGAGGTCTTCGTGACCAGCGTCGAGGTCGCGATTGGGTAGGCTCCGCGTCCTCCCTGGGCGCGAGGTCTGTCGAATCCTGGGCCAACACGGCTTCGTCGAGGTCAGGCGTCGCGGCAGCCACGTCATCATGCAGCGGCGAGCCGACGGCACCACGACCACCGTCCCCGTGCCCGACCACGGTACTCTGCGCCCGGGAACATTGCAGTCCATCATCCGCCAATCGGGTCTGCCCCGAAGCGTCTTCGAGGCGGACTAGGGTCGGCGAACGCCGGCGACCTCGACTCTCCCCGCCCCGTCCGGCAAGCTGCCGCTCATGCCGAAAGCCGATTCCCCCCCGCGCGCGACGGCCGAGCCGAAGCACGTCTATCTCGTGGACGGCTCGGGCTACATCTTCCGCGCCTTCCACGCCCTGCCGCCGATGACCCGGGCCGACGGCACGCCGGTCAACGCCGTGCTCGGCTTCACCAACATGCTGCTGCAGCTGATCGAGCAGGCGCAGGCCGACGAGGCGGCGGACTATTTCGCGGTGATCTTCGACACCTCGCGGGTCTCGTTCCGCAACGAGATCTATCCCGCCTACAAGGCGCAGCGGCCCGATCCGCCGGCGGAGCTGATCCCACAGTTCGGCCTGGTGCGCGAGGCGACCCGCGCGCTCAACCTGCCCTGCATCGAGATGAACGGCTTCGAGGCCGACGACCTGATCGCCACTTATGCGCGCCAGGCGGCGGCCCGCGGGGCGCACGTCACCATCGTCTCGTCCGACAAGGATTTGATGCAGCTGGTCGGCGGCGCGATCTCGATGTGGGACCCGATGAAGAATCGCCGCATCGGCGAGGCCGAGGTGCGCGAGAAGTTCGGCGTCGGCCCCGACAAGGTGGTGGACGTGCAGGCGCTGGCCGGCGATTCCACCGACAACGTGCCGGGGGTGCCGGGCATCGGGGTCAAGACCGCGGCGGAGCTGATCAACAGCTACGGCGATCTCGACACGCTTCTCGAACACGCGGCCGAGATCAAGCAGCCGAAGCGGCGCGAGAATCTGCTGGCCAACGCCGACAAGGCCCGCATCAGCCGGCAGCTGGTGAAGCTCAAGGACGACGTGCCGGTCGCGGACTCGCTCGACGACTTCATGCTGCGCGGGCCCGACCACGACAAGCTGCTCGCCTTCCTGCGCGACAACCAGTTCCGCGCGCTGATCGCCAAGATCGAGGCCCGCAAGGGCAGCGCCGCGGAATCCGCCAAGGGCAGCAGCGCGGCGACCGCGACCGCCGCGCTCAAGGCCAAGGCGGCGCGCGCGGCGGACGGCAAGGACTACGTGCTGGTGCAGGACGCGGCGGCGCTGGAGACCTGGATCGCCGCGGCCCGGGCCGCCGGCCAGGTCGCCTTCGACACCGAGACCACTTCGCTCGATCCGACCCGCGCCGAGCTGGTCGGGTTCTCCCTGGCGGTCGAGCCGGGGCGCGCCTGTTACGTGCCGGTCGGCCACAAGACGCCGAAGACGCAAGGCGCGCTCGACCTCGCCGGCGACGGCGACGACGAGTCCGGCGACACGCCGACGCAGATCCCGATCGGCGCGGCGCTCGCGCTGCTGAAGCCGCTGCTCGAGGACGAGAGCGTCCTGAAGATCGGCCAGAACATCAAGTACGACATGGTGGTGATGGCCGGCCTCGGGCTCGCGATCGCGCCGGTCGACGACACCATGCTGATCTCCTATGTGCTGGAGGGCGGCGCCCACGGCCACGGCATGGACGAGCTGGCCGAGCTGCATCTCGGCCATACCACCATCAAGTACGGCGACGTCACCGGCAGTGGCAAGGCCAAGGTCACCTTCGACCTGGTGCCGCTCGACAAGGCGCGCGACTACGCCGCCGAGGACGCCGACGTGACGCTGAAGCTGCTTCACGTGCTGAAGCCGCGGCTGGTCGAGGAACATCTGGTCACGGTCTACGAGACCATCGAGCGGCCGCTCATTCCCGTCGTCGCCGAGATGGAGCTGGCCGGGGTCAAGGTCGACGCCCAGGAGCTGACCCGCCTGTCGGCGGATTTCGCCGAACGGCTGGTCGAGCTGGAGCAGCGGATCCACCGCCTTGCGGGTCGCGAGTTCAATGTCGGCTCGCCCAAGCAGCTCGGCGAGATACTGTTCGACGAGATGAGCCTCGGCGGCGGCAAGAAGGGCAAGACCGGCGCCTATGCGACCGGCGCCGACGTGCTCGAGGAACTGGCGGCCCAGGGCCACGACCTGCCGGCCCGGGTGCTCGACTGGCGCCAGCTCTCGAAGCTGAAGAGCACCTATACCGACGCGCTGCTCACCCAGATCAACCCGGCGACGGGGCGGGTCCATACCTCGTTCGCGCTGGCCGCCACCTCGACCGGCCGCCTGTCATCGACCGACCCCAATCTGCAGAATATCCCGGTGCGCACCGAGGAAGGCCGCAAGATCCGCCGCGCCTTCGTGGCGGAGAAGGGCCACAAGCTGCTGTCGGTCGACTATTCCCAGATCGAACTGCGCCTGGCCGCCCACATGGCCGACGTGGCGCCGCTCAAGGAGGCGTTCCGGAACGGCGCCGACATCCACGCCCTGACCGCCTCCCAGGTGTTCGGCGTGCCGGTGGAGGGCATGGACCCGATGGTGCGGCGGCGCGCCAAGGCGATCAATTTCGGCATCATCTACGGCATCAGCGCGTTCGGCCTGGCGAACCAGCTCGGCATCCCCCAGGGCGAGGCCAAGGCCTATATCGAGGCCTATTTCGAGCGTTATCCGGGGATCCGCGCCTACATGGAGCGGACCAAGAAGTTCGCCCGCGAGCACGGCTATGTCGTGACCCTGTTTGGAAGGCGCTGCCACGTGCCGGGCATCAACGACAAGAACCCGGCGCGGAAATCCTTCATGGAACGCGCGGCGATCAACGCGCCGCTGCAGGGCAGCGCCGCCGACATCATCAAGCGCGCCATGATCCGGGTGATGCCGGCGCTGGCCGACGCCAGGCTCAAGGCCCGCATGCTGCTGCAGGTGCATGACGAGCTCTTGTTCGAGGTGCCGGTGAAGGAGGCCGAGAAGACCGCCAAGTTGGTGAAGCAGGTGATGGAAGACGCGATTCACCCGGCGCTCGAGCTCGACGTGCCCCTGATCGCCGATACCGGCCTCGCCGACAGCTGGGCCGAGGCGCATTAGGCGAGAAAGCTTCCGCCCCCCCGCCGTCAGCGCACCTGCGTCACCCCTTGCGCGGCGGCGGCATCGTCGTGGTCGTCTTGCCGGTCATTTCCGACTTGTAGGCGCTCTGCCCGCCGCCGGACTTCGCCTTGTCCTGCTTCGGCTTCTTCTTTTCCTTGCTGCTGCGCTGCTGACCCTTGGCCATGGCGTCTCTCCCCTGTGCTTGCCCATGCCACCCCGCCGCGAGGAGGGGTGGCGCCGGAATCATACAACATCGACGGTTCCGGCCAAACGGCCGTGACGGCACCGGCAGGGGCCTCATCGACTATGCCCGCGAAGCGCTGTTCGGGTCGCTCGGCATCGCCGACTTCACCTGGACGCTCGGTACCAACGGCGAGCCGTCGGTCGCCTCGGGGCTGCGCCTGACCCCCGCGCGACCTGGCGAAGATCGGCCAGCTCGTGCTGAACGGCGGCAGATGGGACGCGGCGCGGATCGTGCCGGCCGACTGGCTCGACGCCGCCTTCGCGCCGCGCGCCGACATCGGCGACGGCCTGCGCTATGGCTATCAGTGGTGGCTGGGGAGCCTGATGACCGACGGCCGGCCGTGGATGGCCGGGTTCGGCAATGGCGGCCAGCGCCTGATGGTGGTGCCGAGCCGCGACCTGGCGGTCGCCATCTTGTGCGGCCGCTACAACGAGGCCGATGCGTGGAAGCTGCCGGTCAAGGTGCTGGTCGACTTCATCCGGCCGGGCGGATTGCCGGCGAGGGATGCGACCTAATCCCGTTTCTCCGCGTCGTGGCGGCGGATGAAGCCTTCGATGACAGGCGCGATCGCATTGCGCCACTTGCCGCCGTTGAACAGGCCGTAATGGCCGACATTCTCCTGCAGGTGATAGTGCTTCTTCGATTTCGGCAGGTTCGGCGTGATGTCGAGCGCGGCCTTGGTCTGGCCGACCCCCGAGATGTCGTCGAGCCCGCCCTCGATGCACAGGATCGCGGTGCGCTCGATCGCGTCCGGCTTCACCGGATGCCAGCGCATGACCAGCTCGCCCTTGGGCAGCAGATGGCGCTGGAACACGATGTCGAGGGTGGACAGGTAGAACTCGGCCGGCAGGTCGGCGACCGCCAGGTATTCCTCGTAGAAGCCGCGCTTCTTGTCCGCCGCGTCGTCGTCGCCCTTCACCAGATGCTCGAACAGCTCGTGCTGCGCCTCCATGTGCTTGTCGAGATTCATCGAGATGAAGTTGGTGAGCTGGATGAAGCCGGGATAGACCTGCCGCATGGCGCCGGGATAGAACGGCGGCACCTGCACCACCACGTTCTTCTCGAACCACTCGAGATCGTTCTCGGTGGCGAGGCGGTTGACCGCGGTCTCCGACTTGCGGGTGTCCACCGGCCCGCCGATCAGGGTCATCGAGGACGGCACGCAATTGTCGCCCCAGCCCGACATCAAGGCGACGGCGGCCATCACCGGCACCGAAGGCTGGCACACGCCCATGATGTGGGTGTTGGGGCCGAGGTAGTGCAGGAAGTCGACGACGTAGTCGACATAGTCGTAGAAATTGAACTTGTCCTCGGTCATCGGGACCATGCGCGCGTCGCTCCAATCGGTGACGTAGACGTCGTGATTGGGCAGCATCCGCTCGACCGTGCCGCGCAGCAGGGTGGCGAAATGCCCGGACATCGGGGCGACGATGAGAAGCCGCGGATCGTTGCGGGCGGTATCGCGCTTGAAGTGCAGCAGGCGGCACCAGGTGCGGGTGATCGCCGGCTCGATCTCGACCGCCACCGGCACGCCGTCGATCTCGGTGGAGTCGAGGCCCCAGTCGGGCTTGCCGTAGCGCCGGGTCTGATGCTCGAACACGTCGGCGGCCGAGCCCAGCGTGCGGCCCCAATAGGTGCTGGCGATCGGGTTGAACGGGTTCTTCATGATGAGCTTCGTCGCCTCGGCGGCGAAGCGCGCCGGCGCCATGCTCATCCGCTGCAGTTCGTGCATGTAGTAGAGCATCGCCGGTCTCCTTGGCATCCCGGAGCCCGGCAGCGGCGGCGCGGCAGCCGGGAGGGTCGGGGCCATCTGGTGGAAGCCTGCCATCATGCCCAGGCAGGTGTTTACGCCTGATAAAAACCAATTTATCATGTAATTTCAATTAATTAAACGTCGCGTTCGGGGCCGGCGAATCCGTATTGGCGCATGGCGGCCGGGCGGTATGATGGCCGGACAGGCGGGGCACGCGGAAAAAACTGTACGACCAGATGGCGGCGGGACGGTCCAACCAACCGGAGGTTTCCGACACGCCGCAATTCCGGTACCACCGGCATTTCCTGATCGCGGCCTTCGTGATCTCCGGCATCAGCTTTGCGGTCGACCTGGCGACTCCGCGCGGGGTCGCCGCCGGCGTGTTCCCCCATCTGCTGGCGATCGCCCTGCTGACCTGGACCGCGCACCGGCGCGCGCCCTATGTGCTGGCCGCGCTGGCCAGCCTGTTCAGCCTGGCCGGCTTCGCCCTGACCGAGGGCGGCAACCCCGACATCATCCTGATGAACCGGGGATTCCTGATCGTCAGCTACTGGGTCATGGCCTTCGTGGTCGCCCGCAAGCTGGCCTCGGACCAACGCTTCCAGAAAAGCCACGCAAGGGTCGAAAGGGCGCTGGACAGCCAGGCGGCCGAACTCGAATCGGAGATCGAGCAGCGGCTTCAGACCCAGGACTCGCTGGAGCGCGCCGAGATCGGCCTGCGGCTGATCATCGACCGGCTGCCGGCACTGGTCGCCTATGTCGACGCCGACCAGCGCTATCGCTTCACCAACGCCTATTACGACAAGTTCTTCGGCGTCACGTCGACGCAGCCCTTCGGCCAGCATGTCCGCTCGGTGCTCGGCGAAGCCGCCTACGAGTACGCGGCGCCCAACATCAGCCAGGCGCTGGCCGGCCAAGTCGTCAAGTGTACCCTCGATCTGCCGACGCCGCAGGGCGCATCCAGCTTCAACGTGACCTATGTCCCCGATCTCGACGACGACGGCGCGGTGCGCGGATTCGTGGTCCTGGCGCTCGACGTGACCGAGGAACAGCGGCTGCTGCAGATGCTCATGCAATCGCAGCGGCTGGAAGCGGTGGGCCAGCTGACCGGCGGCATCGCACACGACTTCAACAATCTCCTGGCGGTGGTCATCGGCCGGCTGGAGCTGCTGCTCGAAACCTTCGCCCCCGACGATTCGCGGGTCGCGCAGGTTCAGATGGCGCTGAAGGCGGGCGAACGCGGCGCCACGCTCACCCGCCAGCTTCTGGCCTTTTCGCGGCAGCAGCCGCTGCAGCCGCGGCCGGTGGAGGCCCGGCAGATCGTCGCCGGCGCGCTGGCGATGCTCGGCCGGACCCTGGGCGAGCAGATCGAGATCGAGATCGTGAGCGCGCCCAACCTCTGGCTGTGCGAGGTGGATCCGGCGCAGCTCGAATCCGCCATCGTCAACCTGGCGCTCAACGCGCGCGACGCCATGGCGAGCGGCGGCAAGCTCACCATCGAGCTGGCGAACGCCCAGCTCGCCGAGGCCTACGCCGCGCAGCAATCGGAAGTGAGGCCCGGCGCCTATGTCGTGATCTCCGTGAGCGACAACGGCACCGGCATGGATGAGAAGACGCGCCGTCGGGTGTTCGAGCCGTTTTTCACCACCAAGGAGCCCGGCAAGGGCTCCGGCCTCGGCCTCGCCATGGTCTACGGATTCGTCAAGCAATCCCATGGCCATGTCAGCGTCTACAGCGAGCTGGGCCACGGCACCACCTTCAGGATCTATCTGCCGCGCGCCGACGCGAAGCCGGACGACCTGTCGCCGCCGCTCGACGACGGCGACCTGATGGGCCAAGGCGAACGGATCCTGGTGGTCGAGGACGACGAGGGCATCTGCGAGCTGGTGGTGGCCCAGCTCGGCGGGCTCGGCTATCGGATCGCGACGGCGAATTCCGGTCGGGCGGCGCTCGAGCGCCTGAGGGCCGACGAGTTCGACCTGCTGCTCACCGATCTGGTGCTGCCGGGCGGCATGAACGGGCGCCGGGTCGCAGAAGCGGCGACCGCCTTGCAGCCGTCGCTGCGGGTGCTGTACATGTCCGGCTATTCCGAGAACGCGGTCATCCATCACGATCGGGTCGATCCCGGAGTCCGGCTCCTGCAGAAGCCGTTCCACCGGGCCGAACTGGCCCGGGCGGTAAGGCGCGCGCTTTCCGACACCCCCGACTGAATCGCGGCGCGCCAGATCGTCGCCCCCTGACCCGAGTCCCGCCATGTCCGCCATGCCGACCCCCGACCTGATCCTGTTCAACGCCGACATCCGCACCATGGATCCGGCGCGACCGCGGGCGCGGGCGCTGGCCGCCGGCGGCGGCCGCATCCTGGCGCTCGGCGAGGACGCCGAGATCCGGGCGCTCGCCAACGGGCGCACCCGCAAGGTCGACGCCGGCGGCCGGCTGGTCCTGCCGGGGTTCCAGGACACCCATATCCACCTGCAGGACAGCGGCACCGAGTTCTCCACCAGCGCCAACCTGGAAGCGGCGCGCACGGTCGCCGAGCTGCAGCGGATCATGCGCGACTACGCGGCGCGCCAGACCAACGAGCTCTGGGTCCACGGCGTCGGCTGGTATTCCGGCATCTTCGGCGCGCACAACCTGACCCGCCAGGTGCTGGACGAGGCGGTGCCCGACCGGCCCTGCTTCATCTTCGCCTCCGACGGCCACAATGCCGCGCTCAACACCAAGGGGTGCGAGGCGATCGGCCTCGACGCCAGCGTCGCCGATCCCCGCAACGGCCAGTTCGTGCGCGATGGTGAGGGCGTACCCACCGGGCTCGCCTACGAGGACGCCATCGGCTGGATCTTCAAGCGGCTGCCGGAGGCGCCGCTCGAGCGCTACGCCGACGGCGTGCGGTTCGGCCAGGCGCTGTGCAATCGCCACGGCATCACCGGCGTGCTCGACGCCCTGGTCGAAGAGCGCCACATGAAGGTCTATCGCGGTCTCGACCGGGCCGGCGATCTCACCCTGCGGGTCGCCGCCACCGCCAAGGTCTTCCCGGAGGAGTCGGTGCCCGACGCGCTCGGCCGGGTCGAGGCGCTGCGCCGCGACTACCGCAGCGCCAATGTCCGGGTCCACTCGGCGAAGTTCTTCCTCGACGGCGTGCTGGAGAACCGCACCGCGGCGATGCTCGAGGACTATTCCGACGCCGCCGGCGGCAATGCCGCGATCATGTTCGACCTGGACCAGCTGGCCCAGCTGTTCCGGGTGTTCGACGCGGCGCGGTTCCAGCTTCACGTCCATGTCATCGGCGACCGCGCGACCCCGGTCGCGCTCGACCGCATCGCGGCGGCGCCGGCGGGGAACCGCGCCAGGCCCCCCCGGCCACAGCGCCCCCAAGTACAGGTGATCGACCCCGCCGACATCCCGCGCCTGCGCGAGCTCGGCGTGGTCGCCAACATCCAGCCGCTGTGGGCCCGCTGCGAGCCGTCGGTGACCGATGTGGCACTGCCGATGATCGGGCCGGAACGCGGGCGCTGGATGTATCCCTGGCGCTCGATCATCGACTCCGGCGCGCCCTATGCGGTCAGCAGCGACTGGGGCGTGTCGACTCTGAACCCGTTCCCGATCATGCAGGTCGCGGTGACCCGCCAGCCCGAGGACAAGGGGCCGGACTATCCGGTGTTCGAGGCCGAGGAGCGGTTGAGCGTCGCCGACGTGGTGCGCGGCTACACCACCTGCGCCGCCGCCTGCGCCTGGCGCGGCGGCGAGACCGGATCGCTTGTGCCGGGCAAGCTCGCCGATCTCATCGTGCTCGACCGCGACGTGTTCGCGATCGACCCCTACGAGATCGCCGGCACCGAGGTGCTGCTGACCCTGCTCGGCGGCAACGAGGTGCACCGCGCCGACGACTTCGCCGGCTGATGCCGATCTTGGTCTCCCTTTTTGTAGTAGAGCATGATTCACGGATTGCACTGTTTCAGTGCGATCCGACCATGGTTAGCGGCCGCGCGCTCGCGCCGGTCGCCGGGGGCTGCTGGAGCGTGATCCGATCAAGCCGAATCGGCTTGATCGGTGAATCACGCTCTACTCTAATGAAAGAAGAGCACGATTCACCGATCAGGTTGGGCCAACCTGATCGGATCGTGCTCTAGGCTGCCGGCTTCCGGATCCACCACAGCATCGGTCCCGAACCGTCGCCATCACGGGACGATGCCGTTTGGCGGTTCGCCTGGGCGGCGTCGGACGGCGTCCGGAAAGCGGAGGAAGCGCGGGCAACCCGGGAGGAAGCCGTGTCGAAAGCATCCATCATCGGCGGCGCCGTCGCCCTTTCCGTGACGCTTCTGCTGGGGCCGTCGCCCGGCACCGGAACGTCCGCGCGGGCCGGCGTGACGATCGCGATTTCCTGTTCGTCGCTGGGGGTGGAGCTGGAGTTGTGCCGCGCCGGCGCCGAGGCCTGGGCCGCCGGGACCGGCAACCAGGTCAAGCTGGTCGCGACCCCCGCCGACGCCAACGAGCGGCTCGCGCTCTACCAGTCGCTGCTCGCCGCCGGATCGGGCGACATCGACGTCTTCCAGATCGACGTGGTGTGGCCGGGCATCCTGGCGAACCACTTCGTCGATCTCAATCGATACATCCCGGCCGTGGCATTGGCGGATCATTTCGACGCGCTGCTGGCCAACGACACCGTCGACGACATGCTGGTCGCGGCGCCGTGGTTCGTCGACGCCGGGATGCTCTACTACCGCGCCGACCTGCTCGAAAGATACGGCCTGCCGGTGCCCGAGACCTGGCAGGCGCTGGCCGAGACCGCGACCGCCATCGTCGCGGCCGAGCGGGCCGCCGGCAATGCCGGGCTGCAGGGCTATGTCTGGCAGGGGCGCGCCTATGAGGGTCTCGCCTGCAACGCCCTCGAATGGATCTACAGCCATGGCGGCGGCACTGTCATCGCCGCCGACGGCACCATCACCATCGACAACCGCCGGGCGGCGCAGGCGATCGACCAGGCCCGGAGCTGGATCGGCACCATCTCGCCCCAGGGCGTGCTGAACTATGCCGAAGAGGACGCGCGCGGCGTGTTCCAGTCGGGCATGGCGGTGTTCATGCGCAACTGGCCCTATGCCTGGGCGCTGGCCAACGCTGCGGACAGCCCGGTCGCCGGCAAGGTCGGGGTCGCCCCGCTGCCCCGGGCGGCCGGGCCCGAGGGTCGCCACGGGGCGACACTGGGCGGCCAGCAGCTCGCCGTCTCGCGCTATTCCAGCCATCCGCAGGAGGCCACCGATCTGGTCCGCCATCTGACCGGCAGCGACGAGCAGAAGCGGCGCGCCATCGCCGGCGCGTTCAACCCGACGCGGCGCAGCCTGTACGACGACCCCGAGCTGCTGGCCGCCAATCCGTTCCTTGCCGATTTCACGGCGATCCTGGACGGCGCCGTGGCGCGCCCGTCGAGCGTGACCGGCCGGCGCTACAACCGAGTCTCGAGCGGCTTCGTGCAGGCGGTCCATGACAGCCTGTCCGGCCGCGGCACGGCGGCGGAGAATCTCGCCGGTCTCGCGGCCGAGCTCGATCGACTGAGCCGTGGCGGCAGCTGGTAGCGGCCGGAGCCGCGGCCTGCCGGCGCCGGCCGCGCCGCGCGAACGCCGGCCGCCGCTGTCGTTCGGGGAGCGGCGGGTACTTGCGGCGTGGCTGTTCCTGGCGCCGATGCTGCTCGCCCTGGCCGCGGTCGCGGCCTGGCCGCTGCTGCGCACCATCGGCTTCGGCTTCACCGACGCCTATCTGTCGGACATCGGCGGCTGGCGCTTCATCGGCTTCGCCAATTACTGCGCCCTCGCCGGCGATCCGCAGTGGTGGCGCGCAGTCGGCAACACGCTGCTGTTCACCGCGATCTCGGTCGCCGTCGAGACCGCGCTCGGCCTGGTCATCGCGCTGACCCTCAGCGCCCGCCTGCCCGGGCGCGGCCTGCTGCGTGCGGCGGTGCTGATTCCCTGGGCCATCCCGACGGTGGTCTCGGCCAAGATGTGGGGCTGGATGCTCCACGATCTCTACGGCGTGGTGAACGCGGCGCTGATCGCCGTCGGCCTGATTGCCGAGCCCTGGGCCTGGCTCGGCGATCCCGCGCTGTCGATGGCGGCGGTGATCGCCGTCGACGTCTGGAAGTCGACGCCGTTCATGGCACTGCTCACCCTGGCGGCGCTGCAGGTCCTGCCGCGGGAGATCTACGACGCCGCCAGCATCGACGGCGCGAACCGTTTGCGCGCGTTCGTCAGCATCACCCTGCCGCTGATCCGGCCCGCCCTGCTGGTCGCGGTGCTGTTCCGCGCGCTCGATGCGCTGCGGGTGTTCGACGTGATCTACGTGCTGACCGGCAACAACGCCAACACCGCGTCGATGTCGGTGTATGCCCGCCAGCAGCTGGTGGAGTTCCAGGACATGGGCTACGGCTCCGCCGCCGCCACCTGCCTGTTCCTGGTCATCGCGCTGGTCAGCGTGCTGCTGCTGACCGCCGGCCGCATCGACCTCGGCGGGCGCGGGGACGCGGCGTGAACCGCGCGATCCGACTGATCGGCCGCGTCGCGTTCTACGGGCTGGTCGGCCTGATCGTGCTCTATGCCGCCTTCCCGTTCTACTGGGCGGTGGTGTCGTCGCTGAAGACCGGCAGCGCCCTGTTCGAGGTCGAGCTGTTCCCGGCCCACCCGACGCTCGAGAACTACGTCGCGCTGTTCCGCGAGCAGCCGTTCGGCCGCAACATCCTGAACTCCCTGGTGGTGGCGTCCCTCGCCACCGCGCTGTCGCTGGTGCTGGCGCTGTCGGCCGCCTATGCGCTCGGCCGGATCCGCTTCCGCGGCCGCGCCGCCGTGCTGCTCGCGATCCTCAGCGTGTCGATGTTTCCGCAGATCGCGGTGCTGTCCGGCATGTTCGAGCTGATCCGCCTGCTCGGCCTCTATGACAGCCTGACGGGACTGGTGCTGTCCTATCTCGTGCTCACCCTGCCGTTCACCACCTGGGTGCTGACCGCGTTCATGCGCGAGCTGCCGGTCGAGCTCGAGGAGGCGGCAACCGTCGACGGCGCGCCGCCCTGGCGGATCGTGGTCAGCGTGTTCCTGCCGGTGCTGGCGCCCGCCCTGGCGGTGACCGGGCTGCTGGCCTTCATCCTGGCCTGGAACGAGTTCCTGTTCGCGCTCACCTTCACCCTGTCGACCGAGCAGCGCACGGTGCCGGTGGCGATCGCGCTGATCAGCGGCGCCACCGCCTACGAGCTGCCGTGGGGCCGGGTCATGGCCGCCTCGGTGATCGTCACCCTGCCGCTCATCCTGCTGGTGCTGGTGCTCCAGCGCCGCATCGTGTCCGGCCTGACCGCCGGCGCCATCAAGGGATGATCGGGCCGCCGCCGACGATGCCGGCGGACGCCCGGCCGGAAACACCGCGACACAAAACGTGACTGGCAGCGCGCGCCGCGCGGCGGTTCACTCGGCGGCGGGAGAACCGCCCATGGACAAGATCGATCTCGACCGCACCTTCGCCGCGCTCGGCGCCGGCCAGGGCCTGCGCACCGTCGCCACCGTCAACGACATCGCGGTCAGGGCCGGCCGGTTCCGCGGGCGCCATGCCTTTCACGCCCATGCCGATGAGGACGAGCTGTTCTGGGTGATCGACGGCGAGATCACCGTCGAGTTCCGCGATCGCGCCGTGCGCCTCGCCGCCGGCGAGATGCTGGTGGTGCCGCGCGGCGTCGAGCACCGCACGGCGACCGCCGCGGAAGCCAGGGTGGTGGTGATCCACCCAAGCTCGACGGTCCTGCCGTAGCGCGATTGGTCCGCTGCGCACGCCAGCGCTGCGAAGCCGACGCTGAGTGATCGCCATCACCGGCGCGACAAAGGGCTGACAGCGCAGGGATTTCGCGGCGCCCGCGATACAGCCACAATTTTGCCACCGCGCCGGCTCTTGCCCCGCAGGACCGTATGCCTATTTTGCCTGTCATGTCTTTCGCGGACAGGAGAACGACGATGAAGCCCATGACCGTTGGCCTGGCCCTGGCGCTGCTGCTGGCCACAGCCGGGTGCAGCAACATGAACTCGACCGAGCAGCGCATGCTGAGCGGCGGCGCGATCGGCGCCGGCGCCGGCGCCGTCGTCGGCGCGCTGACCGGCGGCCTCGGCATCGCGACCGGCGCGGCGATCGGTGCCGCGGCCGGCACCGCCACCGGCTACATCATCGACCAGAGCGCCGACTAGCCCTGTGTCTTTCGTCCGGGCTCCCCTGTCCCGGCGTCCGACTGTCTCCCAGCCTCGACTGTCTCCCTTGCGGCCGGTCCCGAAAATCGGGACCGGCCATTTTTCTTGTCGCCGTTCGGCTCAGGCGGCCGGGGTCGCTGCGCGCGCGGCGCGGGTGAGCCGTACCAGCTCGGCGCGCGCGCCTTCCGCATCCTCGACCCGCCGGCCGAACCCGATCCGCCCGACCGCGCCGCCGCGCCGCAGGTCGAACCCTTCGGGATCGATTCCGGTCATGCGCCAGCCGGTCCCGGCCAGCCCGGCGGCCGCGGCCATGAGATCGAGGGCATCGGCGTGGTCGGCAGCCATGTGGGCGAGGATATCGGGCTCGGCCGCGGCCAATGCCGGCGCCGGGCGGTCGAGGATCTCGGCCGCCGCGGCCCAGTGGATGCGGCCGAATCCGGCCACCAGATGGGCGGCGGCGAGCTCGATCCGGAACAGGTGGAAATCCCGGAACCCGGCATAGCCGGCCGCGGAAGGGTGCCGGGCGACATAGCGCGCCAGCAGCGCCGGGTCGGCGCAGGGCAGCGCCCGGCCGACCAGGCTGGCCCGGGCGCCGGTCAGGGGATCGTCGAGCCCGGCGGTGCCATCGACCAGCAGCGCGACCCGGGCCTCGTCCCGGATCGCCCGGGTGTGCTCCGCCAGGTCGGAGATCAGCAGCAACGGCGCCGCGCCCTGGTCGACCGCGAGCAGCACCAGCGAGGCATAGGGCCAGCCGCCGATCGCCGCGCCGGCCCCCTCGGCGCCGACGGGCAGGCGGGTGGCGAGCGCCGCCCGGTCGACGCCGCGCAGCAGCCGGCGCACCGCCGCCGCGGGCGTGCCACCGCCGGAATCCGTGGCCGGATCGGCCGCCGGGCTGCCAGGAACGGGATCGTTCATCGCCGGCAAGGTGAAGCGGCGGGCCGGCGCCGTCAACCGCGCCGCAAAGCCGCCACATTGGCTTGCGATGGTCCGGCATGACTGAGAGCAAGCCTCTGGGACCGAACGGTTTTCCCGCCGAGCCGGAGACCGCACGCCACTTGGCAGCGGAGCCGCAACCCTCTACACCTAACGGGAACCCGCACGAGGAAGCCGCCGTGCCGCAGACCATTGCCCTGGTCGATGACGACCGCAACATCCTGACCTCGGTCTCCATGATGCTGGAGGCCGAGGGCTTTGCCGTACGTACCTATACCGACGGCGCCGAGGCGTTGCGCGGACTGAGCCAGAGCCCGGTCGACCTCGCCATCCTCGACATCAAGATGCCGCGCATGGACGGCATGGAGCTGCTCGAGAAGCTGCGCCGCGGCTCGGACCTGCCGGTCATCTTCCTGACCTCGAAGGACGACGAGGTCGACGAGCTCATGGGCCTCCGGATGGGGGCCGACGACTACATCAAGAAGCCGTTTTCCCAGCGCCTGCTGATCGAGCGCATCCGGGTCCTGCTGCGCCGCGAGGCCCTGACCCGCGAAGGCTCGGTCCAGAACGCCTCCGAGGCGCTGACCCGCGGCGAGCTGGTGCTCGACGGCGCGCGCCACATGTGCAGCTGGAAGGGCGGGCCGGTGCAGCTCACCGTCACCGAGTTCCTGCTGCTGAAGGCGCTGGCCACGCGCCCCGGCCACGTCAAGAATCGCGACCAGCTGATGGACTCGGCCTATGGCGAGCACATCTATGTCGACGACCGCACCATCGACAGCCACATCAAGCGGCTGCGCAAGAAGTTCAAGGCGATCGACGGCGACTTCAACCAGATCGAGACGCTGTACGGTGTCGGCTATCGCTATCGAGAGCGCTGAGCGCCGCGACGCGCAGACGCTCGCGTCCGAGCACGCCGGGTGAGCGAGCGGCCGGCCTATGCCCGCATCGAGCCGCGGCTGCAGGGACCGACTGCGGACGAGCCTTGGCAGGAATCGCCACCCGCGCGCGGCGAAGGCGGACGCCCCGGGTCCGGCGGGCGGACGCGACGGAAGGCCGAATCGACCGAGCTTCCCGCCGGTCCCGACGCCGGCGACGCGGCGCCGGACGCTGCCCTGCACGACAGGCTGCGCGATGTCGGCAGCGGCGCCGCGCGGGCCGGCGAGGCGGGCCGGCGGCTGCGCCGGCGCCGGCGGCTGACCCCGCTCACCCGCCGCATCCTCGCGCTCAACGTGCTGGCCCTGGTCATCCCGGTCGCCGGGCTGCTGTATCTCGGAGAATACCGCGACGGCCTGATCGAAACCGAGATCGACGCCATGACCACCGAGGCCGAGCTGTTCGCCGGCGCCCTCGGCGCCACCGGCGTGGTCATCGATTCCACCGGCAAGGAAACCCTGACCGCCGAGACCACGCGCCAGACAGTCCGGCGCCTGGTCGAAGCATCGAAGCGGCGCGCCCGACTGTTCGCGCCGGACGGCGCGCTGCTGGCCGACAGCAACCGGCTGCTCGGTCCCGGCGGTCAGGTCGAGATCGAGGCGCTGCCGCCGATGCGCGACAGCGGACTGTGGAACACGCTGCTCGGCGACGTCTACGACGTCATCGTCGGCTACGTGCCGTCGGGGCGCTCGCTGCCGCGTTATCACGAACGCTCTCCCCAGACCGCCGGGGACTATCCCGAGGCGGTGAAGGCGCTGCAGGGCGAGCTCCGCAGCGAGGTGCGCAGCGACGGCGAGCGCGGCCTGGTGCTGTCGGTCGCGGTGCCGGTGCAGCGCTATCGCCAGGTCCTGGGCAGTCTGCTGCTGACCACCGGCAGCGAGGAGATCGACGCCGCGGTGCGCGACGTGCGCCTCGACATGCTCAAGGTGTTCGGCGTCGCCTTCGCCATCACCATCCTGCTGTCCCTGTATCTGGCCCGCACCATCGCCCGGCCGATCCATCTCCTGGCCGAGGCCGCCGAGCGGGTGCGCCACGGCCATGGACGGCAGACGCCGATCCCCGACTTCACGCGCCGGCGCGACGAGATCGGCGACCTGTCGGGTGCGCTGCGCGACATGACCGCGGCCTTGTGGCGGCGCATGGACGCGATCGAGCGCTTCGCCGCCGACGTGTCGCACGAGATCAAGAATCCGCTGACCTCGCTCCGCAGCGCGGTGGAGACCGTGGCGCGGGTCGAGGACCCGGTGCAGCAGAAGCGGCTGATGGGCATCATCCTCGACGACGTGCAGCGGCTCGACCGGTTGATCAGCGACATATCCGACGCGTCGCGCCTCGACGCCGAACTGTCGCGCGCCGAAACCGAGCCGGTCGACCTGGGGCGCATGCTGGAGACGCTGGCGCGGGTCCACGAAGCCACCGCCGCCGCCGACGCGCCGCGTTTCGCGATCGACATCGCGCGCCATCAGGACCTGGTGGTCGACGGGCTGGAGAGCCGCCTCGGCCAGGTGCTGCGCAATCTGATCAGCAACGCGGTGTCGTTCAGCCCGCCGCGCGGGACCATCCGGCTCGAGGCGGCGCGCAGCGGCGACGAAGTGCGGGTGAGCGTCAGCGACGACGGGCCGGGCATCCCGACCGGCAAGCTCGAGGCGATCTTCGACCGTTTCTACAGCGAACGTCCGGCCGGCGAGAAGTACGGCACCCATTCCGGCCTCGGCCTCAGCATCTCCAAGCAGATCGCCGAAGCCCATGGCGGGCGCGTCAGCGCCGAGAACCGCGTCGACGGCGACCGCCGGGTGTGCGGGGCGCGCTTCGTCGTCGCCCTGCCCGCGCGTCGATGAGCCCGGGCGCACCGCAGCGGACTAACGTCCAGGCCACTTGCGTCGCGCTCGATGGGATCGGCGTGCTGTTGCGCGGGCCGCCGGGCAGCGGCAAGTCGGACCTGGCGCTGCGCCTGGTCGACGGCGGCGCGGCGCTGATCGCCGACGACCTGACCCTGCTGACCCGCGACGGCGACCGGCTGGTCGCCAGCCTGCCGACGGCGGCGCCGGCCGCGACCAGGGGTCGGCTCGAGCTGCGCGGCCTCGGCCTGGTCGCGCTGCCCAGCCTGGACGCCGCGCCGCTCGGCCTGGTGGTCGACCTGAAGCCCCAGGCCGAGATCGAACGCCTGCCGGAACCGCAGCACTGGCAATGCCTTGGCGTCGCCGTGCCGGTGGTGGCGGTCGACCCGCGAAGCGCCTCGGCCGCCGCCAAGCTGCGCCTTGTGGTGCGCGCCGGGGCGGGGTTTATAATGCCGCCCCCATGACGAGCACCGCCCAGCCGGCCTTGACCGCCGCCGCCTCGACTGTCGCGACGGACTTGGCAAGCCCGCCGTCGCAGCCGCCGCTCCTGATCATCACCGGGCTCGCCGGGGCCGGACACACGACCGCGCTCAGGCTGCTCGAGGATATCGGCTACGAGGCGGTCGACAATCTGCCGCTGACCCTCTTGGGCGGCCTGGCCGCCGGCACGCCGAGCCAGCCGGTCGCCATCGGCATCGATTCGCGCACCCGCGGCTTCAGCCCGGGCGCGCTGCTCGAGCAGCTTGCGACGCTGCGCGACGGCGGGCGCAACGTGCGGCTCATTTTCCTGCTGTGCAGCGACGAGGTCCTGCAGCGGCGCTTCACCGAGACGCGGCGGCGCCATCCGCTGGCGATCGACCGGCCGGTCGCCGACGGCATCCGCCACGAGCGCGCGCTGCTCGCCCCGCTGCGCGAGGTGGCCGACCTGGTGATCGACACCTCGGAGCTGAAGACCGGCGACCTCAAGCGCGTGCTGGCCAGCAACTTCGCCGTCGATCGCGCGCCCGGCCTCGCCGTCGCCGTGGTCTCGTTCTCCTATCGCCAGGGACTGCCGCGCGAGGCCGACCTGGTGCTCGACGTGCGCTTCCTGCACAACCCGCATTACGAGCCGGGGCTGCGCGAGCGGACCGGCCGCGATGCCGAGGTGGTGCGCTTCATCGAGGCGGATCCCGGCCTCGCCCGGTTCTTCGACGGGCTCACCGGCCTGCTGCAGCCGCTGCTGCCGCGCTTCGAGCAGGAAGGAAAGAGCTATCTCACCCTTGCCGTCGGCTGCACCGGCGGCAGGCACCGTTCCGTCATGGTCGCCGAGCGACTGGCCGCCTGGCTGCGCGCGCAGGGACATCCGGTCGAGCTTCGCCATCGCGATCTCGTCCGCCCGCAGGCGGAGGACGCATGACGACAGCAAGAGGACACGCGCCATGATCGGCATGGTACTGGTGACGCATGGCCGACTGGCCCAGGAGTTCATCGCGGCGCTGGAGCACGTGGTGGGACCGCAGGAACGGGTGGCCGCGGTGTGCATCGGTCCCGACGACGACATGGAACAGCGCCGCCGCGAGATCCTCGAGTCGGTGGCCAAGGTCAATGACGGCGCCGGCGTCGTGCTGCTCACCGACATGTTCGGCGGCACGCCGTCGAACCTGGCGATCTCGGTGCTCGACAAGGCGAATGTCGAGGTCATCGCCGGCATCAACCTGCCGATGCTGATCAAGCTGGCGCGGGTGCGCGACAGCGAAACCCTGCAGGCGGCGGTCACCGCCGCGCAGGAGGCGGGCCGCAAGTACATCAACGTGGCTTCGCAGCTGCTCGCCGACGCCGGCGGCTGACGACCGGCGCAAGCGAGTGGCTCGGGCTGCGGGGGCCGGCATGCCGAATGATCAGCACCAGGGCAGGACGGGCGATGGCGCCGCGAGCGGCGGCGCGATCACGCGCATCGTCACCATCGTCAACCAGCGCGGCCTGCACGCCCGCGCCGCGGCGAAGTTCGTCAAGCTCGCCGACCGATTCGCCGCCGAGGTCACGGTGATCAAGGGCGATACCGAGGTCTCCGGCCGCTCGATCATGGGGCTGATGATGCTGGCGGCGGCGCCGGGCACCGAGATCGAGCTGCGGGCGCGCGGCAGCGATGCCGAAGCGGCGCTCGCCGCGATCGCCGAGCTGGTCGAGCGCAAGTTCGATGAAGACTGAGCGCCGAAGCCGCCCCGGCGGCGGTCCGCCGCGCAGCAAGGCCGAGCGGGTCTTCGAGGGCCTGGGCGTGGCGTCGGGCATCGCCATCGGCATCGCCCATCTGGTGGAGTCGGGCGTCGCCCAGGTTCCGGAGTACCACCTGGCCGGCGACGACGAGGTGGCGGCCGAGCAGCTCCGGTTCGCCAATGCCGTCGCCCAGGCGCAGAAGCAGGTCCGCAAGCTCAAGGCGAAGTCGCAGAACCTGCCCGCCGCGGTCGCCGAGGAGATCGACTTCCTGCTCGAGGCGCATCTGCAGATGCTGACCGGCAGCCGCGTGGTGCGCGGCGTCGAGAAGCGCATCGCCGGCGAGCGCGTCAATGCCGAGGCCGCGGTCCAGGCGGAAATCGCCGAGGTGGCGCAGAAATTCGCCACCCTGGAGGATCCCTATCTGGCGGCGCGTGCCGACGACATCCGCGAGGTCGGCAGCCGGCTGATCCGCAACCTGACCAAGACACCGTACCAGGCCTTCTCGCACCTGCCGGAGGGCAGCATCCTGGTGGCGGAGGAGCTGACCCCGGCCGATACCGCGCTGATGGATCCGCAGCGCGTCGCCGGGTTCGCGACCTTGCTCGGCGGCGCCGAGAGCCACACCGCGATCATGGCCCGTTCGCTGGCGCTGCCGGCGGTGCTGGGGGTGGCCGGTCTGATCGGCGCGGTCCGGACCGGCGACGCCATCGTGATCGACGGCGGCGCTGGACGGGTGATCGTCAATCCCAGCGAGGCGCGGCTGGAAGAGCTGCGCCGCCGGCAGGCCGCGATCGCCCGCGAGCAGCGCCAGCTCACCCGGCTGCGCCGGCTCGCCGCGGTGACCCGCGACGGCACCCGCATCGCGCTCGGCGCCAATCTCGAGCTGCCGCGCGAGCTCGACATGGCGGTCAGCGCCGGGGCGGAAGGCATCGGGCTGCTGCGCACCGAGTTCCTGTTCATGAACCGCGACGACCTGCCCGACGAGGACGAGCAGTACCGGGCGCTGGCGGCGCTGATCGCCGGGCTCGGCGGGCGGCCGATCACGGTGCGCACCCTCGACATCGGCGGCGACAAGCTGGCGGTCAGCCTCGACCACCATCTCGGGCAGCCGACCAACCCGGCGCTCGGCCTCCGGGCGATCCGCCTGTCGCTCAAGGTGCGCCCGCTGCTCGAGACCCAGCTCGCCGCGATCCTGCGGGCCAGCGCCCACGGCCCCCTGCGCATCCTGCTGCCGATGATTTCGACCACCAGCGAGATCCGCCAGGTGCGCGAGGTGATGGCGATCGTGGCGCGGCGGCTGAAGCGGCGCCGGGTGAAGATCGCCGACCCGCCGCCGCCGCTGGGGGTGATGATCGAGGTGCCGGGTGCCGCTCTCGCCGCCGACGCGCTGGCGCAGGTTTCCGACTTCTTCGCCATCGGCACCAACGACCTCACCATGTACACCCTGGCCATCGACCGCGGCGAGGAGCAGGTGGCCCATCTCTACAACCCGCTGCATCCGGCGGTGCTGCGGCTCATTCAGTTCGCGACCGAGGCGGCGCTCAGGGCCCGCATCCCGGTCTCGGTCTGCGGCGAGATCGCCGGCGACCCGCGCTATACGCCGCTGCTGCTCGGCCTCGGCATCCGCGAGCTGTCGATGGCCTCGACCTCCCTGCCCCGGGTCAAGCAGCGGATCCGCAACCTCGACCTGCTGTCGGCCATGCGCTGCGCCCGCACCATCATGGACCAGGCCGATTCCGGCCGGATCGCCGCCCTGCTCGACGACTTCAACGCGCTGGCGTGAGGCGGCATCCGCACCCCACGGAACCCGTCGCGTCCAGGGCGCGGCCGATTTGTCCGGCCTTGCCTGACCCGGTCATCCGGATGTGATTGAAGCGGGCGCCGTGGCATTTCCGATGGCCGGCCATACATTTCGCGGGCTTGCCGGGGGCGTGCCCGACTGGTATTAGGCCGGGCTTCCCCTGCCGCTGTCGGCGCGGAGCCGCTGCCCGCCTCGGGCGCGACCGGGCCGAATCTGGTCAACTCTCTGATCCAGCGACATTTTTTCGCGTCCCGCGAAACCCGGTATCAGGCCGGTGCGGCCGCCCGGCGCGGCCCGCCGACAACCGACGAGGAGAAATCGATGGCATCCTTCACCGACTTCAAGGTCGCCGACGGCAAGCTGGCCAAGTGGGGCCGCAGCGAGATCGCGATCGCCGAGACCGAGATGCCGGGGCTGATGGCCCTGCGCGAGGAATTCGGCAAGGCCAAGCCGCTGAAGGGCGCCCGCATCGCCGGCTGCCTGCACATGACGATCCAGACCGCGGTGCTGATCGAGACTCTGATCGCGCTCGGCGCCACCATCCGCTGGAGCTCGTGCAACATCTTCTCGACCCAGGACCAGGCCGCCGCCGCGATCGCCGCCGCCGGCATCCCGGTGTTCGCCTGGAAGGGCATGAGCGAGGAGGAGTTCTGGTGGTGCATCGAGCAGACAATCAAGGGGCCCGACGGCTGGACCCCCAACATGATCCTCGATGACGGCGGCGACCTGACCGCCATCATGCACGACAAGTACCCGGACATGATGAAGGACGTGAAGGGCCTGTCGGAGGAGACCACGACCGGCGTGCACCGGCTGTACGAGATGGCGAAGGCCGGCCGCCTGATGGTGCCGGCGATCAACGTCAACGACTCCGTCACCAAGTCGAAGTTCGACAACCTCTACGG